>JANXXS010000243.1 GCA_025350505.1 Burkholderiales bacterium
GCTCGTCGCCTTCACGATCTCCCGCACTGACTTCTTGTCGCGGCGGTGCATCCGCAGCACTTTGCCAATCATGGCCATGGTGATCACTCCTGATACCCCGCTGCTCAAATAAGCAGCAGGGTAGGCTGAACACCCGGGTCAGCCGTGCACGACGTTGGCGTTGATGCCGTGCGACATCGCGACCTTGGCGACCGAGGCGCCTGGAGCGTCGCACTCGGCCAGCACCTGCGCCTTCATCTCCTTGCCGTAGCGCCGCCGTCTCGCTGTCTGCTCGCTTGCCATCGTGTCCACTTAAGCTCTACGTGGACACGATCGTTATCGCCACCGCCGCTCAGTTCAAGATGGGTTCACCGGACGCTTACGCGCAAACCCGATCTCGTGAGCCTCCATCGGTACGAAGAACTGGCCCAACTCGGCGTTCCCTACAGGGTTGTTTTCCCATTGGGCTCCACGCAACCCCTAGCGGGCAAGTAGCAGTAGGCAAGTAGCCTCAGGCAGGGCAACAGGGGGCGTTCGACCGAGGGAGCGCGCAGGATAGGCAGCGACGCCGCCGATTTCACAACTTCTTCTCTTTCGCTCCCTTGGTCTTCTTTGCGGCCGCGGGCGTTACGGAAGGCGCTGTGATCGCGTCCGGGCTGACGGTTGTGTAGCGGTCTTGTTTCGGCAGCATGATGCCGCCAAACCCGCTCTGCCCCAATGTTCCTTGGGCGCGAGTCCGTGCAATCCAAGCGACCTGTTGGATGTATGTGTGTATTGGGTCCAGTGACACAGGTCCAACACCCGTATCGATTCCCTCAAGTTCAGTAACGACAAACGTCGTTCGGTACTCGCTTTCGTACTGACAAAGGGCCTCCAAATTTGGCAGGCTCTTGAGTTCGACTCGGTAGGCGTGAGTGATCGATAGCAACTGTGTACCGTCCGGATCCAAGCCAAACCCAATTCCGACCGTGCTCGCAGCCGTGACTTGCGCCTGAACAACGGCTCCCGCTGGGCGCACTTGGCTGTCGAGAGCTTGCAAATTCTCGGAGAACAGCCTGATGTCCCGCAGGTCAGCGCCAACGAATGCCCGTTGCTTGGAGGTCGCCTTCGTCCTAGCCATGCGTCACCGCCGCGAATGTTGTTGGGGCAGTCAAGATGACCGGCGACGGCGCGCTCCATTGCGGTCGAGTCGAAAGCTTGTCGTCAGAAATGCTCGTCGCCATAGTAGTCAGGGCAGTGGCGCCCCCTCCATTCCGCGGCACCGCCGTCTGAACAACGATCTGCTCGCATGTCTGGAACGCGGGCACAACGCCGTAGCTGAAGCTCCACCGCCCTGCCGAGAAAGAGCCCTCGTAAATCAATGATGCGGTCGCACGAGATAGAGAGGACAGCTTCTCGATGCTGCTGCTGCGCCGAACCTTCGGTCCGATGGATCGAGACTTCTCGACAAAGTACTTTCGAACAAGTGTGTCCGCGGCCCGGGTAATTAGGTGCGACCCGCGCTCCCACAGCGAAAGCGTTTGCTCTGAGCAACCAAGGACGTTGGCCAGGTCCGCTTGGCGACCATCTAGCGCACGGCGCAGATAGGTGATCTCAGCACCCGACAAAAGCGCGGGCTTGAGCACAACGGCCTCGTGCAAAGCAGATACCAAACCGACAAGATGGGCATATCGAACCAAAGGGCGACCCACCTGCTCACTCTTCAAGAAGCCATTGCGCAGCCACACCATTGGCAAGGGATCGGCATTGAATTGATGCATGACTCAGCGTCTCGTCGCCCAGCAGGTGACAACGACCGCATTTGGATTGGATTCGGATATGCCGGCAACCACCCCGATCGTCAAGCCGGGACGGCTTACAAATCTATGCGTGAATGTCACGCGCTCCTCGTCGAAGTCTCCGGCGAAATCTTGTACCACCGTCGATTCCTTGCGTATCGGGCTACCAAGCTCGATCGTACGCAGCATCTCCTCGTTGGAGACGCTCCGTTCGGTCCCCCGTTCGTGGGCATGATCCACGAACTCCACCGAGCCATGTCTAACTAAAAAGCGAATCCATCTGGACGCTTGCACCAGAGACCATCTGGACGGCGGCCCGCTTGGGCGTTTCACAGAAACGGGTCGATTAGACCATAATTCTTATGGGTCAGCGTCACGCCGGAGTACCCCCGTAGCTGAAGATGTGACTAGTTTTGCGAAGTCTAAAGGCAGCGATCGAATTGCAGCGTGGACTGGTTGCTTCCTGTATAAATCTACAGCATAAATCCAATCGAGGCGCTGAGATCGTTGGCGTGCATATCGATATCGTTCGCACCAAGTCCTTGTCGTCGCCGATCGGCGAGTACGGCCGGCTCCTGCTCGACGGCGAATTGATCTGTGCCACCTGCGAGCAGCCGTGGAACAACAACAACAAGCAGGGCGCCTCGTGCATTCCCGAAGGTGACTACCAGCTCATGCACTTCGACTCGCCGGCGCACGGCCACACGGTCGTCTTCCACAACCCGGCGCTGAACATCTTCGGAACGCCGAGCCTGGTCCCGGCCGGCGTGCAGGGCCGGAGCCTGTGCGAGATCCACAACGCGAACTGGCCGTTCCAGCTGAAGGGCTGCGTGGCGGTCGGCCAGCGGCTGACCCACATCGAGCCGCACGGGCTCGGCGTCACGGCCAGCGTGCCGACGTTCGGGATGTTGATGGGGCGGCTCGGCCTGGCCTCGGTCATCACCGCGACGATTCGCAGCCAGTAGCGAGGCAGCCGCTCACGATCGCAGCCCGGCTGGCCGTAGACGGGTCACGTCGGGCGCCGACACGCGGGAAAGCTCCAAGGACGAGCGCATTCTCGAGCCCTGAACGCGCCAGGCCGCGCACTTTCACCCCGTTCGGCCGGGTCGGCCGTTCAACGCATGTTCGCCACTTCCGATCCGGAGCCTCGACATGCCGACCCGCCGCCTTCTGCTTACCCTGTTCGCCGCCGCCGCGGCCAGCGCCTGCACCTCGACGCCTGCCTGCGCCGCAGGCAATCTCGTCGACATGCAAATCGTCGACCGCGGCCGCGGCGAGCTCCTTTCGACCTGGCGCTACCGCGGCGCCAGCTACGTCGCCGGCCGGCCCGGCGATCGCTATGCGGTGCGCCTGACCAATCGCTCCGGCGCCCGCGTGCTGGTCGTCTTGTCGATCGACGGCGTCAATGCGGTGAGCGGCGAGACGGCGTCGACCGGGCAGACCGGCTACGTGCTCGGCCCCTGGCAGACGGCCGAGATCACCGGCTGGCGCAAGAGCTATTCCGAGGCGGCGGCGTTCTACTTCACCGCCCTGCCCGACTCGTATGCGGCGCGCACCGACAGGCCCGACAACGTCGGTGTCATCGGTGCCGCGGTGTTTCGCGAGCGCGTGCAGCAGCCGGTGCTGCGGCCGTACGAGTCGCAACCGCCAGTCGCCAGCAATCGCCTCGACGGCGAGATGCGGCAGGAGCCCGAACGTCGCGCCGAGTCCTTTGGCAGCGCCGGCGCCGGTGCCGCCGGTGCCGCCGATGCGTCGCGCGAGCGCTCGGCTGCGGCCCCGTCCGCGGCGGCGCCGCCGCCCATGGCGCGCGATCGCGACTCGCTCGCCAAGGCCGAGAAGCTCGGCACCGGCCACGGCGAGCGCGAGTATTCGCCGACCACGCAGACCAGCTTCGAGCGGGCCAGCTCGCAGCCGGCCGAGGTCGTGCAGCTGCGCTACGACAGCTACGCCAACCTGGTGGCGAGCGGCATCATCGGCCGGCCGCGGCCGCCGGTCGTGCCGCAACCGTTCCCCGGCTTCGTCGCCGACCCGGGCTGACCTGCGAGCGATAGCGCCGGGTCACGCCGGCGCGTGAACAGGCCTAGCATGCGGGCCTCTCCGACCCGATGCAAAGGCAGCCATGGATCTCGAACTGAAGGGCAAGCGGGCGCTCGTCACCGGCGGTAGCCGCGGCATCGGCAAGGCGATCGCCCGCGTGCTGGCGCTCGAGGGCGCCGACGTCGCGATCCTGGCCCGCGACGAGGCACGGCTCGCCGCCGCCGTGGCCGAGCTGAGCGCGGCCTCGGGACGCAAGGTCGTGGCCGTCGTTGCCGACACCACCGACGATGCGCAGGTCGCGCGCGCCGTCGCCGACGCCGTGCGCGCGCTCGGCGGCGGCATCGACATCCTGGTCAACGCCGCGGCCGAGCCCGGCGGCTACGCCGCGCCGCCGCGGCTGGGTGAGATCGAGGCGGGCTTCTTCCAGCGCGAGATGGACATCAAGGTGATGGGCTACATCCGCTGCGCCCGCGAGGTGGCGCCGCACATGGTGGCGCAGGGCTGGGGCCGCATCGTCAACATCAGCGGCCTGGCGGCGCGCCAGACCGGCAACACCGTGGGCAGCATGCGCAACGTCGCGGTCGCGGCGATGACCAAGAACCTGGCCGACGAATTGGGCCCGAGCGGCATCAACGTCACCGTCGTCCACCCCGGCCTGACACGCACCGAGCGCACCGCCGACCTGGTCGCGGCGCAGGCCCGGGCGCAAGGCGTCTCCGAGGCGCAGGTGCTGCAGCGCATGGCCGAGGGCAACTCGATCCGGCACCTGGTCGAGGCCGCCGAAGTGGCCAGCGTCGTCGCCTTTCTCGCCTCGCCGAAATCGATCGCCATCAACGGCGAGGCGGTGGCCGCCGGCGGCGGCGCACTGCGCAGCATCCACTATTGAGCCGACGCGGCGGCATTGGCCTGGCCTTGCGCGTCCTCGCGCATCGCCAGCTTCCACAGGCGGATGCCGCGGCCCGCGAAGACGCCGCTGAAGGCGCCGTAGAGCGTGCCGATGGCGAGCGCCAAGTCGTGCTGATGCGCCAGCTCGGGATGCATGCCGAGCGCGACACCGACGACGTACTTGGTGAAGAAGATGCCCATCATGAGCGCCAGCGGCACGGCACTGCCGGCGATATGGAAGCGGCGCGTTGCGGCGTCGTAGCGGGTCGTCGCCGGCAAGGGCCGCTGCAGCAGGAGCGCGGCCAGCGACACCGCGGCGACCGCCCAGCCGACCAGCGCGCCGGGCGAATCGCCGAAAGCCGACAGCACGCCGTAGACGGCCAGGCCGGTCATCGCGACCGGCATGATGGTGACCCGCGCCAGACTGACGCGGCTGGCCAGCAACTGCCGGGTGCCCAACCAGAGCAGCGCGGCGAACAGCGCGAACACCCAGCGGGGCGTGGAAGAGAGAATCTGCAGCAACATGGACGACTCCTGAGAAACGGGGTTGAAGCGGGATCGGCTGGGGTGCGACTCTCGGGGCGTCGGCCCGCGGCAGCCAGCGCACTGCGACGAACCGCCAGTGGGCGGCGTGAAGTGCAGCCGGCGCGGTGCCGGCGGAACGAGGTGAAACGCGATGCAGGCACAAGCCGAGGAACTGAAGGCCTGGATCGGCCGCAGCGAAACGGTGCTCGACACGATCGGCGCGACGCCGGTGGTCGGCCTGATGGCCACGCTCGACTGGCCGCCTGCGCCGGTAGAGACCGGCACGCCCCTGCTGCCGCTCTGGCACTGGCTCTACTTCCTGCCCATGCATCGCCAGTCCGAGATCGGCGCCGACGGCCATGCCAGACGCGGCGGCTTCCTGCCGCCGGTGCCGCTGCCGCGGCGCATGTGGGCGGGCAGCCAGCTCGAATTTCGCGCGCCGATCCGCGTCGGCGACCGTGTCGCGCGCACGTCGACGATCGCCGACGTGTCGGTCAAGCACGGACGCAGCGGACAGCTCGTGTTCGTCAAGGTGCGCCACGAACTGCGCTGCAACGACGCCGCCGCGCCGGCGCTGGTGGAGTTTCACGACATCGTCTACCGCGAAGCGCAACAACCCGGCGACCCGGCGACGCCACCGCAGACCGCGCCCGCGCAGGCGGCATGGCGGCGCAAGGTCGTGCCCGACGACGTGCTGCTGTTCCGCTATTCGGCGCTCACCTTCAACGGCCACCGCATCCACTACGACCGTCGCTACGTGACCGAGGTCGAGGGCTATCCCGGCCTGATCGTGCACGGCCCGCTCATCGCCACGCTGCTGCTCGACCTGTTGCGCCGCGAGCAGCCCGACGCCGACGTGGCGAGCTTTCGCTTCAAGGCCGTACGGCCGACCTTCGACCTGCATCCCTTCCACGTGCACGGCGCGCCGCAGGGCGACGGCAGTGTGCACCTCTGGGCCGCCGACCACGAAGGCTGGCTGACGATGGACGCAACCGCGGTACTGCGCTGATAGGAGCTTGTCGATGCAACCGCTGAAAGGCCTGACCGTCGTGACCCTCGAGCACGCCATCGCCGCGCCGTTCGCGACGCGGCAGCTCGCCGACCTGGGCGCGCGTGTCATCAAGATCGAGCGGCCGGGCAGCGGCGACTTCGCGCGCGGCTACGACGAGCGGGCGCGCGGCCTCGCCTCGCACTTCGTCTGGACCAATCGCTCGAAGGAAAGCCTGACCCTCGACGTCAAGCATCCCGAGGCGGCGGCGCTCTTGCAGCGGCTCGTCGTCGAGAAGGCCGACGTGCTGGTGCAGAACCTCGCCCCCGGCGCGGCGGCGCGGCTGGGCATGTCGTTCGAGGCACTGTCGGCGCAAAAGCCCGGCATCGTCGTCTGCGACATCTCCGGCTATGGCGACGACCGCGCCAACCCCGGTCCCTACCGCGACAAGAAGGCCTACGACCTGATGGTGCAAGGCGAGGCCGGTTTCGTCTCCGTGACCGGCACGCCCGAGGAGCCGAGCAAGGCCGGCGCGTCGATTGCCGACATCGCCGCCGGCATGTACGCGTACACCAACATCCTGGCCGCGCTGATGCAGCGAAGCATCGACGGCCGCGGCCGTCGCATCGACATCTCGATGCTCGAATCGCTGGCCGAGTGGATGAGCTACCCGATGTACTACGCCTTCGAAGGCGCCGCGCCGCCGCCGCGCACCGGCGCCAGCCACGCCACCATCTATCCCTACGGCCCGTTTCCCGCCGGCGACGGCAAGACGGTGATGCTCGGCCTGCAGAACGAGCGCGAATGGGTCGCCTTCTGCGACAAGGTGCTGCTGCAGCCGGCGCTCGCCACGGACCCGCGCTTCGCCGGCAACGCGAAGCGCAGCGCCGAGCGGGTGGTGCTGCGCGCCCTCGTCGTCGAGGCCTTCTCCTCCTTGACCGCGACCGAGGTGCTGGCCCGTCTCGACGAGGCGCAGATCGCCAATGCGCAGGTCAACACCATGCACGAGCTCTGGCAGCACCCACAACTCGAGGCACGCGGCCGCTGGCGCGAGGTCGGCTCGTCGGCGGGACCCTTGCCGGCGATGCTGCCACCGGGCAGCTGGGACGACGGCGATGGTCCGCGCATGGACGCGATACCGGCGCTCGGTGAGCACACCGACGCGATCCTCGCAGAGCTCGGGCTCGACGCCGCCGCCATCGCCGCGCTGCGCGCGGTCGAGGCGATCTGACGGAGCCCTCGGTCCGACAGGCCTGGCCCTAGCGCCCCATCGCCTGCAAGGCCTGCCAGACACGCGCCGATGTCGCCGGCATCTGCAACGACTCGGCCTTGCGGCCGAGCCCGGCGTGCGCGAGCGCATCGACCAGGGCGTTCATCACCGCCGGCGTCGCGCCGATCGTGCCCAGCTCGCCGACGCCCTTGACGCCGAGCGGGTTGGTCGCGGTCGGGATCGAGGTGTCGAACTCGGTGCGGAAGTCGACGCCGTTCTCGGCACGCGGCATCGCGTAGTCCATGAAGCTGCCGGTGACGAGCTGGCTGCTCTCGGCGTCGTAGACGACCTCTTCGCAAAGCGCCTGGCCGATGCCCTGCACGGCGCCGCCGTCGACCTGGCCGCGCACGATGGCGGGACTGACGACGCGGCCGATGTCGTTGACCGACGCGTACGACAGCAGCTGCACGTCGCCGGTCTGCGGGTCGACCTCGAGCTCGCAGATGTGGCAGGCGTTCGGCCAGGTCGGGCCGCCCGCGGTGGTCGTCGCCTCGACGTGGATGCGCGCGCCGTCCTGCTTGCCGGCGAGCTCGAACAGGTCGATGCCGAGGTCGGTGCCGACCACCGAGAAGCGCCCGGCGCGGTACTCGATGTCGGCGGGCGCGGCCTCGAGCGCCTGCGCGGCGAGCGTCTTGCCCTGGTCGACAGTGCGCTCGGAGGCGGCGTGCACGGCCGAGCCGCCGGTGAAGAGCGAGCGCGAGCCGGCGCTGCCGAAGCCGTTGCCGCGATCGGTGTCGCCCTGCACGATGCGCACCTTCTCGATCGGCACGCCGAAGACGTCGACGACGAGCTGTGCGTAGCTGGTCTGGATGCCCTGCCCCATCTGCTGCGTCGCCGAGAAGATCTCGATGAAGCCGTCGGGCGTGACGTCGACGCTGACCGTCTCCTGGAAGGCGTTGCCGCCGGTCCATTCGAGAAAGGTGGCGATGCCGCGGCCGCGCAGCTTGCCGCGCCTGGCCGACGCCTCGCGCCGCGCCGCATAGCCGTTCCAGTCGGCGAGCGCGAGCCCCTGGTCCAGGATCTTCTCGAAGGCGCCGCAGTCGTAGGTCTGGCCCATCGCGTTCTTGTAGGGCATCTGCTCGGGCCGGACCATGTTGCGGCGGCGCAGCGCCGCCGGGTCCATCTTCATCTCGCGGGCCGCGGCGTCCATCAGCCGCTCGATCACATAGATCGCCTCCGGCCGCCCGGCGCCGCGGTAGGGGCCGGTCGGCGCGGTGTGCGTGAGCACCGCCTTGAGCTGCAGGTCGATCGCGCCGATGTCGTAGATGCTGGTCGAGACCCACGGGCCGATCAACAGCTGGATCGCCACGCCGGCACCGGTGGCGTAGGCGCCGACGTTGCAGAGCGAGCGCACGCGCAGCGCCAGCACTCGGCCGTCGGCGTCGAGCGCGAGCTCGGCGTGGCTGGTCACGTCGCGGCCCGGCGATGCGGAAAGAAAGTCCTCGCTGCGCTCGGCCTGCCAGCGCACCGGGCGCTTCAGTTGCTGCGCCGCGAAGGCGACGACGATGTCTTCGGGATACGGCCCGGTCTTCATGCCGAAGCCGCCGCCGACGTCGCCGACTACGACATGGACCTGCTCCTTCGTCAATCCGGGCAGCGCACCGGCGATGCCACCGGCCACCGCTGTCGGCATCTGGTTGCTGATGCGCACCTCGATCCGACTGCTTGCGGTGTCGAACGAGGCGACGATGCTGCGCGGCTCCATCGGCGCGGCCGACAGGCGCTGGTTGACGATGTCCAGCGACACGCGATGCACGGCTCGCGCGAACGCGGCCTCGGCGGCCTCGGCATTGCCGTGCTTCATCTCGGCGCAGATGTTGTCGGGCGCGTCGGCCACGACGGCGGGCGCGCCGGCCTGGGTGGCGGCGGCGACGCCGACGACGGCGGGCAGGTCTTCGTAGTCGACGACGATTGCTTCCATCGCGTCGCGCGCGCTGTCCTTCGTCGTCGCGACCACCGCCGCGACCGCCTCACCGACGTAGCGCGCGAACTCGTGCGCCAGGCCGCGCCGCTCCGGCGTCACGGTGCGCCCGTCGGGCCGCGTGAAGCCGGCCGCGCCGGGCATCGCCTTGACGCCGGCGGCGACCAGGTCGGCGCCGGTGTAGACGGCGAGCACGCCGTCCATGGCGCGCGCCGCCGTCGCGTCGATGGCGACGATGCGCGCATGCGCATGCGGCGAGCGCAGGAAGGCGATCACCGATTGGCCGGCGACCGGCACGTTGTCGGTGAAGCGGCCCTGCCCCTGGAGAAGGGCCCGGTCCTCGATGCGGGAGACCGCCTTGCCGCTGCCAAATCGCGCTACCGCGTCGGGTGCATTCATGATCGTGAAGTTCCTTGAAATGTGGTCATCCTGAGCGTAGCGAAGGATCTCGTCGCGGGCACGAGATCCTTCACTTCGTTCAGGATGACAGTGGTGCGCCGAGGCCGGCCCAGCATTGCGTGTAAGTCGTATCGAGCATGCCGCTCGCCATCGCGAACTCGGTCGGGCGAAACAGCCAGCGGCTCTCGAACATGAAGGCCAGCGTGGCGTCGAGCTTTTGCGGCTTCAGCTCGGCGGCGCTGGCCTTCACGAAGGCGTCGGTGTCGGGGCCGTGCGGCACCATCGCGTTGTGCAGGCTGGCGCCGCCGGGCAGAAAGCCTTCTTCCTTGGCGTCGTACTTGCCGTAGACCAGGCCCATGAACTCGCTCATCACGTTGCGGTGGTACCAGGGCGGACGAAAGGTGTTTTCGGCGACCAGCCAGCGCGGCGGAAAGATGACGAAGTCGCAGTTCGCCGTGCCCGGCGTGTCGCTCGGCGAAGTGAGCACGGTGAAGATCGACGGGTCGGGGTGGTCGTGACTGATCGAGCCGATGACCATGAAGTTCGCTGTGTCGTACTTGCAGGGCGCGAGGTTGCCGTGCCAGGCGACGACGTCGAAGGGCGACGACGCGACCCGCGTCCGCCACAGCGTGCCGCCGAACTTCTTCACCAGCTCGTAGTCGCCGGCGTCGTCCTCGAAGGCGGCGACCGGGGCGAGAAAGTCGCGCGCGTTGGCCAGTCCGTTCGAGCCGATCGGCCCCAGTTCGGGCAGGCGAAACGGCGCGCCGTAGTTCTCGCAGACATAGGCACGCGCGGTGCCGTCGGGCAGCGCGACCTTCCAGGCGATGCCGAGCGGCACGAGCGCAATCTCGCCCGGCGCGACCTCCAGCCGGCCCAGCTCGGTGGTGATCGAAAGGCGGCCTTGCTGCGGCACGATCAGCATCTCGCCGTCGGCGTTGACGAAGGCGCGCCGCGCCATCGAGCGATTGGCGATGACGAGGTGCGAGGCGACGCCGGTCTGCGCTGCTTCGTCGCCGTTGACGACCCAGGTGCGCAGGCCGTCGATGAAGTCGAGCGGCGCGTCGCCGGCCGCCGGCATGGCCAGCGGCAGCCAGCGCAGCGGGTCGGGGCCGATCGCCACGCCGCCGCGCGCACCGGTCTTCAGGAAGGCGTGCGGCAAGGGCTCGTAGGCGGCGGCCTGCACCGAGGGACGGCGTCGATAGGTCCAGGTGCGCAGGTTGGCGGCGCGCGGCGCCGTGAACGCGCTGCCGCTGATCAGCTCGGCGAAGAGGCCGAGCGGCGCCCGCTGCGGGCTGTTGCGGCCGACCGGCAAGGCGCCCGTCAGCGCCTCCGTGGCGTGCTGGTTGCCGAAGCCGGAGAGATAGGTCAGCGTATCTGCCATCTCAGCGCCCGCCGGGCCGCCGCAAGGGCGCCTGCGCCCGCTCGGGGGGCAGCGAACGAAGTGAGCGTGGGGGCATCATCTCAGCCCAATGCGGCCCACATCGCCTTGTCGCGCTCTGCGGTCCAGATGCGCGGGTCGCGATGCGACGTCGCTTCGTCGTACGCGCGCGAGACGTCGAAGGGCATGCAGTGCTCGTAGATGAACTGCTGGCCGTACTTGGGTCGCAACACGGCGTCGGTATCGGCGAACACCTGCTTCAGCTCGTGACCCTGGGCGACGCCGGCCTTGACGCTGGCGTACAGCTCGCTGATGAAGGCGCGCGTCGTGGCGATGCCTTCGCGGCACATGGCAGGGTTGGTGAGCGCCGCACCGCGGCCGGGAACGATCGAGGTGGCACCGAGTGCTTCGACCTTGTCGAGCGTCGCCGGCCAGTCGTTGAAGTAGGCATCGCCGGCATAGGCGGTGGCGCCGTACTCGACCAGGTCGCCGCTGAAGAGGATCTTTTCCTTCGGCAACCAGGCCACGGTGTCGCCCTTGGTGTGGCCACGGCCGAGCTGCATCAGCCTGACCTCGACCTTGCCGAGCCAGAGCGTCATCTCGCCCTTGAAGGTGAGCGTCGGCCAGGTCAGCCCGGGGATCGTCTCGACCGCCTGGAACAGGCGCGGAAAGCGCTCGATCTCGCTCTTCATGTCGGCGGCGCCGCGCTCGACGATGAGGTCGCGCGTGTCTTCGCTGGCGATGATCTCGCTGGCGCCGTAGGCGCTGGCGCCGAGCACGCGCACCGCGTGGTAGTGGCTCATCACGACGTACTTGATCGGCTTGTCGGTGATCTCGCGGATGCGCCGGATCACGTCGGCGGCCATCACCGGCGTCGCCTGGGTGTCGATGACCATGACCGCATCGTCGCCGATGACGACGCCGCTGTTCGGGTCGCCCTCGGCGGTGTAGGCGTAGGCGTTGTCGGAGAGCCGGGTGAAAGTGACCTTCTTCTCGGCGAGGTCGGCTTGGGAGGCGAAGGCTTTGCTCATGGTCGTTCCGGGCTCGCGCTGTGGGAAGCTGTCATTCTGAGCGAAGCGAGGGATCTGCTGGCCACGCCGGGATCCTTCGCTTCGCTCAGGATCACAAGCCGGCCAGGAAAGCAACCGCCGTGTCGTGGAAGCGATCGGGGAACTCGGCCACGCTCAGGTGCGAGGCTTCCTCGAAGATCGCCAGCGACGCGCCCGGTATGCGGTCGACGATCGCCTCGGCCATCTCCGGTGTCGCACCGACGTCGCGCCCGCCGGCGATGACGAGCGTCGGCGCCCGTACGCTCTGCAGGCGATCGAGCCAGTCGACGCCGGCCACCGCGCGACAGCAGGCGACATAGCCGACCGGATCGCAGCGCAGCAGCTTGGCGCGCAGCGCCGACGCCTCTGCCGGATGCGCGGCGCGATGGTCGGCGCCGAGATAGCGCTCGACGACGGCGTCGGCCACCGCCGCCATGCCGCCTTGCTCGACGGCGGCCATGCGCGCCGCCCAGGTGGCCGCCGCCGCTTCGGGATAGCGCGAGGTGGTGTTGGCGAGGACGACGCGGCCGAGCAGCTCCGGGTAGCGGATCGCCAGCCCCTGGCCGACCATGCCGCCCATCGACAGGCCGACCCAGGCAACCGGGCCGCGGCCCCATTCGCGGATCAGGCGTGCCGCGTCGTCGACCAGGTCCTCCATCGCATAGGGCCCGGGCGGGCATGCCGATTCGCCATGGCCGCGATGTTCGTAGCGCAACACGGTCATCGTCGTCGCCAGGCGCGCGGCGAGCGCATCCCACATGTGCACGTCGAGGCCGAGGGCGTGGCTCAGCACGACCGGTGGACCCTCGCCCTGCACCGTGACGTGCAGCTGCGGCGCGCTGAAGGTGTGGTGCTCGGCGACGCGCACGGCGACGGCGAGCGATTGCGGCGGCGGCAGCTTGCCGGCGGCACGCAGCAGCTCGCCCGTGATCTTGAAGGCGGTGTTGGCCGCCGGAACGCCACAGTAGATCGCGCCCTGCATCAGCGTTTCCTTGATCTTCTCGAGCGAGACGGCGTGCTCGATCGCTGCCTTGCAGTGCAGCTCGAACTCTTCCCAGCGCGCCAGCCCCATCGTCATGCCGAGCACGAGCAGGCGCCGCGTGTCGTGGTCGAGCCCGATACGACCCCAGATGTCGTGCCAGGCGTAGCGCGTGATCAGGCTCTGGAAGTCGGCGTTGAACTCGCTCGCACCGGAGAGCGACTTGTCGACCCAGGCGTCGCCGAGGACGGCGCGGCGGTTGACGAGGCCGCGGTCGAAGTCGTCGGCACGATCGGTGCTCATGCGGGATGCTTTCCTGCGAAGGTCGGGGGCTCCGCGCCGGCTACTTGCGGTTCGAGCGCAGCGCTGCGGTGTCGGGCAGGCCCTTGGCCGCCAGCCGCGCCGCCTTCTTGTTGACGAGGTGTCGGATGTTGACGATCGACATCAGGTGCACCTGCATCAGCATGAGCAGGCCGTTGCGCCAGAGCTCGAGCACGGTGGCGTCGGGCAGCGCGCGCAGCTTGTCCTCGTCGATGGTGTGAAAGCCGTCGACCGAGAGCTTCTCGCCGTTGGGCAGGGTCGCGTCGGCCTTCATCTCCTTGAGCAGGCCGAGCATGACGACGCGCTCGCAGAAGGCGCGCGTGCGCTCGGCCTCGAGCTCGAAGCGCTCGAGAAAATCCATCGCCCGCTTGAGCGCCGGCGCCGGTGCATCGTCGGCCTCGAACAGTGGCTCGCCGGCCTGGTCGGAAAAGCCGCCCCAGGCCTCGTCGACGAGGACGTTGATGCCCGACGCGCCCGGCATCGTGGCGGTCGAGAAGGGATAGCGGCGGATGTAGGCCGGGATGTAGCGCGCGTCCCAGCGCGTGCCGTCGACGTGCAGGTTCTCGCCGTGGCTGAGGCCGAGCAGGGCCACCGACGCCATCACCGGCCGGCCGGCAACGTCGTGCCGTCCGGTCTCGACGAAGACGATCGGGAACTCGAGCGCCGCCTGCGGAAACTCAGTCGCGGTGATGAAGACGGCGTGCAGTTCGCGGGCGATCGAATAGTCTTCGAGCGGCACGATCCTGCGGCTGCGATGCACGGCCGGGTCGAGCGGAATCGAGCGGTGGTAGAGCGTGGGCGCGGGGCGATTCAAATGTGGGCTCCGGTGGAGTCGGGAAAGAGGGCCTGGGCCAGTACCTTGTCGACGCGCTTGCCGTCGAGGTCGACGACTTCGAAGCGCCAGCCTTCCCATTCCACCGAATCGGCGGTCTCGGGAAGGCGCCCCAGCAACAGCATGATCATGCCTGCGAGCGTGTTGTAGCGGCCGCGGTCTTCTTCGGGCAATTCCTTGAGGGCCAGCCGGTCCTTCAGCTCGGGCGTCGGGATCAGGCCGTCGAAGAGCCAGCTGCCGTCCTTGCGCTGCACCGCCCAGGAATCGGCCTCGGTCTCGGTGCTGAACTCGCCGGTGATCGCCTCGAGCACGTCGCGCACGGTGATCATGCCCTGCACCTCGCCGTATTCGTCTACGACGAAGACGAGCTGCGCGCTGGAGGCACGAAACTGCTCGAGCAAGCCCATGCCCGAGAGCGTCTCGGGCACGAACACCGGCGGCTGCAGGCGCTCTCCCTCGAGCGCGAACGGCTTGCCCTGGATCGACTGCTGCAGCAGCGACTGCGCGCTGATGACGCCGAGCACGTCCTCGAGGCCGCCGCGGCAGACCGGGTAGCGCGAGTGCTCCTCGTCGGCGATGACGCGCAGCACCTCCTCGGCGGTCGCCGTCGCCTCCAGCCAGACGATCTCGGCGCGCGGGATCATCATCGAGCCGACCTGCCGGTCGTCGAGGCGAAACACGTTGCGCACCATCTGGTGCTCCTGCGCCTCGATGACGCCGGCGTCGAGCCCTTCTTCGAGGCTGGCCGCGATCTCTTCCTCGGTGACGCTGCGGTCGGGTGCGCCGCGCACGCCGAGCAACTTGAGCGTCGCCTCGGTGCACCAGGAGAGCAGCTTGACGAAAGGCCGGGTCAGCAGCGAGAGCCACTCCATCGGCCGCGCCACCAGGCGGGCGATCGTCTCGGGATATTGCAAGCCGAGCCGCTTCGGCACCAGCTCGCCGAAAACGATGCTCAGGAACGTGATGGTGACGACGACCATGCCGGTGGCCGTGATCTCGGCCGGCCGCACGCGGATGCCGAAGGTCTCGTGCAGCCAATGCGCGAACGGGCCCGAGAAGGCGGCGTCGCCGACGATGCCGTTCAGCACGCTGATCGAGGTGATGCCGATTTGCACCACCGAGAGCCACTTGGTCGGGTTGTCGTGCAGCGCCATCGCGTGGCTGGCGCCTGAGTCGCCCGCCTCGACCATGACCTGCAGCCTCGCCCTTCGGCTGGCCGTGAGCGCCATCTCCGACATGGCGAACAGCGAATTCAGGAAGATCAGGAAGAGCAGCAGGGCAACGTCCATGCGGGGCGCAGCGGTGTCGGGCAGGCAGCGTAGCAGAATCGACCCCCATGCCCGCCGATGTCATCCTGAGCGCAGCGAAGGATCCCGGCAAGGGCGAGACCCTTCGCTTCGCTCAGGGTGACAAGAGGGTCACGGAATGAACTACCTCGTCGGCGACCTTCAGGGTTGCGCCTCGGCGCTCGAACGCCTGCTTGCCGAGATCGGCTTTTCACCGTCGCGCGACCGCCTTTACGTGCTCGGCGACCTGGTCAACCGCGGCCCGGACTCGCTGGGCGTGCTGCGCCGCTTGCGCGATCTCGGCGACGCGGCGACCTGCGTGCTCGGCAACCACGACTGGCACCTGCTCGCCGCCGCCGCCGGCGTGCGGCCCAAGCACCGCAACGACACGCTCGACGACATTCTCGACGCGCCCGACCGCGAAGCCTGGCTCGACTGGCTGCGCCATCGGCGCATGGCGGTCCATGAGCACGGCTGGCTGATGCTGCACGCCGGCGTCGTGCCGCAGTGGGACCTGGCGACGACGCTCGCCCTGGCCGCCGCGCTCGAACAGCAGCTGCGCGACGCGCCGCCACGCGAGTTTCTCGCCGCGATGTTCGGCAACCAGCCTCTGCGCTGGCGCGACTCGCTGACGGGCGACGAGCGGCTGCGTTTCACACTCAACACGCTGACGCGGATCCGCTTCGTCGCCGCCGACGGCACGCTCGAATTGACCAGCAAGGACGGCGCCGATGCCGCGCCCGCCGGCTACACGCCCTGGTTCGACGCACCCAGCCGCAAGACGGCCGGCACACCG
The DNA here is from genome assembly GCA_025350505.1 of Burkholderiales bacterium. GTDB lineage: Bacteria > Pseudomonadota > Gammaproteobacteria > Burkholderiales > Burkholderiaceae_C > Schlegelella_A. The sequence continues at coordinate 16,424 of JANXXS010000243.1, forward strand.
CTCGCGTTCGGGCACTGGTCGACGCTCGGCCTGGTCGATCGCGCCGACCTGCTCGGCCTCGATACCGGTTGCGTCTGGGGCGGCAAGCTCAGCGCCGCACGCATCGACGCTGGCCGGCGCGAGATCGTGCAGGTCGAATGCGATCAGGCGCAACGGCCGGGATGACCCGTGCATCCGGGTCACCTCGCGCTGCGCAAGCGTCACAAACAGTCGGCATACTCGACACGTGCACCCCGCTTCACCCTTCGCCACCAGCCCGTTCGCGCGGCGACTCGTGGCTTGCCTGCTCGCCTGCCTGGTGCCGCTGCAGGGCCTGGCCGCCGGCGTCATCGCGGCGGTCGGTCCGGCGCACACGCACCAGCCGATGGTGACGTCGCTCGTGCTCGAAGACTTTCGGCGCGCACCGGCATCGGTCTCGACGCTGCCGACGCACATCGCCACGGCGCTCGGCCATTTTCACGGCGCCGACGCGCCGCTGCGTCACCACCATGCGCGCGGCGAAGGCAGTGTCGTTCTCGCCGACAGCGCGGCGCTGCAGGGCGCCGGCGACGGCGGGGACGTGAGCATCAGTCCATCGCTGGCCGTCTTCGTTGCGCTGCTTCCTTCGGCGATGGCATCGCTACCTGCGGCGCCGGATGCCGCCGCAGCGGCACACGCACCGTGGGCGGCGCAGACGCACTGCCCCGCCCTGCCCGAACGCCCGCCCCGCGCCCTGGCCTGAACGCGCCGCCGACCGGCGGCGCGTGCGACACGACGATGCCCGGCCCCACGCGGCCGGCGCAATCCAGAGTCATCTCGACAGGGCATTCATGTCTTCATTTCACAGACTCGCGGCGAGGCACTTCGCGCGCTCGCTGCTTTGCGTTGCAGCCGGGCTCGCGTGCACGCAGGTCGCCTTGGCGCAGGCGGCGCCGCCCGAAAAACCGGCATCCGGCGAGGCCGGACCGACCACGCTCGCGCAGGCCGCACCGCAGCAACTGCCGCCGGTGCAGATCCAGGGCAACTACATCAACTCGGTGGGCAGCAGCGACGCGGCAAGCGCCGGCACCGTGACCTCGAAGCTGATCGAAAGCCGGCCGACGCTGCGCCC
>JANXXS010000250.1 GCA_025350505.1 Burkholderiales bacterium
ATGATCTCGCTCGTCATCTCGCTCACCACCACGCCGATGATGTGCGCCTGGCTGCTGAAGCCCGGCGGCCGCGCCGGCGACAAGCCGCCGCGCTGGCCGGCGCGCATCGCCGAGCGCGGCTACCGGTGGGTGCTGCGTCGCTATGAGCAAAGCCTCGACTGGGCGCTCGACAGCAAGGCGCTGGTGATGCTGATCCTGATCGCCGTCGTGGGCCTCAACGTCTACCTGTTCTCGGTCGTACCCAAGGGCTTCTTCCCGCAGCAGGACAGCGGCCAGATCGCCGGCGGCCTGCGCGCCGACCAGAGCATCTCGTCGCAAGCGATGGGCGCCAAGCTGCGCCAGGTGGTCGACATCATCCACGGGGACCCGGCCGTGGATACCGTCGTTGGATTTACCGGGGGCTCGCGCGCCGGCGGCGGCTTCATGTTCGTCAACCTCAAGCCTTCGTCGCAGCGCACCGAGAGCGGCAACGCGGTGATCGCCCGCCTGCGCCCGCAACTGGCCCAGGTCACCGGCCTGTCGGTCTTTCTCGGCACGGTGCAGGACGTTCGCTCCGGCGGCCGGGCCAGCAATTCGACCTACCAGTACACGCTGAAGAGCGACAACCTGACCGATCTGCGCACCTGGGCCAGGAAGCTCGCCGACGAGCTGAAGCAGGTCAGCGTGCTGACCGAGGTCGACACCGACCAGCAGGACAACGGCGTGCAGACCATGGTCCAGGTCGACGGCGACAGCGCCCGGCGACTGGGCCTGTCGTCGAGCGCGATCGATGCCGCTTTGTACGACGCCTTTGGCCAGCGCCAGGTCGCGACCATCTACACCGAGCTGAACCAGTACCACGTCGTCATGGAATGGGCGCCGGCCTACACACGCGGCCCGAACGCGCTGGCCGACGTTTATGTCGCCGCGAGCCGCACCGTGAACAGCGGCGGCCAGGCGGTCAGCGTCGAGTCCACGGCGGCGACGAACGCCGTCACCGGCAGCACGACGGTGCCGGTCTCGGCGAACCCGGCGCTGAAATCGGCCTCGACCGGCAACGTGCTGAGCAACAGTGCGACCAGCCTGGTACCCCTCACCTCGGTGGCGCGCTTCATCGAGAACGCCGCCGCCACCTCGGTCAACCACCAGGACACCGAGCTCGCCACCACGGTGTCGTTCAACCTCGCCGAAGGCGCCACCCTCGGCGATGCGCGAGCCGCCATCACCCAGGCCGAGGCCGACATCGGCATGCCGACCAACGTGCGCGGTGCCTTCGCCGGCACGGCGCTGAGCGCCCAGCAGTCGCAGGGGCAACAGACGATGCTGATCGTCGCCGCCCTGGTCGTCATCTACATCGTCCTCGGCATCCTCTACGAGAGCCTGATCCACCCGATCACGGTGCTTTCGACGCTGCCTTCGGCGGGCGTCGGCGCGGTGCTCGCGCTGCTCATGTTCAGGATGGACTTCTCGATCATTGCCCTGATCGCGGTGTTCCTGCTCATCGGCATCGTCAAGAAGAACGCCATCCTGATCATCGACTTTGCACTCGAGGCCGAGCGCAGCCGCGGTCTGAGCTCGCTGGCTGCCGTGCGCGAAGCCTGACTGCTGCGCTTTCGGCCGATCCTGATGACGACTCTGGCCGCCGCGCTCGGCGCCTTGCCGCTGGCGATCGGCTTCGGCGACGGCGCCGAGCTGCGTCGGCCGCTCGGTGTCGCCATCATCGGCGGCCTGATCGCCAGCCAGCTGCTCACGCTGTTGACCACGCCGGTCGTCTACCTCCTGCTCGACAAGCTGCGCCGGCGCGCACCCGACGAGCGCCACCTGAGCCGCGGCGGCGAAGCCCTCGCCGCGACCGGAGCCGCATGAACATCCGTCCAGCCCCTGCCGCACGGTCGTGGTCGCGTACCGTGCTTGCCGTGGCGAGCGCTGCGACGCTCGCGGCCTGCTCGGTCGGTCCGGCCTACCAGCGTGCGAGCGCGCCCACGCCGCCGGCCTACAAGGAGGCAGCGTCCGGATGGCTGCCCGCCGCGCCCGCCGACGCGCTCGACCGCGGCGACTGGTGGACCCTGTTCGGCGACGCCGAATTGAACCGCCTGGTGCCGCAGGTCGAGGTCTCGAACCAGAACGTCGCCTTCGCGGTCGCCTCCTATGCGCAGGCGCAGGCCCTAGTGCGCGTGCAGCGCGCGGCCTTCTTCCCCGGCGTGAATCTGAGCGGAGGCGCGACCCGGTCCGGGGGTGGCGACGGCGGCGCCGGCGCGAGGGCCACCGCAAACAACTTTCAGCTCGGCCTCGGCGCGAGCTGGGAACCCGATGTCTGGGGCCGGCTTGGTCTGGCCGTGAGCGGCGCGCTGGCGAGCGCCCAGGCCAGCGAAGCCGACCTCGCCGCAGCCAGGCTCTCGGCGCAAGCCCTGCTCGCCACCGACTACTTCGCGCTGCGCGAGGCCGATGCCGAAGCGGCGTTGCTGCGCAGCACCGTCGAAGGCTACGAGCGGGCGCTCAAGATCACACAGAACGGCTACGACGCCGGCATCGTCGCGAAGACCGACGTGCTGCAGGCGCAGACGACGCTGGCCAACGCGCGCGCCGATCTCGCCGCGCTGATCGGCCAACGGGCCCAGCTGGAGCATGCGATCGCGGTGCTGATCGGCCAGGCGCCCGGCACCTTCAGCCTCGCTTCGGCCCAATGGTCCATGACCGTGCCGGCGGTGCCGCTCGGCGTGCCGTCGACGCTGCTGCAGCGCCGTCCCGACATCGCCTCGGCCGAGCGTTCGGTGGCCGCCGCCAACGCGCAGATCGGCATCCAGCGCTCGGCCTACTTTCCGAGCTTCTCGCTGAGCGGCTCCTACGGCTTTGCGTCGAGCCGCGTCGGCGATCTGTTCAATGCATCGAGCAGCCTCTGGTCGATCGGCCTGTCGGTGGCGCAGACGATCTTCGACGCCGGTGCGACGCGGGCCCGCGTCGCCGGCGCCGAGGCGGCGCGCGACGCGGCGATCGCCCACTACCGGCAGACCGTGCTGAGCGCGTTCCAGGCGGTCGAGGACCAGCTCAGCACGGCCCGCGCGCAGAGCGAGCAGGAAGCGCTGCGTCGCCAGGCGTCGGCCGACGCCGACCTGATCGAGCAGCAGCTGCTCAACCGCTATCGCGCCGGCCAGGTCGGCTACACCGACGTCGTGACCGCGCAGGCCTCCGCCCTCAGCGCGCGCCGCACGCTGGTCCAGCTCGTCAACAGCCGACAGGCGAGCGCGATCGCCCTGATCCAGGCGCTCGGCGGCGGCTGGCACGCGAGCGACGGGCCGAGTATCGAAACACCCTAGGCGTTTGCGACGCGCGCGCCCCCAGAATGCCCGCTCACCCGAGGGATGAGCAGCAGGGAGCGATGGAAAAGACCTGGTTGAAGCAGTACCCCGCCGGCGTGCCGGCGGAGATCGACGTGAAGCAGTATTCGTCGCTCGTGGCGCTGCTCGACGAGAGCTTTCGCCGTCACGCCAGCGCGGTGGCCTACAAGTTCATGGGCAAGGCGATCGGCTTCAGGCAGGTCGACGAGGCCTCGGTCGCGTTCGCCGCGTGGCTGCAGGCGCAGGGCCTCGTCAAGGGCGATCGCGTCGCCGTGATGATGCCCAACGTGCCGCAGTACCCGGTCGCCGTCGCCGGCATCCTGCGCGCCGGGCTGGTGGTGGTCAACGTCAACCCGCTCTACACGCCGCGCGAGCTTGAGCACCAGCTCAAGGACTCGGGCGCCAAGGCGATCGTCGTCATCGAGAACTTCGCCTCGGTGCTGGCGCAGGTGATGGCGGCGGTGCCGACCAAGCTGGTCGTGATCGCCTCGATGGGCGACATGCTCGGCTTTCCGAAGTCGCTGATCGTCAACTACGTCGTGCGCAGCGTGAAGAAGATGGTGCCGGCGTTCGATCTGCCCGGCGCAGTGCGCTTCAACGATGCGCTGTCGGCCGGCCGCGGCAAGAGCTTCAAGCCGGCGCAGGTCGGCCCCGACGACATCGCCGTGCTGCAGTACACCGGCGGCACGACCGGCGTGAGCAAGGGCGCGGTGCTGCTGCACAGGAACCTCGTCGCCAACATCCTACAGGCCGAGGCCTGGTATCAGCCGGCCCTGAAGAAGATCCCGAAAGGCGAGCAGGTCGTGACGATCTGCGCCTTGCCGATCTATCACATCTTCGGCTTCAACACGAACATGATGCTGGCCATGCGCATGGGCGGCGCCAACATCCTGATCGCCAATCCGCGCGACCTGCCGGGCGTGTTCAAGGAGCTGCAGGGCGAGAAGTTCCACAGCTTCCCGGCCGTCAACACGCTCTTCAACGCGATGGCCAATCATCCCGACTTCGGCAGCGTCGACTGGAGCGGCCTCGTCATCTCGGTGGGCGGCGGCATGGCGGTGCAAAGCGCCACCGCCAAGCTCTGGCTGGAGAAGACGGGCTGCCCGATCGTCGAGGGCTACGGCCTGTCGGAAACCTCGCCCTCGGCCAGCTGCAATCCGGTCGACAGCACCGCCTACAGCGGCAACATCGGCCTGCCGATGCCCAACACCGACATGAAGCTGCTCGACGACGACGGCAACGAGGTGGCCCAGGGCGAGCGCGGCGAGATCGCGATCAAGGGCCCGCAGGTGATGGCCGGCTACTGGCAGCGCCCCGACGAGACTGCCAAGGTGATGACGCCCGACGGCTTCTTTCGCAGCGGCGACATCGGCGTGGTCGACGAGCGCGGCTATTTCAAGATCGTCGACCGCAAGAAGGACATGATCCTGGTGAGCGGTTTCAACGTCTATCCGAACGAAGTCGAAGACGTGGTCACGCAGATGCCGGGCATCCTCGAATGCGCGGCGGTCGGCATCCCGGACGAAAAAGCGGGCGAGGCCGTCAAGCTGGTCTGCGTGCGCAAGGACCCGGCCGTCACCGAGGCGCAGGTGCGCGCCTACTGCGAGGCCAACCTCACGGGCTACAAGCGGCCGAAGGTCGTCGAGTTCCGCAACGACCTGCCCAAGACCCCGGTCGGCAAGATATTGCGTCGGGAATTGCGCGACAAGGCGTGAGATTCCAGAGCCTGCACGGGCCCCGGTGCTGATACATTTCGCCCCATGTCGAAGCGCGTGGTCATGAGCCACGGCATGAAGGAAACGGGACCAAACGGGTGATCTGGGTCAAGACCAACGCGGGGCGCGCCGAAATGCAATCGCGAGCGCTGGTCAAGGAGCGCGCCCGTCGCAACCTGCTTCTTCTCATCGACGGGACGAAGTCGGAAGAGATGTTGCTGGCCAATCTCGCCGGCATCAGCGCCCAGGATTTCCAGGAGCTGCGCAAGCTCGACCTCATCGCTCCCGCGAGCGGTGCGGTGACGGTCGGCCACGCGGCGCGCGCCGCCACCACCGACTCGGCGCGGCCGACCGTGCCGCAGGCGCTCGCCGCCTCGCCGCTCGACTACAGCCAGTTCACCGCCGCGTTGACGCAGCTGATCTCGTCCAACCTCGGCCTGCGCGGCTTCACCCTCACTCTCGCCGTCGACAAGGCGTCGACGATCGAGGAGTTGCGCGAGGTCGCGCAACGCGTGGTCGAGCAGATCCGCGAGCGCAAGGGCGAAGCCGTGGCCGCAGAGGCGCGCAAGACGCTGTACGGCGCCTGACGGCGAGCCGCCGCAGCTCCTCCTGGCGATGGCCTCGTCGTGAAGGTCATCGGCGCCGCATGGCGCGGCCTGCGCAGCCTGTTGCTGGCGCTCGCGGCGATCGTCATCTTCATCGAGGAGTGGGGCTGGCGGCCGCTCAGCGCCATGGTCGCCCGGCTCGACCGCTGGCCGCCGCTCGGCCGGCTCGAAGCGCGCATCGCGGCGGTGCCGCGGCACGTCGCCCTGCTGCTCTTTCTCGCGCCGGCGATGCTGCTGTTCCCGCTCAAGCTGGTCGCGCTCTGGCTCATCAACCAGGGCCACGCGACCCTGGGTGTTTCGCTCATCGTGCTGGCCAAACTGGTCGGCACGGCGATCGTCGGCCGGCTCTTCGTCCTGCTCGAGCGGCAACTGATGACGTTTCCGTGGTTCGCGCACGCGCTCGCCTGGTGGCACCGGACCAAGGCGCATGTGACGACGGCGCTGGGCGAGTCGACGCTGTGGCGGACGATGCGCGTGCTGCGCCGTCGCGTCTTGCGCGCCTGGTGGCGACGGGTCGCGCGATGACGGCGCGATGACGATGCTGCGCATCTTCCTGCCGCGCCGCTGGACGGCGGGCGAAACGATCGTCCTGCCGAAGGCGGAGTCGCGCCACGTCCAGGTGTTGCGCTTGCAGCCGGGTGACGGCGTCGTGCTTTTCAACGGCGAGGACGATTGCGAATGGCAGGCGCAGATCGCGCACATCGGCCGCGCGGAGGTCGAATTGCGCGTCGGCGTGGCGTTGCCGCGGCCCGGGCGTGAGTTGCCTTTGGCGGTGACGCTGGCGCTCGGCGTTCCGGCCAACGAGCGCATGGATGCGCTGGTCGAGAAGGCGACCGAGCTTGGCGCCGCGGTCATCCAGCCGCTGATCTGCGACCGATCTGTGCTGCGCCTGGCCGGGGACCGAGCCGAGGCGCGGCAGCGCCACTGGGCGGCGGTCGCCGCCTCGGCGAGCGAGCAGTGCGGCCGCGTCCGCGTGCCGACGCTCGGCGTGCCGACCAAGCTCGCTGCGTGGCTGCGCGCGCTCGATGCGTCGGGCGAGACGGCGCCGCGCTGGCTCCTCAGCCTCGCGCCCACGGCGACGCCGGTCGCCGAGCTGTTGCGCCCCGAAGGCACCGGGCCGGGACTGATCGTCCTCAGCGGTCCGGAAGGAGGGCTTGCGCCCGACGAAGAGGCGTCGGCCCTGCGCGAAGGCTTCGTGCCGGTCTCGCTCGGGCCGCGCACGCTGCGCGCCGATACCGCGCCGCTGGCGCTGCTCGCCTGGCTCGGCTTGGCCGGGCGGCGGAGCGGTTCATGAACCGGCGCCTCTTCCTGCTCGTGTTGTGCCAGGGCTTCTTCCTGACCAACAACGTCACCTTCATCGCTATCAATGGACTCGTCGGGCTTCGGCTGGCGCCGAGCGCCTGGCTGGCGACGCTGCCGATCACCGCCTACGTCGCCGGCGGCGCGCTGTTCGCCGGCCTGGTGGCGCGGCACCAGCGCGCCTGGGGCCGGCAGCGCGCGTTCCAGCTCGGCCTGTGCGTCGCTATCGGCAGCACGGCGCTGTGCGCCTGGGCGGCCTTCAGCGGTTATTTCTGGGTGCTCGTCGCGGGAACGCTGCTCGCCGGCTACTACAACGCCAACGCCGGTCTCTATCGCTTCGCCGCGACCGAGCTGGTGACCACGCCGTTCAAGGAAAAGGCCATCTCGTGGGTGCTCGCCGGCGGCATCCTCGGCGCCGTCGCCGGGCCGAACCTGGCGCGGCTGACGCGCAACGCGCTGCCGGTCGAGTTCGCCGGCGCCTACGCGGCGCTCGCCATCGTCGCCCTCGCTTCGCTGACGACGCTGTCCTTCATCCGCTTCCCGCCGCTGGTCCTGCCGACGGCGGCGGTGCCCGGTCGCAAGCTCGCCGAGATCGCGGCGCAGCCGGTCTTCATCGTCGCCGTGATTGCCTGCGCCTTCGGCTACGGCGTCATGAACCTGCTCATGGCGGCGACGCCGATCGCCATGGCGATGTGCACGCATCCCTTCGAGAGCACCGCGCTCGTGCTCGAATGGCACGTGCTCGGCATGTTCGTGCCGAGCTTTTTCACCGGCAGCCTGATCAAGCGCTTCGGCGCCCTGCGAATCATGGCGGTCGGCCTCGCCCTCGAGGCGACATGCATCGCGGTGGCGCTGAGCGGCGTCGAGCTGGAGCGCTTTCTCATCGCCCTCTTCACCCTCGGTGTCGGCTGGAACTTTCTCTTCATCGGCGGCACCTCGCTCTTCACGCAAGCCTATCGGCCAGAGGAAAAGACGAAGGCGCAGGCGACCATGGACACGGTCATTTTCTCGACCATGACGATCACCTCGTTCAGCTCGGGCGCGCTGGTCACGACCCAGGGCTGGACCTGGCTCAACCTCGGCTCGATCGTGCCGGTGCTGCTGATCGCGAGCGCGCTCGTCTGGTTCGCGGTGCAGCGTCGCGCTGCGGCCAACGCCTCGCCGGCCTAGCCGGGCTCGTTCGGCGAAGCGCGCGCGCCGCGTGCCGAACCGGCAACGAGATCGAAGCGGAACAGCCGGCATTCGATCGGCCCGTTCCAGAGCGGTACGCGCCGCGATTCCTTGAGCCGCATTGCGCTCGGCAGGCGCATGTCGGGGCTCAGGATCCAGGCCGTCCAGCCCGCGGGGTGGGCGGTGTAGGCGTGCTTCCAGTGCGTTGCCAGACGCGCGAAGAAGTCGCTCGGCGTGTCGCGATCCTCGGCCGAGTCGCGGGTGGCGCGCGGCGCCGATTTGCCGCCGACCTCGATGCGCTCGCCGTAGGGCGGATTCATCATGATCGTGCCGCGCAGCGTGGCCGGGATGGCCGGCGCGGGACGCTCGAGTGCATCGCCGCCGTTGAATTGAATCGCATGCGCGACGCCAGCGCGCTCGGCGTTGCGCCGCGCGAAGTCGACCATGCGAAACGACAGGTCGCTGGCGAAGATCGGCACCTCGGGCGCGCGCACTCGCTCCTTGGCGCGGCTGCGCAGGCGTTGCATCTCGGCGCGCATGTCGGCGCCGGCGAAGGGCAGCAGCTTTTCGCAGGCGAAGCGGCGCAAGGCGCCGGGGGCGATGCCGCAGGCGATCTGCGCCGCCTCGATGGCGATCGTTCCGGAGCCGCAGCAAGGGTCGTGCAAGGCGCCGCCGGCTTCGGGGGTGCCGCGCCAGCCGGCCGCGCCCAGCATCGCCGCGGCCAAGGTTTCCTTGAGCGGCGCGTCGCCGGTGTCGGCACGCCAGCCGCGCTTGAAGAGCGACTCGCCCGAGCTGTCGACGTAGACGCTGGCACGCTCGGGGCCGACGTGCAGCACCACCGTCAGATCGGGGTGCGCGGTGTCGACGCTCGGCCGCTCGCCGGTGGCGTCGCGCAGCTGGTCGCAGACCGCGTCCTTGATGCGCAGGGCGGCGAAATTGAGGCTTTTCAGCGGGCTGCGGTGGGCCGTCGTATCGACGCGCAGGGTCTGCTGCGGCGTGATCCAGTCGCCCCAGTCGACGGCGAGCGCCAGCGCGTAGAGGTCGTTCTCGTCGCGGTACCCGCCTTCGGCCACTTCGACGAGGACGCGCTGGGCGAGCCGGCTCTCCAGGTTGAGCAGCATCACCTCGCGCGGCTCGCCGGCGAGGGCGACGCCGCCGCGCTGGGCGACGACGCGCGCCCTGGGCAGCAAAGCGCGTACTTCGCCTTCGAGCAGCGCCTCGACGCCGGCGGCGCACGGCAGGAAGATCGGCAGCGGCATGGGAAAAGGGCGAAGCGGCGCGCGCCCGCTTACATCGCCTTGCGCAACTGCGTCGGCGCGATCTTCAACGCCTCGCGGTACTTGGCGACGGTGCGCCGTGCGACGTGGATGCCCTGCTCCTCGAGCATCTGCGAGATCTGGCTGTCCGAGAGCGGCCGGGCCGGATCCTCGGCGCCGACGATCTGCCGGATCAGCGCCCGCACCGCGGTGCTCGAGGCATTGCCGCCGGCCTCGGTGGTCAGCGACGAGCCGAAGAAGTACTTGAGCTCGAAGGTGCCGAACGGCGTCGACATGTACTTGGCGGTCGTCACGCGCGAGATCGTCGACTCGTGCAGGCCGAGCTCGTCGGCGATCTCGCGCAGCACGAGCGGCTTCATGGCGATCGCGCCATGCGTGAAGAAGCTCTTCTGCCGCTCGACGATGGCCTGCGAGACGCGCTGGATGGTGTCGAAGCGCTGCAGGATGTTCTTAACGAACCAGCGCGCTTCCTGCAGCCGCGAGTTGAGGCCGGCGGCGGCGCCGTTCAGGCGGTTGGCGGCGCGGCCCGCGGCGCCGCGCTGCTGCCGGATGGCATTGGCGTAGAGGTCGTTGATGCGCAGCTTGGGCATGACGTCGGGGTTGAGCGTCACCTTCCAGCTGCGGCCGGACTTCTGCACGATGACGTCGGGAACGATGATGTTCGCCTCGGCGCGCGAGAACGGCCGCCCGGGCTTGGGCTCGAGGCCGACGATCAGCGCCTGCGCCTCGCGCAGCAGCGATTCGTCGGCGCCGGTCACCGCCATGAGCTTCTTCAGGTCGCGCCGCGCCAGCAGCTGCAGGTGGCTCTTGCAGACGATGATGGCGATGGCCTGCGCCTCGCCGCGGGGCAGCGTGCGCAGCTGCAGGATCAGGCAATCGGCGAGATCGCGCGCGCCGACGCCCGTCGGCTCCATGCTCTGCAGGAAGCGCAGGCCGCAACGCAGCTGGGCCAGGATCGGCTCGGTCGTCTCGTCCTCGTCGTCGCAGGCGTCGACGGCGTCGCGCTCGAAGGAAAGGCCGCCTTCGCGCAGCCGCTCGGCGATGTCTTCCAGCGGATCGGCGAGGTAGCCGTCCTCGTCGAGCGAGTCGATGAGGACGAACACCGCCGCCGCGTCGGCGTCGCTGAGGCGCATGCTCGAGAGCTGGCTGCGCAGGTGGTCCTGCAGGCTGGTCGTCGCCGTGTCGCGATCGCTGTCGTCGAAGTTGTCGGCGTCGTTCTGCGTGCGCGTCTTGCCCGGCGTCTCGCGGATGCCGTCGAAGTCTTCGCGCTCGGTGCCGTTTTCCCAATCCTCGCGCTCGGTGCCGCCGAAGTCGGCGGCGCCGTCGATGGCCGCAACGTCGTCGCCGCTGCCCTCGGCGGAGGCCGATTCGGCGGCGCGCTCCGACTCGCGCTCGCCGGCGTGCTCGGCGCTCGACAGTCGCTCGGTCAGCGGCTCGAACACCGGCGCAGGCTCTTCCTCGGTCTCGAGGAAGGGGTTCTGTTCGAGCATCTGCTCGACTTCCTGGTGCAGCTCGAGCGTCGACAGCTGCAGAAGCCGGATCGATTGCTGCAGCTGGGGCGTGAGGGCCAGGTGCTGCGAGAGACGAACCTGAAGGGAGGGCTTCATCATCCGGCCGGGCGCAGGGCCGCTCCCGAGCCCGGCCCCGCCCCCCCGGGGGGCAGCGACCAGACCGAGCGCAGCGAGGGATGCGAGCGTGGGGGCTTCATCTACATGCGAAAGTGCTCGCCGAGGTAGACCTTGCGCACGTCGGCGTTGGCGACGATCTCGGCCGGCGTCCCTTCGGCAAGCACGCGGCCCTCGCTGATGATGTAGGCGCGGTCGCAGATGCCGAGCGTCTCGCGCACGTTGTGGTCGGTGATGAGGACGCCGATGCCGCGCTTCTTGAGAAAGCCGATGATGCGCTGGATCTCGATCACGGCGATCGGGTCGATGCCGGCGAAGGGCTCGTCGAGCAGGATGAAGCGGGGCTGCGTCGCCAGCGCGCGTGCGATCTCGACGCGGCGCCGCTCACCGCCAGAGAGCGCCGGCGCCGGCGAGGCGCGGAGCTTCTCGATCGAGAGGTCGCGCAACAGTCCTTCGAGCATCTCGTCGATGAGCGCGTTCTTCAACGGCCTGCCGTCGGCGCTGACCTGCAGCTCGAGCACGGCGCGGATGTTCTGCTCGACGTTGAGGCGGCGAAAGATCGACGGCTCCTGCGGCAGGTACGAGAGGCCCAGGCGCGAGCGCTGGTGGATCGGCATGCGCTCGACGCGCCGGCCCTCGATCGTGATCTCGCCCCCGTCGGCGCGGACCAGGCCGACGATCATGTAGAAGCTGGTCGTCTTGCCGGCGCCGTTCGGCCCGAGCAGGCCGACCACCTCGCCGTTCTTCACCGCCAGGCGAACATCGTCGACGACGGTGCGCGAGCCGTAGGACTTGCGCAGCCCGTGCGCTTCCAGACGGTGCACGGCTGGCGGCGCGGGTTCCGTCACTTTGGCTCCCGGATCGACGGCGTCGTCTTCAGGGTCGTGCCGGCAGCAACGGCGCTCGCGGCACGCGCCGCTTCAGCCGCGGCGGCAGTGCCTTCCTTGGGCACCAGCGTGGCGCGGACGCGGCGGCCGGGGTTGGCGGCGGTGGCCGGGCCGCCGCCCGAGACGTTGAAGACCTCGGTCGTGCTGTCGTAGGTGACCAGGTTGCCGGCGATCTCGTCGGCCTGGGTTGCGCCGCGCAGGCGCCGCACCGTGGCGTCGTTGACGAAGCGGATGATGTCGGACTTCTGGTCGTATTCGAGTCGCTCGGCGTCGCCCTCGATGAATTCGTCCGGCGCGTCGCGCTTCTGGCGGAAGGTGGCGTGCTGAGCCAGCGTGCCGAAGGCGACCGCCGCGTGATAGCCGTCGGGCGTCTCGCGCACCTCGATGCGCGCGGCCCGGATGATCATCGTGCCCTTGGTGACGACGACGTTGCCGTTGAAGACGACGAACTGGTTGAGCAGGTCGATCTTGCCGGGCAGGTCCGCCTCGATGTTCAGGTCCTTGTAGCGATCGGCTTTCTCAGCGTGCGCCGGCGCGCTCGCCTGGGCGAGGAGAGCGAGCGACAGCAAGGCGGCGGAGCGGACGGGAAGGCGAGGCACGTGAAGGAGAGGATGGAACGTCGATTCCGCATGGCGGCATGAAACTTGCAGACCATTCTATGCGAGGCTTCACGAATTGCGGGCCCGCGACCGGGCGAATGTCACGACCGGCCTCGCCGACTGGCCCGATTCGTGCCTATTTCTGCACCCGGACGAGGGCCGAATCGACGCCCGCATCGCCAAGCTTTTCCTTGGCGGCATCGGCCTCTTCCTTCTTCTCGAAAGGCCCGACCCGAACGCGATAGACGGTGCGGCCGCCTTGCTCGCGCTCGGTGAGCTTGCTCTCGACGCCGAGCAGCGCGAGCTTGGCGCGCTGCTGCTCGGCGTCTTCGCTGCGCGCGAAGGCGCCGGCCTGCACGAAGTACGAGAACGGGTCGGCACCGGCGGCAAGCGCCTGCGAGGCCCGCGCCGATGGCGCGCTCGCTGCCGCAGTGGCGGTGCCGCTCGCCCCGGTGGCCGGTCGCGTCGGCCGCGCCGCGCTGGCGGCGTTGGGCAGTGTCGGGTCGATCACCGTCGGCGGCGCCAGCGTCGGGTTGGCGGTGGCGGTCGGCGGCAGCACGCCGGTGGCCGGCGCCGATGCGGCCACCGGCGCCGGGTTCTTGCCGGCCAGCGAGCTGTTCGGATCCCAGCTGCGATTGCGCTCGATGTCGGCCGCGTCCTGGCCGGCCGGGCGCGGCTGCACCTTGTTGACGAACGGGTTCGGCGCCTTGGTCACATAGAGCGCCACGCCGAGCGCCAGCGCCAGGCCGATGAGCAGGCCGATGACCAGGCCGATGAGAAAGCCGCCGCGCTGGCCGCGGGGGTGAAGTGATTTCATGCGGGTTCCGGTTCTCTCAGCATTCGCTCGGGCGCGCTGACGCCGAGCACGGCGAGCGCATTGCGGAGGACCTGGCGCGTCGCCGCCAGCAGGGCCAGGCGGGCTCTCGTCAGGTCGGCGTCGTCGTCGACGAGGAAGCGCTCGGCGGCGTAGTAACTGTGGAAGGCGGCGGCGAGCTCGCGCAGATAGAAGGCGACTTCGTGCGGCGAGAGCGTCGCGGCGGCGCCGCTCAGCACCTCCGGGTAGTCGGCGAGCTTGCGCAGCAGCGCCGTCTCGCTCGCCGCCTGCAGGCGCGCCAGGTCAGCCGCGGCGAGCTGTGTCGCGTCGCCGCCCTGTGCCGCGAACTGCTCGATGACCGAGCAGATCCGGGCATGCGCGTACTGCACGTAGAACACCGGGTTCTCGTCGTTCTGCTTCAGGGCGAGGTCGACGTCGAAGGTGAACTCGGTATCGGCCTTGCGGCTCAGCATGAAGAAGCGCACCGCGTCGCGGCTGGTCCAGTCGATCAGGTCGCGCAAGGTCACGTAGCCCCCGGCGCGCTTGGAGATCTTCACTTCCTCGCCGCCGCGCTCGACCCGCACCATGGTATTGAGCACGTAGTCGGGGTAGGACTGCGGCACGCCCATGCCGGCGGCCTGCAGCCCGGCGCGCACGCGGGCGATCGTGCCGTGGTGGTCGGTGCCCTGGATGTCGATCGCCTGGGTGAAGCCGCGCTCGAACTTGGCGAGGTGATAGGCGACGTCCGGCACGAAGTAGGTGTAGCTGCCGTCGGACTTGCGCATGACGCGGTTCTTGTCGTCGCCGTAGTCGGTAGTGCGCAGCCAGAGCGCGCCGCCTTCCTCGTAGGTCTTGCCGGAGGCGACCAGCCGGGCCACCGTCGATTCGACCCGGCCACTGGTGTACAGGCTCGACTCGAGGTAGTAGTTGTCGAAGCGCACGCCGAAGGCGCGCAGGTCGAGGTCTTGCTCGTGCCGCAGGTAGGCGACCGCGAATTCGCGGATGCCGTCGTGGTCGTCGAGGCGGCCCGACGCCGTGAATTGGCGGTCGTCGGCCTTCACCGTCTTGCCGGCGTTGAAGTCGGCGGCGATGTCGGCGATGTAGTCGCCGTTGTAGGCGCTCTCGGGCCAGCCGGCGTCGCCCGGCGCCAGGCCGGCGAGGCGCGCCTCGACCGAGGCGGCGAGGGTGGCGATCTGCACGCCGGCATCGTTGTAGTAGAACTCGCGCGTCACCTGCCGGCCCTGCGTCTCGAGCAGGTTGCAGATGGCGTCGCCGAGCGCCGCCTGGCGGGCGTGGCCGACGTGCAGCGGCCCGGTCGGATTGGCCGACACGAACTCGACGATGACCGGCTCGGTGATGCTCTTCGCGCGGCGGCCGAACGTCGTGCCGCCCTCAAGGATCTCGACGACGATGCGCTGCCGCGCCGCGGCACGCAAGTGCAGGTTGATGAAGCCCGGCCCGGCGACGTCGATCGCCTCGACCCAGCGCTCGACCGCGCTCTTCTTGCGCAACGCCGCGATCAGCTCGGCCGCGACCTCGCGCGGATTGCGGCGTTGCGCCTTGGCCAGCGGCATCGCCGCCGTGCAGGCGAGATCGCCATGCGCGGCCTGGCGCGGCGTCTCGAACATCGCGGCGAGCGTGTTGCCGGGGCTCACCTCATCCATCGCGGCACGCAGGGCATCGAGCAATTCGTCACGGGCCCGGGTCATCGGCGAATTCTACGAGGCGGCTTCCATGCGGCCGGGCGGCGTGGAGCGGCACCTTCTTTGCCCGGCGCGAAGTCGGCGGAGACCGTGAGATAAGGCAAGGACACCGGGGCGCAGGCGTACTTCTGATCACACGCCGGTGTGAGAATGCCTCTCCCAAGCGCGCCATTGCGATGTCTTCCGCAGCCACCCTCACCGCCCCGCCCGTCGCCCCGCCGCCCGAAGGCAAGCCGATGCCGGCGATGATCGGCAAGTACCGCATCATGGGGCGCCTCGGCGATGGCGCGACCAGCGAGGTCTTCCTCGGCTTCGACGATTTCCAGGGCCGCAACGTCGCCATCAAGCGGGTGCGCGCCTCGACCGCCGCCGACCCGGTCGACGGCCACTATTCCGAGCGTTTCTTCGCCGCCGAGGCGGCCCTCGTCGGCAAGCTCCAGCACCCGAACGTGGTGCAGATATTCGACGCCGTGCCCGACCCGGTCGAGCCCTATCTGGTCATGGAGTACGTGGCCGGCGGCACGCTGCGCCCGTACTGCCGCGCCGACCAATTGCTCTCGCTCGAGCTGGTCGTCGAAATCGGCTTCAAGTGCGCGATGGCGCTCGGCTACGTCTATCGCCAGGGCCTGATCCACCGCGACGTCAAGCCGGCCAACCTGCTC
>JANXXS010000255.1 GCA_025350505.1 Burkholderiales bacterium
GATGAAGAGCAGGCCCATTCCCGGCCACTGGAACACCGTCTCCGTGATGATCGCGAAGGCGATCAGCGAGCCGAGCTGCAGGCCGGTGATGGTGATGACGGGCACGAGCGTGTTCTTCAGCGCATGGCCGAAATAGACGGCCCGATTCGGCAACCCGCGCGCCCGTGCGAACTTGATGTAGTCGGCGCGCAGCACCTCGAGCATCTCGGCGCGCACGAGACGCATGATCAGCGCGAGCTGAAAGATGGCGAGCGTGATCGCCGGCAGGATCAGGTGCCTCCAGCCGTCGAGGCTGGCCATGCCGGTGGTCCAGGGGCCGAGCGCGAGCACCTCGCCACGGCCGAAGCTGGGCAGCCACTTCAGCGTCACCGCGAACACGAGAATAAGCAGGATGCCGATCAGAAAGGGCGGCAACGAAACGCCGAGCAGGGAGATTGTCATCAGCGTCTGCGAGAACAGCGTGCCGCGCTTGAGCGCTGTGTAGACGCCCATCGAAATACCGAACACCAGCGCGATCACCGCCGACAGCATCGACAGCTCGAGCGTGGCGGGCAATCGCTCCGCGATCAGCGAGGAGACCTTGCGGCCCTGGCGCAGGCTGAGGCCGAATTCGCCGCGCGCGGCGTTGCCGACGAAGCGTGCGAACTGAACCGGGAACGGCTGGTCGAGACCGAGGTCGGCGCGCAACTCGAGCCGCTGCTGCGGCGTCGCGTCCTGGCCGAGGATGTTGGTGACCGGGTCGCCGACGTACTGGAACAGCATGAAGGCGATGAACGCGACCGTCAGCATCACGAGGACGGCCTGCAACAGGCGGCGGAGTACGAAGGCGAGCATGACGGAGGGCCGATCAGAGCAAAACCCGCGCCGTGCGTCAAAGGGGAATGCCCGAGGCCTCGCCGGCGAAAGCCCATGAAAAAGGCCGCCCGGAGGCGGCCTTTGAAAGACTGAGGACAAGCTCGCGCCAGGCGAGCTTGCGATCAGAAGAAGTGACGCAGGCCGAGCTCGAAGCCCTTGGAAGTAGGTCCAGTCACGGCGCCAAACGGATTGCCGCCGCCCACGGAGTTTGCCGAGAGGTCACCGTTCTTCAGCGTCGAGACGGTGCCGTACATCGCCGTCCGCTTGGACAGGTTGTACTGGTACGTCGCGGCCGCTTGCCAGACCGTGTTGGTGGTGGCGTTCGACGGCGCCGGCGACACTGCCGTGTTGTCGACAGTTTTCTTGCCGCGCGAGTAGCCGAGGTGAACTTCGCTCTGGCCGAACGGAATGACGGTGCTGATCGAACCCCGCGTCTCTTTGACGTTGCCGACGGTGTCGCGATCGACATAGCCCATCAACTTCATGAAGCCGAAGTCGTACGAACCGCCAATGTTGTACGTCTTGACCGAGTCGCCGAATAGGTTGCCATTCCTTTGCGTGCCGTACGCCCCAGCGACGTCGAACGGGCCGGCGGCGAAGCCGACGCGAGCACCGATGTAGCGGCCGGAATTGCTCGTTTCAGTGGCCGAGTTCTTTTCGCCAGTGGCGGCCATGACTTGGCCATAGAAGCCACCCAGGTTCGACGGGAGGTAGTATTCCACCGAGTTGTCAGCGCGAACGAAGGTCGACGACAGCACCTGGCCGACGTGGCTCGAATCGCCGAGCCCGTTCGTGCCGAACGCGTCGTAAATCGTGTTGTTCCAGAAGGTCGGGGTGTAGTCGCGGCCGGCGCGGATTTCACCGAAGTTGCCGATCAGCTTGATCACCGACCGACGGGTGAAGAATTTGCCCGCCCCGCCGCCGATCGCTTGGCCAGCACCGAGGTCGCCGGAGTCAGCGCCGATGCTGGCGAGCAGGTCGAAGCCGGCCTTCAGGCCACCGCCGAGATCCTCGATGCCGCTGAAGCCGAGTTGGCTGCTGTTGATGCCGTCGCGAGCCAACGTGAGTTTCTTGGACGCGCCGTCGTTCTTGACGTATTTGCCACTCAGGTCAACGGTACCGTAGAGGGTGACCGACGACTGCGCCGACGCAGCGCCGGCAAAAACGCCCAGTACCGCGAGAGCGAGCAGAGATTTTTTCATTGCGACTATCTCCTAGGTTGAACAAGAGGTCCCGATCACCGATTACCCGCGCTGGAGCAGATCAGGTACAACCCCCTTTGCGGAAGTTGTGCGTATTGCACCAGAGGGGCCCCGGCCTGCAAAGCCTTGCGGATCAAAAAAAGGGGCTTATGTTGTCTTGGCACAACGAGGATTTAGCCGGATGTATCAGCGTCGGCAAGCTATCCTTCCCCCTCTGATGGACCCGATTTCTCTGACCCCGGCCGACCGTCTGCTCGCCGGCATCGACCTGGCCTTGCGATCGCTCACCGGGACGCCGCGTGCCGCCCGGCCGCTGCCAACCGGTGCGCTGCCCGCCGCGTCGCTCGACGACGCGGCGCGGCGCGAATCGGGCGCGTTGATGCGCGTCAACCATGTCGGCGAGGTCTGCGCCCAGGCGCTCTACAGCGCGCAGGCGCTGGCCACGCCGAACGCGGCGCTGCGTCGCCAGTTCGCGAAGGCGGCCGCCGAGGAAACCGATCACCTGGCCTGGACTGCGGAGCGACTGCGCCAACTCGGCGCGCGGCCGAGCCTGCTCAATCCGCTCTGGTATCTCGGCGCTTTCGGCATCGGCCTGGTCGCCGGTCGGATGGGCGATGCGGCAAGCCTGGGCTTCGTGGTCGAGACCGAGCGCCAGGTCGAGCAGCACCTCGGCAGCCACCTCGAGCGCCTGCCCGCCGGCGATCTCGCGTCGCGTGCCATCGTCGGGCAGATGAAGGCCGACGAGGCGGGCCACGCCCTCGCCGCCGAAAACGCGGGCGCCGCGCGCCTGCCGT
Source organism: Burkholderiales bacterium (assembly GCA_025350505.1). Taxonomy (GTDB): domain Bacteria; phylum Pseudomonadota; class Gammaproteobacteria; order Burkholderiales; family Burkholderiaceae_C; genus Schlegelella_A. The sequence goes on from JANXXS010000255.1 coordinate 2,852, forward strand.
GGCCGGTGCGCACGGCGATGCGCGCCGCCGGCCGGGTCATGACGACCACCGCGCACTACATCTGAGACTCGGCCGCCGACGGCCCGGCACTTTCGGCAGCCTCGGTTCGGGCTTCGTAGCTGGTCGTGATCGCGGCCGTCTTGCCGAGCATGATCGTCGCCGAGCAATACTTCTCGTGCGAGAGCGCGATCGCGCGCTCGATCGCGGCCGGCGCGAGGTTCACACCGGTGACGACGAAGTGCAGATGGATCTTCGTGAACACTTTCGGGTCCTGCGGCGCGCGTTCCGAGGTCACGGCGACACGGCAGCCGCGCACGTCGTGACGGCCCCGTCGCAGGATGAGAACGACGTCGTAGGCGGTGCAGGCGCCGGTGCCGGCGAGCACCGTCTCCATCGGCCGCGGCGCGAGATTGCGGCCACCGCCGTCGGGCGAACCGTCCATCGTCAGCAGATGGCCGCTGCCCGTCTGCGCCGAAAACGCCATGCCGTTGGCCGGCATCCAGTCGATCGTGCACTCCATGTCGTTCGTCCTCCGAGTGCGTTATTGCACTGCAACAAAAAAGGCTCTACACTCGTTTTCAGGCGGTCAGCGGAGCAGGCTTTTCACGGGCTCGCTTCACCAACGCACCGATTGTCTCCTCCACCTCCTCCATTGGTGGATTCAGCCCAGGGCAGCGATGCCTTGGGCTTTTTTCTTGGCGCCTGCGCCGAGCCGGGCGAGCGACATCGGAGCGGCGCCACGTATGATGCGGCGCCGCAATCGTCAGCCGCTGGGAGACATCGAAAGGCATGGCGACCCCGTCCCGCAAACCCGCGCCGAAGAAGGTGCCATCGCGCCGCGCCCTGCCGCTCGCGGGCTACCTGCAGAAGATCCTGACCGCGCGCGTCTACGACGTCGCGATCGAGTCGGCGCTCGAGGCCGCGCCGCGCCTGTCGGCCCGCCTCAAGAGCCACGTCCTCTTCAAGCGTGAAGATACGCAGCCCGTGTTCAGCTTCAAGCTGCGCGGCGCCTACAACAAGATGGCGCATCTTTCGCCCGAGGCGCTGGCGCGCGGCGTGATCTGCGCGTCGGCGGGCAACCATGCGCAAGGCGTCGCGCTCTCCGCCAGGAAGCTCGGCTGCAAGGCACTCGTCGTCATGCCGACGACCACGCCGTCGCTGAAGATCGCCGCCGTGCGCGCGCTCGGCGCCGAGGTCGTGCTGCACGGCGACAGTTATTCCGACGCGCATGCCCATGCGCTGGAGCTCGAAGCCGAGCGCGGCCTGAGCTTCGTGCATCCCTTCGACGACCCCGACGTGATCGCCGGCCAGGGCACGATCGCCATGGAGATCCTGCGCCAGCATCAGGGGCCGATCGACGCGATCTTCGTCGCCATCGGCGGCGGCGGCCTGGTCTCCGGCATTGCCGCTTACGTCAAGGCGGTGCGGCCGGAGATCCGCATCGTCGGCGTGCAGATGAACGACTCCGACGCGATGCTGCGCTCGGTGCGCGCCGGTCGGCGCGTCGAGCTCACCGACGTCGGCCTCTTTTCGGACGGCACCGCGGTCAAGAAGGTGGGCGCGGAAACTTTTCGCCTGGCGCGCCGCCTCGTCGACGACTGGGTCGTCGTCGACACCGACGCTGCCTGCGCCGCCATCAAGGACGTGTTCGAGGACACGCGCAGCATCCTCGAGCCGGCCGGCGCGCTCGGCGTCGCCGCCATCAAGCAATACGTGCAGAAACGCCACACGAAAGGCGAGACCTACGTCGCCATCACCTGCGGCGCGAACATGAACTTCGACCGGCTGCGCTTCGTCGCCGAGCGGGCCGAGGTCGGCGAGGAGCGCGAGGCGCTGTTCGCCGTCACTATCCCCGAAGAGCGCGGCAGCTTCCGCCGCTTTTGCGCGCTGGTCGGGCCGCGCGCCGTCACCGAGTTCAACTACCGGATTTCCGACGCCGATGTGGCGCACGTCTTCGTCGGCATCGCCACCGTCGACCGCGCCGAATCGGCGCGACTGAAACGACACTTCACGAGCCACGGCTTTGCCGCACTCGACCTCACCGGCGACGAGCTGGCCAAGGAGCACGTGCGCCACATGGTCGGCGGGCGCAGCGCCCTGGCCCGCGATGAGCGGCTCTACCGCTTTGTCTTTCCGGAGCGTCCGGGGGCGTTGATGCGCTTTCTCTCGAGCATGCCGGCAGGCTGGAACATCAGCCTCTTCCACTACCGCAACCAGGGCGCCGACTACGGCCGCATCCTGGTCGGCATCCAGGTGCCGCCAGCCGACGAGCAGGCCTTCTCCGACTTCCTGGAAACGCTGGCCTACCCGTGCGCCGACGAAACCGGCAACCCGGCCTACCGGCTGTTCCTGCAGTGAGGGCGCGCGCCTATTGCGAGCGGAAGTTGTCGGGCGACGGCAGATTGGGGTTCGGCGGCAGCTGATTGGCCGAGCCGGGCGCCGGCCCGGCCGGCGGCGGCACGAAGCCCGGTGCCATCTGCGGCGGTGCACCCGGCACCGGCACTGAATTCGGCCGCGGCGGCAGCATGACCGGATTGCCGGGAGCGCCGGGCGCGCCCGGCGGCGGCAGCACGCCGGTCGCCGCCGGCGGCAAGGTCGGCAACTCGAGCAACATGCTGCGCGCGCCTTGCGCCGGGCCGAGCGACGCGGTGCGCAGACCGACCGACTGCAGCACGAGGTCGCTGTCGAGCCTGGCACCGACGGCATAAGCCCGGGGCGCCTTGCCGTCGACGGCGATGAGGGCGAGGCCGTAGGCGCCGGTCCCTTGCAGCGTGCTCGATTTCGGCGCCATGACGCCGATCAGGCGATACCGCGAAGGCGCTTCCAGCCTGGCTTCTTCAGCGACCGCCAGCACCGGCGCGGCGCCGAACAGGCGGGCCAGATCGCCACGTGGCGGTGCGGCGCGGTCGATCGGCACGGCGTAGGCGGGCGCCTGCGGCACCGAGACACCGAAGCGCAGCGCCCAGAACACCGCGCTGGCCGCAACGAGCGACCAGATCACGAATGCCGACAGGCGGGCGAACATGCGGCGATTATGATCGAGCCCCCTCGCCACCGAGGCAGCCGACCGGTAGAACTCCACGATGCGATCGACGATAAAAAGCCTGCGCAAGAGCCGCGGCTTCACCCTGATCGAGCTGATGGTCGTGCTCGTCATCATCGGCGTGCTGGCAGCACTGATCGTCCCGAACATGCTCGACCGCGCCGACGACGCGCGCGTCACCGCGGCGCGCACCGACGTCAACAACCTGATGCAGGCGCTCAAGCTCTACAAGCTCGACAACCTGCGCTATCCGAGCGGCGAGCAGGGTCTGCAGTCACTGGTCGCCAAGCCGACGGTCGGCGTGATCCCGCCGAACTGGCGGCCCTACCTCGACAAGTTGCCGGCCGATCCCTGGGGCCATCCGTACCAGTTCGCCAACCCGGGGCTGAAGGGCGAGATCGACGTCTACAGCCTCGGTGCCGACGGCGTGGTCGGGGGCGAAGGCAGAAATGCGGACATCGGCAACTGGCAGTAACGGAGCCCCCACGCTCTCTTCGTTCGCTGCCCCCCGAGGGGGCGCGGCCGGGCTTGGGGCGGCCCGGCGCCCGGCCGGCCCGCGGCAATCAAGCGGCTTCACGCTGATCGAACTGATCGTCGTGGTCGCGCTGATCGCGATCGCGACCGCCGTGGCGAGCCTGGCCCTGCGCGACCCGGCAGCTTCGAAGCTGGAACAGGAAGCAGCGCGGCTCGCGGCCCTGCTCGAGTCTGCGCGCGCCGAAGCGCGGGCGTCGGGAATCGGCGCCCGCTGGGAGCCGCTCGAGCAACAGGCCGACGGCGCGGGCTTTCGCTTCGTCGGCCTTTCCGCGACCCACCCGCTGCCGACCCACTGGCTCGACTCGGGCACGGCGGCACAGGTGATCGGCGCGCGAGCCGTCGTGCTCGGCCCGGAGCCGCTGATCGGCGAGCAGCGCATCGTCCTGCGTCTGCAGGATCAGCGCCTGACGCTGGCGACCGACGGCATCGGCCCCTTCGTCGTCAGCGACGGCCGCGCCGCGCCGCGGTGATACGCCGGGAAGCCCGCGGCTTCACCTTGATCGAGGTGCTGGTCGCGCTCGCGATCGTCGCCATCACACTGGGCGCCGGCATCAAGGCGGCCGGCTCTTTGACCAACGGCACGGCGCGACTCGCCGAGGTGACCTCGGCCCAGTGGTGCGCCGACAACCAGCTCACCTCACTCAAGCTGGCGCACCGCTATCCCGACATCGGCGAGAGCATCTTCACCTGCGATCAGCTCGGCCGCACCTACGCCGGCAAGCTCGTCGTCAAGACGACGCCGAACCCGAACTTCCGGCGCGTCGACGCGCAGGTCCTCGACGACAACGGCGTGACCATCCTGCTGCTGTCGACCATCCTGGGGCGCTCGTGATGCGGCGGCGGGTCACCGGTTTCACCCTGGTCGAAGTACTGGTGGCGCTGGTCGTGATGGCGATCATGTCGCTGATGGCCTGGCAAGGCGTCGACGGCATCGTCCGGGCACGCGACTCGAACCAGACGCACCTCGAGCAGACCTTGCGCCTGGAGACGGTGATCTCGCAATGGGAGCAGGACCTCGCTTCGCTGCAGGACAGCACCGTCGTGCCGACGCTGACCTGCGACGGCCAGAGCGTTCGGCTGACTCGGCGCACCGATCGCGGACTGCAGGTCGTCGCCTGGTCGCTGCGGCCCGACACCAGCAACTCGATGTGGCAGCGCTGGGCCGGACCCGCGGTGACGACGACAACCGCTTTGCAGGAAAGCTGGCTCCAGACGCAACAGTTCCAGGGCAACGAAACCGGCCAGTTGCGCGCGCTCGCCGGCCTCGACCAATGGCAGGTCTACTTCTTCCAGGGCAACGCCTGGGCGAACTGCCAGTCGACCGGCAATGTCACGACTGCGCCCGCCACCGGGGTCGGCGCCGGAGCGGCGTTGGCGGCGGCGGCGAGCGGCGCCGCGGGGCCCTTGCGCCAGGCGCTTCCCTCGGGCGTTCGCCTGGTGCTCGCCTTCGCGCCCGGCAGCGGCCTGAACGGCAGCCTGGTGCGCGACGTCCTGATCGCACCATGAACGCAGTTCGCTTCGAACCGCCACTGCGCGACCGGCGCGCCTCGAGGCCGCGTGCCGCGCAAGAGGGCGCGGCGCTGCTGACCGCGATGATCATCGTCGCCCTGATCGCGACACTCGCCAGCTCGATGATCTGGCAGCAATGGCGCGCGATCCAGGTCGAGTCTGCGGAGCGTTCCCGCACGCAATCGGCCTGGATCCTTTCCGGCGCGCTCGACTGGGCCCGGCTGATCCTGCGCGAAGACGCGAAAAACGGCGGCACCGATCACCTCGGCGAGCCCTGGGCGGTGCCGCTCGCCGAAGCGCGCCTGTCGACCTTTCTGGCTGCCGACAAAGACAACACCGACGACGCGCCGGACGCCTTTCTCTCCGGCTCGATCACCGACGCCCAGGGCCGCTACAACCTCGCCAACGTGGTCAACGGAGGCAAGATCGACCCGATCGAGATGGCGGCACTGCAGCGCCTGTGCGAGAC
>JANXXS010000273.1 GCA_025350505.1 Burkholderiales bacterium
TCCTCGAGCTCCTTGTCGATCTCGGCGAGCTCGGCCTCGATGTCGCGCACCTCCTTCATCGCCGCGACGTAGGCGGCGTTGGTCGCGGCCATCAGCTTGTCGGGACTCTTCTCGAGCTGCTCGACCATCTCGATCAGCTTCTTCTGGCCCTCGGGCGTGTCGGCGATGTCCTGGGCGTACGGGATGCCGGCGTGGTCGAGGGTGGTCGTCAGCTTCTTGAAGTAGAGCGCGTCGGCGGTCTCGAACTGGCGCCGCGCCGCGACGACGCGCTTGTGCAGCAGCTTCTTGCGCTCCTCGTTCTTCTCGCTCGCGGCGGTCTTCTCGATCTCGGCGAGCACCGCGTCCTGGTAGTCGACGTAGTCCTCCCAGCCCATGTAGCGGCGCATCTTCATGAGCGCGCCGACGTCCTGGCCGGCCTCGGCCATCGCGTCCATGTCCTTCTCGGTCTCGGTCTTGTCCTTGGCGTCCTTGAGCGGCGGCGGTTCGGCGCTGGCGTAGAGGTTGGTGTCGAACAGCGTGCCGGGCTGCACGCCCTTGAAGCGCGCCGACAGCGTCTTGTTGAAATCCTGGACGATCTGCCAGTCGAGATAGGGCTTCTTTCCATCTGTGCCGTGCGTGCGCACGCTGATGTCGTAGTCCGACTCGAGGTTGGTGCTGCCCACGCTCTCCCACTGAAACTTGTACTTGTCGGCGAGCTTCTTCATCTCGGCGTCGACCGTGAGCTTGCGAAACCACCAATAGCCGGACATGAAGTCCGTGGCCTTGGTGGCGTCGGTCTTCTTCAGCTTCTTGAACTCGGCCTTGACCTGCTCCCAGCTGCAGGCGAAGGTGGTCTTCAGGTCGCTCTCCCAGTTCCAGCGCTTGTCGGCGGTCAAAGCCTCCTGCGCGCCGGTCGCCATCAGCGCCAGGTCCTCGGGCTTGGGCGCTTCGCCCTTGGCGTTGGCGGTGTCGATACGGTCGCAGGCGGCGGACCAGGCGTCGGCGTCCTTCACGCCGTCGGGCTTGGGACGGCTGACCGCCGGCGCCGGCGTCGGCGGGCCCTTGGTCGTGCGCTGGGGCACGATTTCCAGCCACTGCGCGCGCGCCGCCTTGACCGTCAGTTCGAGCTCGGACAACGGGACGGCGAGCGACTCGAGGCTCTTGTCCTTGGTGAAGGCCGAGAGGCGCGCCAGCATATCGCGGTCGCGGGCGATCACCTCGGTGCTGTGGTTCATGAAGTGAAGCAGGCCTTCGGCGCGCTTCTTCTTCTCGGCGGCGCTTTCCTTGTCGGGCACGTTCATGAAGTCGAGCCACGCTGCCTTTGCCTCCTTGCAGTCGTCCTCGATCTCCTTGCGCGCGCCGGCGACGAACGCGCCGATCGCCGCTTCGGCTTCCTTCTGCACCTCGGCGGCCTCGTCGGGCATCGTCGAGGCGAGCTCCTTCATGTCGAGGACGACGCGATTGAGGATGCGCACGCCCTCGTCGGGCGCGTTCTTCTTCGCATAGGCCACGGTCTTCCTGGCCCGGGCCAGCGCTGCCTTGTCTTCCGGTGAGACCGACGTCGACACCAGACCGAGATACTCGAGCAAGCCAGGCATCGCATGTCCTTTCGGGTGGGCAGGGGACCGGCATGTTATCGCCGACGGGCCGGTCCTGTCGCAGGCGAAGCGTGCGACTTTTGGCTGCGGCGGACCGTCGCAGTATGCTGGCGGCATCCGCGGCGCTTTCGCGTTCGCACGGGTGCACGCAGACATGTCGCGGTTGTTGCTGGCCCTCGCCGCCCTTGCTGGATTCGCCGCATTGGCGTATGCCGCGCTGTGCATCGCGCTGTTCGCGATGCAGCGCTCGCTGATCTACATGCCGCAACCCGGGACGCCACCGCCCGGCACGAGCCAGTTCGTGCTTGCCGTCGACGACGCGCTCGTGCGGGTCACGATGTCGCCGGCCAAGCCGGGCGCGGAGGCGGTCATCTATTTCGGTGGCAACGCCGAGGACGTCTCGCTCAGCCTGCCGCAGCTGCGCGCCGCGTTCCCCGACGACGCGCTCTACCTGCTGAACTACCGGGGCTACGGCGGCAGCTCGGGCAAGCCTTCGGAGGCGGCGATCGTGGCCGACGCGGTCTCCTTGTTCGACGCGGTGCGTGCCGCGCACCGCCGCGTCGTCGTCGTCGGCCGCAGCCTCGGCAGCGGCGTCGCCGTGCACCTGGCGAGCGTCCGGCCGGTGCACCGACTCGTGCTCGTCACGCCTTACGACAGCCTGCAGAACGTGGCGATGAGCCGCCTCCCGTACTTCCCGGTGCGCTGGCTGCTGCTCGACAAGTTCGAGTCGTGGCGCTACGTCGCCGGCGTCACGGCGCCGGCGTCGATCATCGCCGCGGAGAACGACGAGGTCATCCCGTCGGCGAGCACCGAGTCGCTGTACCGGCGCTTTCCGGCCGGCGCGGCCACCCTGCGCGTCGTTCGCGGCGCCGGCCACAACACGATCTCGGACCATGCCGAATACCTGCCGCTGCTGCGAGGCGCGCCGTGATCCGACGAAGCGATCGCGGTGCGCGGCGCCTGGCCGGCCACCGTGCCGTAGAACCTTGTCAGCGAGAGCGCGATTGAGCGACGACGCCTTCCTGCACCTGCCGCATCTTCGCGACTGCCTGACGCCGGCCGAGCAGTCGGAGTTGCGCGTGACGCCCGAGGTGCTCGCCTTCTGGGACCGGCGCGCGCAACTGCTGGGCCGCGGCGCGGACTGGCGCCTCTCGGACGAGGAGCTCGAGTCGTCGCGGCACGCCATGCTGACTCGGCGCGATCCGGACGCCGACCTCTGGATCTATTCCTACGGATCGCTGATGTGGAACCCCGGTTTTCATTTCGAGGAGGTTCGCCTCGCCGAGCTGCCGGGTTACCAGCGGCGCTTTTCCTTCCGCACGACGATCGGCCGCGGCTCGGCGGAGCGCCCGGGTCTCATGCTCGCCCTCGAGCGCGGCACGGGATCGTGCCGCGGTCTCGTGTTCCGCATCGCCGCGTCCCGGGCAGAGACCGAATCGGCGTTCGTCTGGCGCCGCGAGATGATTCGCGGCAGCTATCGGCCGTCCTTTCTTTCCATCGGCACGCCGCAGGGCGAGGTCACGGCACTGGCCTTCGCGTCGAACCCTTCGCACGCCGATCATGTCGGTGAGTTGCCGCTCGCCGAGACCGCGGCGATGATTGTCTGCGCCTCGGGCACCCTGGGCACGAATCGCCAGTATCTGGAGCTGGTGACGGCCCAGCTCGAGCGCCTGGGCATCGAGGACGACTACCTGCGCGATCTGGCGCAGCAGGTCGAGGGCATCCCCGTGCCGGCGATCGATACATGAAGAAGACGCCTTCCAGCCTGGTCCATGGCCTGCGACGCCGCGCCCTCGTCCTGCCGCTCGCCGCCCTGGTGACCGGCGCCCCGGCGCTTGCCGACGACGATCTTCGCAACTGGTTCGACGACCCGTTCTTCCAGATCACGGCGGCGGTGCCCGACTGCCCGTTGCCGGCCGGCCCTTACACCGACGAGAGCGACAAGCGGATCCAGTCGCACCGTCGCGCCGAAAAGGGAACGACTTGCTGGCTGGCGAAAGAGTGCGACCGCCCTAGCGCGTATGCGTACGACGCCGACATCGCCAACGAGGTGTCGGCGGCGATGCGCGAGCGCCACCCGTTCGCGGACACCACGCTGTGGGTGACGGTGCAGGGACGCGTCGTCTACATCGAAGGCTGCGTCGCGCGGCCGTCGCAGGAGGCGGAGATCGAGGCTTTCGTCAGGGCCCTGCCGCACGTGCAGCGGGCCATGGCGATCGTTCGCACCGAGTCGTCGGGACGTGTGCCGTACCGGCTGCGCCAGCCCCGCTAGGCCGCGGTCGGGCCCTGGAATCCACCGGCGCGCAAGGTCAGCACCAGCGTGTCGCGATGGCCGTAGCCTTCGAGCGGCTGGATCGGCGTGCTCTCGTGGATGACGCGCGTGTCGTCGAGGAGCAGGCAGGTCCAGCGCAGCTGCATCGTGAACCGGAGGCCGGTCGGCCCGTCCGCATCGAAGACGCGCGTCTCGCCGCCCTTGATGCCTTCGCGGCCGACCAGCACGACCGCCACCATGTCGACGCCGTCGCGGTGCGCGCCTTCGGGCGTCGGCCGGCCGATGCCATCGGTGGTGTCGATGCGGAACTGATGCGCCTCGAGGTACCAGGGACCGCCGCTGCCGCGCAGCGACGAAGCCAGCGCGCCCATCGCCTGCAGCGTGCGCTGCCAGGCCAGCGCGGCGACCACCGCCGGCGCGATCGGCTCGAACCAGCGCTCGAGCCCGCCATGCAGCGCGTTGTATTCGACCGGCTGCCAGTGCGCGCGATGCGGCACCTGCTCGACCCGGCCTGGCTCGACGACGAAGCACGAGTGACGGCGCCGGCGGTAGTGCCCGCCATCGCGCAGGTAGGTGTCGGGCGGCAGGTCGTCCCAAAAGGGCCGCAAGGCCTCGAGCTCGCGCAACTCGCGGCCGATCAGCGTGGCGAAGCCCGCAGGATCGAGCACGGCGTGGCCCTGCAGCACAAGCGCCGACGCGGCCCGATCCGGCGGCGTCACCGGCGCGGTGAACAGCGCCTGGCTCATCGAGCGGCGCTCACGCGAAGCGTTGGCGCGCCAGCGCGGCGCCCTTCGCCAGCGCCGCGAGCTTGGCTTCGGCGACCTCGCGGCGCATCGGCGCGAGGCCGCAGTTGGTGCAGGCGACGAGCCGCTCCCGGGGCACGAACTGCAGGGCGCGGCCGATCGTCTCTGCGATCTCCTCGGGCGTCTCGATCGTGTCGGAGGCGACGTCGATGACGCCGACCATCACGTCCTTGCCGGCGAGCAGGCGCATCAGCTCGGGCGGCACGTGCGAATGAAAGCATTCGAGCGAGACCTGGTCGATCGCGCTCTTCGCCAGCGCCGGGAAAACCTGCTCGTATTGGCGCCATTCCTCGCCGAGCGTCGCCTTCCAGTCGACGTTGGCCTTGATGCCGTAGCCGTAGCAGATGTGCACCGCCGTCTTGCAGGTAAGCCCCTCGGCGGCACGCTCGAGCGCGGCGACGCCCCACTCGGCGGCATCGGCCATGTAGACGTTGAAGGCCGGCTCGTCGAACTGCACGACGTCGACGCCGTCGGCCTGCAGGGCGCGCGCTTCCTGGTTGAGCAGCTCGGCAAAAGCGAAGGCGAGTCTGATGCGTCCTTGCTTGCCTTCGCCGTAGTGGCGATCGGCCACCGTGTCGACGATCGTCATCGGGCCGGGCAACGTGAACTTGAGGAGCTTGTCGGTGTGAGCGCGCGCCAGTTGCGCTTCGGCGGCGTGGACGCGCCCGGCGAGGCGCAGCGGCCCGACCACCTGCGGCACCATCGCGTCGTAGCGATTGTTGCGGATGCCCATCTTCACCTTGTGCTCGAAGTCGATGCCTTCAACCTGGGCGAGAAAGCCATGCACGAAGTGCTGGCGCGACTGCTCGCCGTCGCCGACGATGTCGATGCCGGCGTCTTCCTGCACCTTGAGCCAGAGCAGCGTCGCGTCGGCCTTGGCGCGCTCGAGCTCGGCGCCGCTGGCCTTCCATTCGGGCCAGAGCTTTTCGGTCTCGGCAAGCCACGAAGGCTTGGGCAGGCTGCCGGCAATGGCGGTTCGAAACATGCGATGAAGTCTTTCGTGGGCACGCGCCGTCTTGTCGGCGGCGCCGCATTTGATACCGTCGGCCCGTGACCGCCGAACCCGAACCCGCGCCGAACCGGGAGCTGCCGCTGCCCGCGGGCGAGCGCATCGAAGCGCTCGACGTGCTGCGCGGCATCGCCCTCTTCGGCATCTTCATTATGAACATGCCGGGCTTCACGCACTCGCTGTTCACGCCGCCCTCGCCACCGGAGGGCGGCGTGGACGGCTGGATCATCGTGCTGCGCGAGCTGCTGTTCGCCGGCAAGTTCAACCTCATGTTCGGCCTGCTCTTCGGCGTCGGCTTCAGCCTGCAGCTGGGCCGGCTCGAAGCGGCGCGCCCGGGCGGTGGTGCGACCTGGGTCTATGCGCGACGGCTCGCGGTGCTGCTGGCGATCGGCCTGGTCCACGCGGTGCTGCTCTGGAACGGCGACGTGCTCGTCGTCTACGCGGTGCTCGGCTTCGCGCTGCTGGCGCTGCGCCGCGTGCCCGATCGCGTGCTGCTCGTGCTGATCGTGCTGTGTCTTCTCTACCCCGCCGTCTCGGACGCACTCCGGACGAAGCTGCTCTCGTTCGAGACCGAGACCGTCGCCGCTTTCGAGTACCAGGACTTCGAAGCTTCGAACGATGCGGCCTTCGGCCACGGCTCCTTCGCCGACGCGGCGCTCGAGACGGCGCGCGTCTTCGCCTGGGGCTACAGCTCGCCGCTCGGCCTCTTCAGCTACGCCGCGTTCTACGTGCAGATGTCCACCGGCATCCTGTTCGGTGCGGTCGTCGGCCGGCGCCGCTGGGTCGAGCGACTGCCGGCGCTGCGAGCGCCGATGCACCGGGCGCAACTCGGTGCGCTCGGCCTGGCACTGTGTGGCGGCGCGCTCTGGTTCGCCTTCGGCGGCCCGGCCAGCGAGGCCGACGGCGGCACGATCGCGGCGTCACTGGCTCGCACGGTGGGGCGTGCCGCACTGATGGCGTTCTATGCGCTCAGCATCCTTCGCCTGCTCGAGCATCCCGTCGCGGTGCGCCTGCTGCGGCCGTTCTCCTTCGCCGGACGCATGCCGCTCACGAACTACCTGCTGCAGACGCTGATGGCCAGCTTCATCTTCTACGGCTGGGGGCTCGGCTACTGGGGCCACGCGACGCCGCGGCTCGAGGTCTCGCTCGCGGTAGGCCTCTTCGTCGTCGTGCAGCTCCCGCTCAGCGCCTGGTGGCTGTCGCGCTTCAAGTACGGGCCGGTCGAGTATGTGTGGCGCCGGTTGACGTATGGCCGCCTCTCGACCTAGCGCGGTTTCACGCGCCGACGCAGCCGAACTCTTCGGCGAGCAAAGCATACGAGCAACGCCGCACGGCCGGGTCGTGGGCCCAGGTGTTGATGACGACTTCGTCGAGCGCGTAGTCTTCGGCGAGCTTCCTGATCTTCGCGCCGACCGTCGCTTTCGAACCGACGAAAGCCTTGGCGCGCATCGGTGCCAGCATCGCTTCTTCGGCCTCGGAGAAGCCGCGGCGGGCGATGTCGTCCGGCGACTGCAAGGGACCGAGCGCACCGCGCTGCCGGTCGATGCGCCAGCGGTCGCGCGACAGCGCCAGATGCGCCGCTTCGTCGGGGGTGTCGGCGGCGAGCGCCCAGATGCAGAGCGTCGCCTGCGGCTCGGGATGGCGCTCGCTCGGCTGATAGCGCTCGCGGTAGAGCGCCATCGCCGACTCGGCGCCCTGCCCGTCGGTGAAGAAATAGGCGAACGCGTACGGCAGGCCGAAATGCGCCGCCAGCTGCGCGCCGTAGTCGGAGCTGCCGAGGATCCATATCTCGGGCGCGTGTGCCCCCAGCGGATGGGCGGTGATGCCGGCATGCGTGCCGAGCGTGGTCCAGGCATGGAGGTCGCGCACCTGGACCGGAAAGTCCTCGGCGCCGTGCGTCGCATGCGGATTGAGGGCGCGCGCGGTGCGCATGTCGCCGCCCGGCGCACGGCCGAGGCCGAGGTCGATGCGGCCAGGGGCCAGCGCCTCGAGGACGCGGAACTGCTCAGCGACCTTGAGCGCGCTGTAGTGCGGCAGCATGACGCCGGCGCTGCCGATGCGAATGCGCGTCGTGCGCGCGGCGATCGCCGCCATCAGGATCTCCGGCGCCGAGCCGACGATGGTCGGCAGGCCGTGGGGCTCGCTGACCCAGAAGCGCGAGTAGCCGAGCCGCTCGCAGTCGACGGCGAGCGACAGGGTGTCGCGGATCGCCGCGTCTTCGCTGCTGCCGGCGAGCGAGACCGACTGGTCCAGCACCGAAAGGCGTAACTTCACGGGACGCGGCGCCCGCCGGGCCGCCCCAAGGGCGCCGCCGCCCCCTCGGGGGGCAGCGAACGAAGTGAGGCGCCATCGGGCACCGGAGTGTCAGCCATGGGGATGGGTCGGATCGATCCAGCGCACGGTCTCGGGCTTTTCGACCGGCTCGATGTCGACGTTGACCGCGACCGCCTCGCCGTCGCTGCGGCAGAGCACGCATTCGAGCGTCTCGGTGGCGCTGGCGTTGATCTCCTGGTGCGGCACGTAGGGCGGCACGTAGATGAAGTCGCCCGGTCCGGCTTCGGCGGTGAACTCGAGGGCGTTGCCCCAGCGCATGCGGGCGCGGCCCTTGACGACGTAGATCACGCTTTCGAGCGGGCCGTGATGATGGGCGCCGGTCTTCGCGTCGGCATGGATGTGCACGGTGCCGGCCCAGAGCTTTTGCGCGCCGACGCGCGCGAAGTTGATCGCCGCCTTGCGGTCCATGCCGGGCGTCTGCGCCGTGTTCGGATCGAGCTGGTCGGCGGCGATGACGCGCACGCCGTCGTGCTTCCACGCAACGTTTTCGTCAGGGCTATCGGCGCGATCGAGAGTCATCGAGGCTTCCTCGTGTACATTAGCGGCACAGTTATACGCAAGACAGTGGTTGTTCGTGATTCTCGTTCCACCCTCGCGGTTCTCGCGGCGGGCGTTTGAAATCCCCCTGATCGGTTCTTGAGTGTCGCTGCATGCGCCGCATGTGCTGCGCATTCATTTGTATAGATTGGATTTTTTCCCATGACGACCCCCACCCAGACCGGCACCGTGAAGTGGTTCAACGAAAGCAAGGGCTTCGGCTTCATCGCGCAAGACGCGGGCGGCGCTGACCTGTTCGCCCACTTCCGCGACATCGCCGGCAGCGGCTTCAAGACCCTGGCCGAAAACCAGCGCGTCGAGTTCGAAGTCAAGCAAGGCCAGAAGGGCCTGCAGGC
>JANXXS010000297.1 GCA_025350505.1 Burkholderiales bacterium
GTCCGCCGCGCGGCCGGTGGCGCGGACTTTGCTACCCTCGTGCCACGGAGGCGTTCGAATGGCACTGAGCTTCGACGAGATGCGGGGCGAGGGCGGCACGGTTCGCGAGCACTACCGCGGTTACGACCGCTGGCTCGCCGAACAGCCGCCGCAGGTGATGCATTCGCGGCGCGAAGAGGCCGAGGTCATCTTCAGGCGCGTCGGCATCACCTTCGCCGTCTACGGCGCGAAAGACGAGGACGGCGACGGCACCGAGCGCCTGATCCCCTTCGACCTCATCCCGCGCGTGATCCCGGCACACGAGTGGCGCGAGATGGAGCGCGGGCTGCGCCAGCGCGTCACGGCGCTGAACCGCTTCGTCCACGACGTCTATCACGGCCAGGACATCCTGCGCGCCGGCGTCGTGCCGGCCGAGCACGTCATCGGCAATGCCCAGTTTCGCAACGAGATGCTCAACGTCGACGTCCCCGGCGGCATCTACTCGCACATCGCCGGCATCGACATCGTGCGCGCCGCCGACGCCGATGGCACGGGCAGCTACTACGTGCTCGAGGACAACCTGCGCGTGCCCAGCGGCGTGAGCTACATGCTCGAGAACCGCAAGATGATGATGCGGCTCTTTCCCGAGCTGTTCAGCAGGCATCGCGTGGCCCCGGTCGCCCACTATCCCGACCTGCTTCTCGAGACGCTGCGCTCGGTGGCGCCGGCGGCGGTCAACGATCCGACCGTCGTCGTGCTGACGCCGGGCATGTACAACAGTGCCTACTTCGAGCACGCTTTCCTGGCCCAGCAGATGGGCATCGAGCTGGTCGAGGGCCAGGACCTGTTCGTCGACGACAACTTCGTCTACATGCGCACGACGCAGGGGCCCAAGCGCGTCGACGTGATCTATCGCCGCGTCGACGACGACTTCCTCGACCCGCTCGCCTTCCGCGCCGACTCGACGCTCGGCTGCGCCGGCCTGCTCTCGGCTTACCGCGCCGGCAACGTGACGCTGTCCAACGCCATCGGCACCGGCGTCGCCGACGACAAGTCGATCTATCCCTACGTGCCGAAGATGATCGAGTTCTACCTCGGCGAAAAGCCGATCCTGCACAACGTGCCGACCTATGTCTGCCGCGAGGCCGACGACCTGGCCTACGTGCTCGACCACCTCGCCGAGCTGGTCGTCAAGGAGGTGCACGGCGCCGGTGGCTACGGCATGCTGGTCGGGCCGGCCGCGACCAAGGTCGAGATCGAGAACTTCCGCGCCGCGCTGAAGAACGATCCGGCGCGCTACATCGCCCAGCCGACGCTGGCGCTGTCGACCTGCCCGACCTACGTCGAGAGCGGCATCGCGCCGCGCCACATCGATCTGCGTCCCTTCGTACTCTCGGGCAAGACAGTGCAGATGGTGCCCGGCGGCCTGACCCGCGTCGCGCTGAAGGAAGGTTCGCTGGTCGTCAACTCGTCGCAGGGCGGCGGGACCAAAGACACCTGGATCCTCGAAGCCTAAGGAGATCGTCATGCTGTCACGCACCGCCGATCACCTGTTCTGGATGGCCCGCTACATGGAGCGAGCGGAGAACACCGCGCGCATGCTCGACGTCAACTACCAGACGTCGCTCTTGCCGCAGTCCGAAGGCGCGGCCGAGCGCGGCTGGCGCGGCCTGCTCAGCATCAGCGAGTTGACCGGCGATTTTGCCAAGCGACATGGCGAAGTGACGCCGAGAAGCGTCATGGACTACATGGTGAGCGACGCCGCCAACGGCTCGTCGATCCGCAGCTGCCTTATGGCGGCACGCGAGAACGCGCGCGCCGTGCGCGGCACGCTGACCACCGAGGTCTGGGAAACGCAGAACCAGACCTGGCTCGAGTTCCAGCGGATGGTCGCTACCGACGCGTTTCAACGCAGCCCCGGCGAGGCCTTCGAGTGGGTCAAGTTCCGCTCGCACCTGTCGCGCGGCGTCACCGTCGGCACGATGCTGCAGGACCAGGCCTTCCATTTCCTGCGCATCGGCAGCTTCCTCGAGCGCGCCGACAACACGGCGCGCCTGCTCGACGTCAAGTTCCACGCCCTGCCCACCGAATACTTCGGCTTTGGATCGCCCGAGCGCGGCATGCGACAGTCGATGGCGCCGGGCGCGATGGCGCAGTCGATGGGCGGCATGACACAAGTGCTCGGCGAAGGCGTGGCCGCGCAGGCGCAGAACGGCGAAGGCAGCAGCGGCAAGGACGTCGAGTTCGACTTCTATCACTGGTCGGCGGTGCTGCGCTCGGTCTCCGGCTTCGAGGTCTATCGCAAGGTCTATCGCAACGTCATCCGCCCCGAGCGGGTCGCCGAGCTGCTCATCCTGCGCCCCGACATGCCGAGGTCGCTCGCCGCCTGCATGCACGAGGTCGTGTCCAACCTGCATCGTGTCGCCAACGAGCAGTCGAAGGACACGCTGCGCCTGGCCGGCCGGCTCGACGCCGACCTGCAGTACGGCCGTATCGACGAGATTCTGGCGACTGGCCTGCACGCCTACCTGACGCAGTTCCTCGAGCGCGTCAACGCGCTGGGCGCCGGCATCAGCCGCGACTTCCTCGTCCCGGTCGCCGCCTAGGAATGAAGCCCCCACGCTTGCGGCTTTGCCGCGGCGCTGCCCCCCGAGGGGGCGTGGCTGGGCTTGGGGCGGCCCGGCGCCCGGCCGTTCGCCGGCAACCATCGAAAGTCTGAATGTCGATTCACGTCGCCCTCAACCACGTCACCCACTACAAGTACGACCGGCCGATCCATCTCGGGCCGCAGGTGGTGCGGCTGAAGCCGGCGCCGCATTCGCGCACGCGCATCCTGAGCTACTCGATGCGCGTCGAGCCGGTCAAGCACTTTGTCAACTGGCAGCAGGACCCGCAGGCCAACTACCTGGCCCGACTCGTCTTTCCTGACGTCACCACCTTCTTGCGCATCGAGATCGATCTCGTCGCCGAGATGGCGGTGCTCAATCCGTTCGACTTCTTTCTCGAGCCGAGCGCCGAGAAGTTTCCGTTCGCCTACGAGCCTGAGCTGCTCGTCGAGCTCGCGCCCTACCTGCAGAAGGCGCCGGCGACGCCGCGCTTCGCCGAATACCTGGCCAGCATCGACATCAGCGAGAAGCCGACCAACAGCTTCCTGGTCGCGCTCAACCAGCGGCTGCAGAAGGACATCGCCTACCTGATCCGCATGGAGCCCGGCGTGCAGCCGCCCGAGCTGACGCTGACGAACGGCAGCGGCTCGTGTCGCGACAGCGGCTGGCTGCTAGTGCAGCTGCTGCGCCACCTCGGCCTCGCTGCGCGCTTTGTCTCCGGCTACCTGATCCAGCTGAAGAGCGACGTCAAGTCGCTCGACGGGCCGAGCGGCACCGAGGTCGACTTCACCGACCTGCATGCCTGGTGCGAGGTCTACCTGCCGGGAGCCGGCTGGATCGGCCTCGACCCGACCTCGGGTCTCTACGCCGGCGAGGGCCACATCCCGCTCGCCTGCTCGCCCGAGCCTTCTTCGGCGGCGCCGATCAGCGGCGAGATCGAACCCTGCGAGACGACGTTCGAGCACCACATGTCGGTGCGGCGCATCTGGGAAGCGCCGCGCGTCACGATGCCCTACACCGACCCGCAGTGGCAGGCGATCGATGCGCTCGGTGCGCGCGTCGACGCCGACCTGGCGCGGCTCGACGTGCGCCTGACCCAAGGCGGCGAGCCGACCTTCGTCTCGGTCGACGACCGCGAAGGCGGCGAATGGAACACCGAAGCGGTCGGCGCGACCAAGCGGCTGCTCAGCGTCGACCTGATGGAGCGCCTGCGCCGCAAGTACGGCCAGGGCGGCCTGCTCCATTTCGGGCAGGGCAAGTGGTACCCGGGCGAGCAGCTGCCGCGCTGGTCGCTCAACCTCTACTGGCGCAAGGACGGCCGGCCGGTCTGGCACGACCCGGCCCTGTTCGCCAATGAGCACGACGACCTCGGCGCCACGGTCGAGACGGCGCGCGAGTTTCTCGACCGACTGGCCGGCCGGCTCGGCGTCGACACCGGCAACGTCTTCGCCGCCTATGAGGACACTTGGTACTACCTCTGGCGCGAGGGCAAGCTGCCGAGCAACGTCGACCCGTTCGACGCCCGCCTCGCCGACAAGCTCGAACGCGCGCGCTTGCGCCGCATCTTCGAGCGCGGCCTCGACGCGCCGGTCGGCTATGCGTTGCCGGTCGGCCGCGACGAACACCATCCCGAAAGGTGGCTGTCGAGCTCCTGGTATCTGCGCGACAACCGCTGCTACCTGATCCCCGGCGATTCGCCGATCGGCTATCGCCTGCCGCTCGATTCGCTGCCCTGGACCGCCCCCGAGGACATGCCCTGGTTGCACGCACCCGACCCGACGCAGGCCTTCGCGCCGCTGCCGGCGCCGCCGCCGCTCCGCCACGACGGCGCGGCCTGGCACGCGACGGAGGTGCAATCGCAGAGCGGCATCACCGAGCATGCGACGCCGAGCGGATCGCACGACGTCGGCAGCAGCGTGTCCGAGCCGGCCGGTGCGACGCCGAGGCGATCGCTGGAGCCGTTCGAGTCGGCCGGCTTCGTCGTCCGCACCGCGATCAGCGCCGAGCCGCGCGAAGGTCGGCTCTACATCTTCATGCCACCGGCCGCCACGCTCGAGGACTACCTCGATCTGGTTGCCGCCGTCGAGGACACGGCGCGGGCGATGCAGATGCCGGTTGTCCTCGAAGGCTACGAGCCGCCGCGCGACCCGCGCCTCATGGTGCTGCGCGTCACGCCCGACCCCGGCGTGATCGAGGTC
This sequence comes from Burkholderiales bacterium, assembly GCA_025350505.1. Classification (GTDB taxonomy): domain Bacteria; phylum Pseudomonadota; class Gammaproteobacteria; order Burkholderiales; family Burkholderiaceae_C; genus Schlegelella_A. The sequence goes on from JANXXS010000297.1 coordinate 4,784, forward strand.
AACGTCCATCCGGCCTCGAGCTGGAGCGAGCTGGTCGAGCAGACCACGCATCTCTACCAGGCGGCCCACGAGTCGCGCCTGATGAGCGAGAAGTTCATGCTCGACGGCCGGCACACCGGCACCGGCGGCGGCAACCACTTCGTGCTCGGCGGCGCGACGACGTCGGACTCGCCGTTCCTGCGCCGGCCCGACCTGCTCGCCAGCATGATCGCCTACTGGCACAACCATCCGGCGCTGAGCTACATCTTCTCCGGCATGTTCGTCGGCCCGACCAGCCAGGCGCCGCGCATCGACGAAGCCCGCAACGACTCGGTCTACGAGATCGAGATCGCCTTCGCCGAGCTGCGCCGCGTCGCGCAGTCGGGCGCCGGCAAGTCGCCGCCGTGGCTGATCGATCGGCTGCTTCGCAACCTGCTCATCGACGTCACCGGCAACACGCACCGCGCCGAGTTCTGCATCGACAAGCTCTACTCGCCCGACGGCGCCACAGGTCGGCTCGGCCTGCTCGAGATGCGCGCCTTCGAGATGCCGCCGCATGCACGAATGAGCCTGGTCCAGCAGCTTCTCATGCGCTCGCTGGTGGCGCGCTTCTGGGCCGAGCCGTACCGGCCCGAGCGCCTGGTGCGTTGGGGCACCGGGCTGCACGACCGCTTCATGCTGCCGCACTTCGTCTGGAGCGACCTGCGTGACGTCGTCGAGGAGCTGCGCAGCTTCGGCTACCCGGTCGAGCTCGAATGGTTCGCGCCGCACCTCAACTTCCGCTTTCCGCTGCTTGGCGACTTCGCCGCGGCCGGCGTTGAGGTCGAGCTGAGGATGGCGCTCGAGCCCTGGCACGTCCTCGGCGAGGAAAGCGGCGGTGGCGGCACCGCGCGCTACGTCGACTCCTCGCTGGAGCGGGTCGAGGTCAAGGCGAGCGGCATGGTCGGCGAACGCTACATCCTGACCTGCAACGGCCGCCGCGTGCCGCTGCAACCGACCGGTACGGTCGGCGAGTTCGCCGCCGGCATCCGCTACCGCGCCTGGAATCCGCCCTCGGCCTTGCACCCGACGATCGGCGTGCACGCGCCGCTGGTCATCGATCTGCTCGACACCTGGATGGGCCGCTCGCTCGGCGGCTGCCAGTACCACGTGGCGCATCCGGGCGGCGTCAACTACACGAGCTTCCCGATCAACGCGCTCGAGGCCGAGGCGCGGCGCCTGGCGCGCTTCTTCCGCACCGGGCATACACCGGGCGCCATGAGGGTTCCCGTCGAAATCACCAATCCGGACTTCCCGCACACCCTGGACCTGCGCCGCCCCGTAGAGTGAGGTGATGGAACACCGTCGTTCGCGTTCGCCGGCCCCCGGGGCGTCTGCGCCCCTCGGGCGGTGTTGACGAAGTTGCTTGCCGGCTACGCGGCGCAGGGCGACCGCTACGACGAGTTGCTGGCTGGCGCAGCGCAGCCGCGGCCGCACTGGGACGCTTTCATGCGCTCGCTCGCCGAACGCGGCGAACGCGAGGTGAGCGACACGCTCTCGCTGACCGAGCGGCAGATCCGCGAGCAGGGCATCACCTACAACGTCTACGACGACGCCATGGGTGCGAGCCGGCCGTGGGAAGTCGACCCGCTGCCGCTGCTCCTGCCGGCCGACGAATGGGGCGCGATCGAGACCGGCATCGCGCAGCGCGCCGACCTGCTCAACCGCGTGCTCGGCGACATCTACGGCGCCCAGACTCTTCTGAAGAGCGGGGCCATCCCGCCGCCCGTGATCTTCGGTCACCGCGGTTTTCTCGGCCCGGCGCAGGGACTGGAGCCGGTGAGCGGCATGCACCTGCTGCAATACGCGGCCGACCTGGCGCGCTCGCCCGACGGCCGCTGGTGGGTGGTGAGCGACCGCACGCAGGCGCCTTCGGGCGCGGGCTACGCGCTCGAGAACCGGCTCGTCGTCTCGCGCGTCTTTCCGCAGATGTTCCGCGAGCTGCCGGTGCAGCACCTGGCCTCGTACTTCGAGGCGCTGCGTTCGGCGCTGCTGCGCTGGGCGCCGCGTGGCGATGGTCCGGCGCGCATCGTCCTGCTCACGCCCGGCCCGTATAACGAAACCTATTTCGAGCACGCGCTGCTGGCGCGCTACCTCGGCTTCGCCCTCGTCGAAGGCAGCGACCTCACCGTGCGGGACGACCGGGTCTGGCTGAAGACCATCGACGGCCTGCAGCGCGTCCACGCCATCGTCCGCCGCCAGGACGACGACTACTGCGACCCGCTCGAGCTGCGCTCCGACTCGGCGCTCGGCATCGCCGGCCTCACCGAGTGCGCGCGGCGCGGCAACGTGCTGCTGGCCAACGCGCTCGGCTCCGGCGTGCTCGAGTCGGGCGCGCTGCTCGGCTACCTGCCCAAGCTGGCGCGCGAGCTGCTCGGCGAGCCCTTGAAGCTGCCTTCGGTGGCAACATGGTGGCTCGGCGAGCCCGCCGCTTTCGAAGACGCCTGGCTCAGGCCGGAGCGGCTCATCATCAAACCGCTCGAGCGCTCGCCGAGCGAGCGGCCGATCGTCGTCGAGGACCTTTCCGAGGCCGAGCGCACGAAGCTGCGCGCGCAGATCGAGGCGCGGCCGCAGCACTACGTCGCCCAGGAGTGGGTGCACGTGTCGCAGGCGCCGGTGCTCGAAGGCAAGGGCGGCGAATCGTTTGCCGCGCGCACCGTCGGCCTGCGGGTGTTCGCGGTGGCGACGCCGAATGGCTGGCGCGTCATGCCGGGCGGCCTGACACGGGTGGCGGGCGACGAGGACTCGCGCGTCATCGCCATGCAGCGCGGCGGCCGCTCGAAGGACACCTGGGTGCTTTCCGACGCGCCGGTCAACGCCTCGTTCACGCTGCTCTCGCAGACGGTGACGCCGGATCAGCTGGTCGATGCCAACGCCACGCTCGCCTCGCGCGCCGCCGAGAACCTGTTCTGGTTCGGCCGCTACAGCGAGCGCTGCGACGCGTCCGTGCGGCTGCTGCGCGTCGCCCTGAGCCATGTGCTCGACGACCCCGGCGCGCGCACCGGCGCCGTCCAGCCGGCCTGGATCCTGGCCGAGCAGCTCGGCCTGATCGAGTCGGCCAAGAAGAACGCGCCGCGCCAGATGCGCCGCGCCGCGACGCATCCGGAGGCGATGCTCAGCCAGCGCCTGCGCCAACTCTCGCGGGTCGCCTTCAGCCTGCGCGACCGCATGTCGACCGACCACTGGCGGACCTTGAACAGGCTCATCGGCGACCCGGTGTTCCAGCGCGAGCCGTCGCTGCCGAACACGCTGGTCTGGCTCGACCGCGCGACGACGGCGATGATGACGCTCTCCGGCTTCGTCCTCGACGGCATGACGCGCGGCATCGGCTGGCGCTTTCTCTCGATGGG
>JANXXS010000325.1 GCA_025350505.1 Burkholderiales bacterium
TGGTCCAGCTCCTGGTCGGCGGGCCGATCGACTACTACAAGTGGTCGTCGATCTTCGCCCGCCAGTGGATGAAGGCGCTGACCTTCGTCGTCATCGTCTCGATGCTCTGGCACGTCTGGGTCGGCGTGCGCGACATCTGGATGGACTACGTCAAGTCGATGGGCCTGCGCCTCGGCCTCGAGGTGCTGACCATCGTCTGGCTGGTCGGCTGTGCCGGCTGGGCCGTGCAAGTGCTGTGGAGACTGTGATGGCCGGCCCCGCGATCGCCACCAGCTCGGTACCGACACGCCGCTTCGACGTCGTCATCGTCGGCGCCGGCGGCTCCGGCATGCAGGCGTCGCTGCGTATGGCGCGGGCCGGGCTCAACGTCGCCGTACTGTCCAAGGTGTTCCCGACCCGCTCGCACACGGTCGCGGCGCAAGGCGGCATCGGCGCCTCGCTCGGCAACATGAGCGAGGACAACTGGCACTACCACTTCTACGACACCGTCAAGGGCAGCGACTGGCTCGGCGACCAGGATGCGATCGAGTTCATGTGTCGCGAGGCGCCGAACGTCGTCTACGAGCTCGAGCACCAGGGCATGCCGTTCGACCGCAACCCGGACGGCACGATCTACCAGCGTCCGTTCGGCGGCCATACCGCCAACTACGGCGAAAAACCCGTGCAGCGCGCCTGCGCCGCGGCCGACCGCACCGGCCACGCCATGCTGCATACGCTCTACCAGCAGAACGTCAAGGCGAAGACGCATTTCTTCGTCGAATGGATGGCGCTGGACCTGATCCGCGACGCAGAAGGAGCAGTCGTCGGCGTCACCGCGCTCGAGATGGAAACCGGCCAGCTGCACATCCTGCAGGCCAAGGCCGTGATGCTGGCGACCGGCGGCGCCGGGCGCATCTTCGCGGCGTCCACAAACGCCTTCATCAACACCGGCGACGGTCTCGGCATGGCGGCCCGCTCGGGCATCCCGCTCGAGGACATGGAGTTCTGGCAGTTCCACCCGACCGGCGTCTATGGCGCCGGCGTGCTCCTCACCGAAGGCTGCCGCGGCGAAGGCGCGATCCTGCGCAACAGCGACGGCGAGCGCTTCATGGAGCGCTACGCGCCCACCCTTAAGGACCTGGCGCCGCGCGACTTCGTGTCGCGATGCATGGACCAGGAAATCAAGGAAGGCCGCGGCTGCGGCGAGCACAAGGACTACATCGTCCTCGACATGACGCATCTCGGCGGCGACACGATCCGAAAGCGCCTGCCCTCGGTGCTCGAGATCGGCCACAACTTCGCCAACGTCGACATCACGCGCGAGCCGATTCCGGTCGTGCCGACGATTCACTACCAGATGGGCGGCGTGCCGACCAACATTCAGGGCCAAGTCGTGGCGCCGAAGAACGGCGACCCGAGCACCGTCGTCCCCGGCTTGTACGCGGTCGGCGAATGCTCCTGCGTCAGCGTGCACGGCGCCAACCGGCTCGGCACCAACTCGCTGCTCGACCTGCTCGTGTTCGGCCGCGCCGCCGGCAACCACATCGTCGACGCCAAGCTCGGCGCCGTTGCGCACAAGGCCCTGCCGGCGCACGCATCCGACTTCAGCGCAGCACGCCTGGCCCGGCTCGACACCAGCACCGGTGGCGAGTATTCGCAGGATGTCGCCAACGACCTGCGCAAGGCGATGCAGCTGCACGCCAACGTCTTTCGTACCCAGGCGTCGATGGACGAGGGCGTCGTCAAGGTCAAGGCGATCGCAGAGCGCGCCAAGTCGATCCACCTGGCCGACAAGTCGAACGTCTTCAACACCGCGCGGGTGGAGGCGCTCGAGGTCGACAACCTGATGGAATGCGCCCTGGCGACCATGATCTCGGCGGCGGCGCGTCACGAATGCCGAGGCGCGCACAGCGTCGCCGACTACGAGCGGCCGATCGACGATGCCGAGTTCCCGAACGGTCGCAACGACGCCGAGTGGATGAAGCACACGCTGTGGTTCAGCGAAGGCAACCGGCTCGACTACAAGCCGGTCCAGCTGAAGCCGCAGACCGTCGAATCGATCCCGCCCAAGGTGCGAACTTTCTGATCAGGCCCACCATGACGAAGCGCACCTTCAAGATCTACCGCTACGACCCCGAGAGCGGCGCCGCGCCGTCGATGCAGACGCACGAGGTCGAGCTCGACGGCAGCGAGCGCATGCTGCTCGACGCCTTGATGAAGCTGAAGGCGCA
>JANXXS010000339.1 GCA_025350505.1 Burkholderiales bacterium
CAATTCGTGAAGTCCTTAGCGACGAACGCGAGGTTCGCCGCCTGTCCGCCTGCGCCGGCTAGAGATTGAGCTCGCCGATCGCCGCCAGGCCTTGCCCGATGTTCGCCTTGGCCGCGTTCTCGACCGCCAGGCGCAGCCGCAAGACTGGCGCGCTAGACCGCACGCGATCTGGGTCTGTGAATCGTACCGATCGACGGTGGGCAACTTGCCAAGCTGATGATCGCCTTCAACGTCGGCTACCTCCATGACGGAGCCCCATCTCAAGAAGATCGATAAAGACATCTTCGAGGCAAACAGACGAGCGGACAATCACACAATGGCGGGGAAATTCCGATCGGCGGTGCGTTGACGAGGCTGGACTTCGCGAGAATGGCTCGCTGTCAGCCGGCCCCGTAGGACTGCACGATCCAGAGTCGCGCGACCGGAAGACCTTCTAAACTGTCGATCCCTTAAGAGCGCAATCGTCGTTGCGAAAAGAAGAGGAAATTCATGAACACCCGGATTGGTTTTGTGGTCGTGGCTCTGTGCCTTGCAGCGGTCGGGTGCGCCACGGAGAGTTCTCGATCGATCCAGGTCGAGAAGGTCCAAGGCGCGGCAGCGCCCTACGCAGGCGTGAAAACACCTGTGTCGGTGGGCAAGTTCGACAACCGCTCGAATTTCATGCGCGGTGTGTTTTCCGATGGCGTTGACCGACTGGGCAGCCAAGCGAAGACCACGCTCGTTGCTCACTTACAGCAGTCGCAGCGGTTCGCCGTCCAAGATCGCGAAAACATGGCCGAGACGAGCCAAGAGGCGAAGCTGCAGGGCACGAATCAAAAGCTTCGCGGTGCGTCTTACGTCGTGACGGGAGATATCACGGAATTCGGGAGAAAAGACGTCGGCGACATGCAATTGTTCGGACTGCTGGGTCGCGGCAAGGCGCAGGTGGCATACGCGAAGGTGACGCTGAACGTCGTGAACAGCCTGACCTCGGAGGTTGTCTTTTCGGCGAGAGGTGCCGGCGAATACGAGCTCTCGAACCGGGAGGTCCTCGGATTCGGCGGTACGGCAGGATATGACTCGACGCTCAACGGCAAGGTGCTCGACCTCGCGATGCGCGAGGCTGTCAACACGCTGGTAGCGGCCAAGGATGCGGGTCAATGGGGTCAACAATGACCGGCGGAGTGGTGCGGTTCTTCCTTGCGTGCGCCCTGTGCGCGGCGTTCGCCGGCTGCGCGAACAAGCCTCGACCTCCACTCTATCTTTGGGAAACGTTTCCGAAGCTTCAGTACGACGCCTTGCTTCGCGCAGGCGTTCCGCCGCTGGAACAGGTGGCGATTCTGGAAGCGCAGGCCGAAAAGGCCCGGGCTACCGGGGCGGCCCTTCCGCCGGGCTTTCGTGCTCATTTGGGCATGCTCAAGCTCGCAGGTGGAGATGCTGACCGAGCTCGGGAACTGTGGCTGGCTGAGAAGACGGTGTTCCCGGAGTCTGCGCCTTACATGGACCAACTGTTGCGCCGGCTTGACGCGCCCGCGAAGAAAGACAACCCCGCATGAAATCCCTACTGCTTGCTGGTGTCGTGGCGCTTGCCGGGTTGGGCGGGTGCGCAACGAAGGCTCCGCCCTACGACTACTCCGCTTTCATCAAGGCAAAGCCAGCTTCGCTGTTGATCATGCCGCCGGTGAACGAAGCACCCGACGTGAATGCCACTCAGGGCGTCTGGTCCCATGCCACGTTGCCTCTGTCCGAAGCGGGTTACTACGTTCTTCCCGTGACGCTCGTGGACGAGACGTTTCGGCAGAACGGCGTGACGACCTCGAGCGATGCTCAAGATATTCCTCTGGCCAAGCTTCGAGAGTTTTTTGGCGCCGACGCTGCCGTCTATATCAAGATCAAGAAGTACGGTACGACCTACAACGTTCTCGCGAGCGAGACGCGCGTGGAGATCGAAGGGAAGATCGTCGACCTACGGAGCGGTGATCTGCTATGGCAGGGCAAAGCCGTCGCAACCTCCGCGGAGGAACAGCAGCAGTCGCAAGGTGGCCTCGTAGGCTTGCTCGTCACCGCCATCGTCAAGCAGATTGTCGGAGTCGCAACCGATGCCTCCTACCGATACGCGGGCATCGCGAACGGACGAATGCTAGGAGCGCCTCGCTACAACGGCGTGCTTCCCGGGCCGCGCTCCCCGGACTTTGGCAAACCGATGCCGGCCCAATAGGGCGTTTCGACGGTGCCATGGCGCGCAGAGGGATGCGCTCGCTGACTCCCGGTACCACGGCGCGCGCAACCGGGTCGACTCGCGGGCTAATGTGACTTGGCACGTCGCGATGCGCGCAACCGCAGTCCGGGCAGACCCAGCGCGCGGCGATGGTGCTCACGGCGCGGCGGCCGGTGGCGCCGTGTCCTTGCCGTCGAGCACTGCACGAACCTGCGCCGCGTTCGGAATCGGTTCGACCGCCCCGTAGCCCTCGGTCGAGAGCGCCGCGGCGACCGCGGCGTAGCGGCCGGCTGCATCGATGGCGTCGCCGGCGAGCAGCCGGGCGACGAAGGCGCCGCCGAAAGTGTCGCCGGCGCCGGTCGCATCGACGGCCTTGCATGGATAGGGCGCGATGCGAAAGCGTTGCGTTGAATCGGCGACAAGCGCGCCCGCCGCGCCGAGCTTCAGGGCGACGATGGCGGCGCCGAGGCCCAGGCAATGGTCGACGATCGCGTCGGGCTCGGCGAGGCCGGTGAGGGCGCGCATGTCGTCGAGGCTGGGCAGGCAGATGTCGGTCAGCGACATCACCTCGCGCATCACCGCGCGGGCGCGCGCGAGCGGCCAGAGCTTCAGGCGCAGGTTGGTGTCGAAGGACACGCGCACGCCGGCGCTGCGTGCAGTCGCGACGGCGGCAAGGCCGGTCTCGCACGCCGATGCCGAGATCGCCAGCGAGATACCCGACAGATGCAGCACGCGCGCTGCGGCGATGCGCTCGCGTGGCAGCTCGGCCAGCGTCATGCGGCTGGCCGCCGAGCCGGCGCGCATGAAGTCGAAGTGATGGCCTTCGGCGTCGTGGCTCACGAAGTAGACCGCGGTGAAGGCCGAGGCGTCGCTGCGCACGCCGGTCGCGTCGACGCCTTCCTTCGCCCAAAGCGCGCGCAGCATGCGACCGCGCGCGTCGTCGCCGAGCGCGGAGAGGTAGCCGGCCTTCGCACCCTGGCGCGCCGCGGCGATGGCGAAGTTGGAGGTGTCGCCGCCGAAGCCCTGCAGCCACAGGCGGCCTTCGCGCTCGCCGGTCTGGTTGAGCTCGACCATCGCCTCGCCGAGGGCGAGCAGCTCGACCTCGTGCGGTGCGATGGTGGTGGCGGAGCTCATGAGCGCGGCGCGAGTGTCGCGTATCTGCGCCGCGACGTCACCGGACACATCTGCTTGCAGGGTATCTGCGCCACGGCGTCACACTTGTCGATCGAGCATCAACGGAGGAGCTCCGATGAATGACTTGAGGATGCGGCGTCTCGCGGCCGCCTTTGCTGCGACTTTGAGTGCGTGCGGCGGCGGCACCGGCGACACCTCGATCCTGACGGGCAGCCCGATCGCTGCGCCCGCGCCGCCGCCTTCAGTACCCCCGCCACCGCCGCCCGCGCCGCCGCCTCCTCCTCCGGCGCCGGCGCCCGCGCCGACACCCGTGCCGCCACCCGCGAGCAGCCCGCCGACGATCACCGAATTCGCGGCCGGCGGCTCGCTCGACGGCGGCAGCATGGCGCTGGCCGGCGACGGCAACGTCTGGTTCAGCGGCGGCTTTGCGCCGACGCGGATCGGCCGCATCACGCCGGCCGGCGTCGTCAGCTATCCGGTCACCGGCGCGGCCGCGCTGCCGACCTTCGCGACCGGGCCGCTGGTCGCCGGGCCCGACGGCAACGTCTGGTTCGCCGACCCGGTCGGCGGCCTCGGTTTCAGCGGCGCGATCGGCAAGGTCGACGTGGCGAGCGGCGTCGCCGTCGAGTACGACACGCCGTTGCTGATGGCGACGAGCCAGGTCAATCGCAGTACGTCGCAGGCGCAGTCCTGCACCGGCGGCGTCTGCACGCCGGTGGCGGCCGGCACCTGCGTCGCCGCCGGCGCGACGACCTGCCAGACGGTCGCCACCGGTCCGACGCCGGTGGCCGCCTGCGCTGCGTCCGCGGGCAACGCCGGCAACGCCTTCACGACCACCACCTGCGCAACGGCGACCACGCCGCCGACGAGCGCGACCTCGTGCACGGCGGGCACGGCGAACGCCGGCAATGCATTCACGACGACCAGTTGCACCGGCATCACGCCGGGCGCGCAGGCCTACACCCTCGCCAGCGGGCCGGGCGGCCAGCTCTGGTTCAGCGAGTACACCGCCAACCGCATCGGCCGCTTCGACATCGCCACCAGGGTCGTCACCGAATACGGGCCGCTGACCGGGCCGGCCTCGGCCATCGTCGCCGGTCCCGACGGCAACGTCTGGTTCGTCGAGAACAGCAGCACCGGCGCGGCGCCGGTGATCGGCCGCATCACGCCCGCGGGCGCGATCACCGAGATCAGCGACGGGCTCGATGTCGGCCAGTCGATCGGCGCCCTGACCGCCGGCGCCGATGGCTCGCTCTGGTTCGTGAAGAGCGGTACCGGCGGCGCCGCGATCGGCAAGATCGTGCCCGGCACCGGCGCCATCACCCTTTACAGCGCCGGCCTGTTCGGCAGCTTCCCGGCGCTCGGCGCGATCACCGCCGGGCCCGACGGCAACGTCTGGTTCACCGACTATCTCGGCGGCACGATCGGCCGCATCGCTCCCGACGGCACGATCGCCCAGTTCGCCAGCGTCACGCCGAGCTCGGCGCTGAACGCCATCACGAACGGGCCGACCATGGGCGGCGCCAAGACGGTGTGGTTCACCGAGCCGAGCGTGCAGTTGATCGGCCGGGCGACGCTGCCGTGATGCCGGTGCGGGATGTCAGCGATCGAGCCCGAGCAGCTCGCGGTTGATCGGATTGCGGACCAGGAAGGAACTGCGGAATTCGTCGGGCAGCGATCCGGCGAGCCGCTCGATCCAGCGCCGGCCGTCGCTGCCGCAGGCGCGCGCGGCCTCGAGTTCTCCGGCGCCACGCAATACCTTGGCGCAGCGCAGCCAGATCAGCGGGCGATAGATCAGGCTCGCGTGACTTTGCAGATAGTCCAGGGCCCGGTGTGCCGCCTCTGCCGCCAGCGCGGTCTTGCCGCATTCGAGCAGGGTGTGGGCATGCGCGGCGTGCAGGCCGGCCAGGTGACCCCGCATGCCGACCGCCTCGGCGTAAGCGATCGCCTCGCCGAGCATGGCTCGTGCCGTCCGCACCGGTAGCGCATCGGCAAAATAAACGAGCAGGCGGTTCTGGTTCAAGGTTCCCGGCACGCGCTTGATCGCGTCGCGCGGCCTCGCGCCGAGGAAGGCCGCGATCGGCTGCAGCCCGGCGCGCAGCTCGAGAATCGCCGCGGCCTCGGCGTGCACGCCGGATCGGCGATCGACTTCGTCTCGCGCAGGATCGAGCCGGCGAGGTCGTGGCGGCCAAGATCGAGCATCGCTTCGGCGGCCACGGTCCGCACCTTGACGAAGTGCATCGACGGCGCCCAGCGGCGATCCGATCGTGCCTGCTCGTAGATCCGCAGGGCCTGCGGATAGTCGCCTGAGGCGAGCGCGAAGCGCATGCCATCGCCGACCATCGATCCCCAGTGCGACTCGCTGAAGTCCGCCTCCTTCGCCGCCAGCAGGGCCTGCCGCATCGCCTCGTGCGCCCCGGGTTCGTCTCCCGTGTCGAGTCTCAGCAAGGCCAGCAGGCGCAGGCACATTCCGAGCTGATCCGGAGAGTTGATCGTGAGCAGGTAACGGGTCGCCGGTTCGACGGCGGTCTGCGCCTCGCGGACGCGGCCCAGCCATCGCAACAAGGCGGCAAGAGACTGGCGCATTTCCGCGGCGCGGTCCGCCTTGCCGATCTCGTCGAGGATCGCGATCGCCGATTCGAGGCAGAGCAGCGCAGGATCGAAGCGGTTCTGCCAATGGTGGATCACACCCTGGCCGAACAGCGCCTCGGCCTCGACGCGGCGGTCGTTCGTCGCACCGGCAGCCTTGCGGGCGACCACGAGCTGCTGCATGCCTTCGTCCATGGCGCCGCGCCGCACGTGCACCTGCGCCATCGCGAGAGCGGCGCGACCGAGCTGGCGCTCGCCGACGGCGCGGGCCTCGAGCGAAACGGCGATCGGTTCGTAGTCGTCCAGGGGTGCGACGTTCGACATGTCGTCGGCGGCCTGGAAGCGCCGATCGAACGACTCGTCGGCGCGGCCCAGGCGGTCGAACGCTGCCGCCGCCGTCAACTCGAAACGAGCCGCCTCGATGAGCCGGCCTGCTCTGCGCGCCCGTACCGCGGCCTCGACGAGGGCGGCGGATGCGGGCTCGTCGCCGCCGCTGGCCAGCCAGTGCGCGGCGATCCGTGCCGGCTCGCCGGATGCCGCCGACAGATGCTCGGCGCAGGCTGCATGGAGATGCTTCGCGATCGCCTGCGGAATGGTGCGCAGCGCCGCTTCGTGGACCAGGTCGTGCGCGAACGCCTCGTTCCTGAACACCTGGGCCGCCTCGAGCTCGGCCCAGGCATCGGCAAGCTCGACGGCTTTCGCGACCATGACGCGTTCGGCCAGCGCGATGCCGAAGTCCACGCCGGCGATCGCCGCGACGCGAGCCAGTGACAAGGCCCGCTCGGAGAGCTGCCTCAGCCGGCGCTCGATCAGCACGCCGACGTTGACCGGCATGGGCGTTTGTCCGTGCTCGGTCCGGTCGTCGGTGGCAAGGCCGTGCTTGAGAACTTCCAGCGCGAACAGCGGGTTGCCGCCGGTGCGGCGCACGAGCGTCGGCGCCAGCGTTGCCCCGTCCAGTTCGGCGATCCCTAGCGAATCGACCAGCGCCCTCATTTCGGCCTCGCTCAGCGGCCCGAGCGGCACGATGAGCATGAGCTGCGCTTCTTCCAGCGTCGCCTGCAGCCGGTCGGCCGCAGCATTGTCTTCGCCCGGGCGTTGCGCAAGGGCCCAGCGCAATGTCGGCAGCGCGCCGGAGCCGATGATGGCCTGCAGCAGCTCGATGCTCGCCTCGTCCGCGAAGTGCAGGTCGTCGACCAGTACCGCGGCCAGTTCCGCCTTCGCCAACAGCGCCTCCGCCGCGCTCTGGAGAACGAGGCGGTGGCCTTCGAACGGCATCGCCACGGACGGTGCGAGCTCCGGCAGGATGCGCGCGAGTTCGCGCGTTCGAGCCGGCTCCAGCACGTAGTCGCCGAGCTCGCGGACCCGGCGCAGCAGGCGCGCCAGAGTGGCGTAGGGGACGCCGGAATCGCCGGGTCGGCCCTGGACGGCGACGATCCTGGCGGCGCCGCCGTCGACCTTGAACGCCTGGGCCAGCTCGGCGAGAAGCCGGCTCTTGCCCATGCCGGCTTCACCCAGCAGCAGGGCCGCGCATTGCGCCGCCCATGCATCACGCAGCGCCTCGAGCTCGCGCTGCCGGCCGATCAGGCGCGGCGTGCGCAGCAAGGTGACCGGCACGGGTGCGCGCGATCCGACGGCCAGCGCCTGCGCCGGTCCGGCCGCGGTGATCTGGCGCACGAGCCGATCGGTCTCGGGCGAGGGTGGCGCGCCGAGCGTTCGCTCGAGGACTTCCTTGCATCGCTCGAAGGCGGCGAGCGCCGCGCCGACGTCGCCGCGCAGATAGTGCAGGCGCATGACGCGCCGATGCGCGTGCTCCGAGGGTCGCATCGAGTTCGACCAGGGCCTGCGCATGGCGCAGCGCGGAAGCGAGCTCCCCGGCCGCCTCGGCACGCGCCGCCGCCGCGGCCAGCGCCTCGATGCGCGCATTGCGAAGCGACTCGCGCCGCGCCGCCAGCCAGGCGCCGATTTCAGAATCGAGGTCGGGCTCGATCCCGGCCAGCAGCACGGCCGGATCGTCCGCGTCATCCGCCATGGTGAGAGACTGCAGCGTCGCGACATCGCCACCGCCGATCGGCTCGAAGCCGAGGCTGCGTTTCAGGCGCACCAGGCGCTGGCGCAAGGCGGCGCGCGCCCGTTCGCCGTCGGCCTCGGGCCAGAGCAGGGTGGCCAGGCGGGCGCGCGGCGTCGGGCCCTCGAGCGCCAGCCAGGCCAGCAACAGCGCATCCTTCGCTTCGAGATGGATCGCGCGGTCGTCGCCGAGCGCGCAGCGCGCCGAGCCCTGCAGGAAGAGTGACGCGATGGCCGCGCGGTCCGTGGTGCCCGACGTGGGCATGTCCCTCTCCCAGAGGAGCCCGATCGGCAACATTGTCCGCGACATCGTGGGCATCGACTCAAGGCATCTCCTGCGTCAGGTTCATGTCCTTGATCTCGTTCGGCACGTTGACCTGGGTCGGCAGGCTGGATCCAGTGCCCAGCACGTGGTTGGCGTTTCGCCCCCAGCAGTACACGACGTTGGTGGTGGTCCGCGCGCACTTGGCGACGTCTGCGTCGGTGATCGAGGCGAACGTGACCCCTTCGGGCACCGACACCTGTACCGGCGTCTTTTGCTTGCCCTGATCGGCGGTGCCCACGTTGACCGTGTCGGAGCCGTTGCCGAGCGAGCCGCTGCTGGCGCTGCCCCAGCAGTAGACGCTGTCGTCGAGGGCAATGCCGCACATGGTCGAGCCGGTCGACAAGGACTTGAATTTAAGGCCGGGTACCACGCTCGGGTTACGCAGGTTCTCGCCGGCCTGCCCGGTGCCGGCCGTGCCGTTGCCCATCTGGCCGTGGAAGTTGTCGCCCCAGCACCAGGCGGTGCCGTCGACCATCAGGCCGCACACGGGCAGCAGCGCGCCCTGACGCGGATCGACCGAGATACCGCGCGAGGTCGGCGTCGCTGTTGCGCTGAAGGGCAGCGAGGCATTGACGACCTGGCCCGCGGAGTTGTCGCCCCAGCAGTCGACGGCGCCGCTCAACTGGCGTGCCGCGCAGGTGTGGTTATCGCTGGCCGCGAGCGCGACGTAGAGCTGGTTTCCGGCGATCGGCGCAACCACGGCGCTCGAGCCCACGAAGGTGCCGCGACCGAGTTGGCCCCGCAGGTCGCTACCCCAGCAGTAGACGCGCCCGACGGCCGTCTGGTCCGGCGAGTTGGGGGCGCCGATGCCGCAGACATGAAAGGCACCGGCCGCGAGATCGAACAGCACGACCCCGGCCGGCAGCTGGATCTTCCCCCAATGCCTGCGCGTGCTCGAGGAGTCCAGCCCGGTCGCCGCCGTGATTCCATCGTCGCCGATGCACCAGACGTCGGCGACGTTGAGGCCACACACGAAATCGTGGCCGCCGACGATGCTGGTCAACGACAGCGGCGGCAGGCGGGTCGGCTCGGCGAAGTCCGCGATCGCGTCGGGGGGCGTGAGACCGGAGTCGAACGCGATGTTTCCCTGGTCGCCCCAGCAGTAGACGTTGCCGGACAAGGTCTCGCGTGCGCAGCTCCGGGCGAGCTCCGAAAATCGTGCCGACGACTGGCCGGGCCCGAAGTATGAAAAGGCGTTCACGCTGCCGACCAGGAAGAAGCCGTCCAGCGTCGTTCCGGCAACCTCGGTGAAGGTGCCGCCCGGCTGCGCGTGGTAGAGCTTGGGCGTGGCGCCCGCAGGCACCAGCGCCGGATCGAAGGGGACGCGCACCGTCACCGGCTGCGCGAAGGTCGTCCCGTGCGGCGTGAATTCGTAGATCGATCCTGCCGGATGAGCGCCCGGAGGCGTGAAGTCGGGCGCTCCCACACTGGTGTTCGCGATCGCGATGTCGACGAACGTCGACAGGGCGCCCGCCGGGATGATCGCTTGCGCGCCGTTCGGGCCGGTCACCGTGCCGCCGGCCGGGCCGATGCCCACCGTGCTCGCCGATGTCACCGTCAGGGTCGCCGCATTGCTGATGGCGGTCCCCGAGGCGTTGCTGAACACGGCGCGAAAGCGCGCGCCGTTGTCGCCGATGGTCGTCGCCGGCGTGGTGTAGCCGGCGCTGGTGGCGCCCGTGATGTTGGCCCAGGTCACGCCGCCGTCGCTGCTCAGCTGCCACTGCACGGTCGGCGAAGGCACGCCGCCGGCGGCGGCGGTGAAGCTCGCCGTAGCCGGCGCCACCGCCGAGACGTCGAGCGGTTGCGCGGTGATGGTTGGAGCCACCGGAAGCGGGTTGACCGTCAGCGTCGCGCTCATGCTGACCGCGTCGGGCATGACGCCATTGCTGGCGACGGCCACGACCAGGGCGCCCGAGCACGAGAGCGGTGCCGCGGTCAGCGTCAAGGTCGTGGTCGTGGCGCCGGCCGCGGTCGCTCCGGTGCACGGGCCGCTCGCGATCGCGCCATTGAGGACCGAGAACCCGCCGACGTTCCACTGCATCGTCGCCACCGGCGTGGCGGCGACGGCGACCGTGAAGTCGACCGCTTGCCCGAGCACGATCGTTTGCGACGCCGGCTGGGTCGTGAACATCGGTGCCGCCGGCGTCGGGCTGACGCTCAACAGCGCCGCCGCGCTGGTTGCGTTGCCGGCGCTGTTGCCGACGACGACGCGATAGCGCGCGCCGTCCTGGGCGGCGAAGGTGTTGCTCACGCTGAGAGTCGGTGAGTCCGGCGCGCCGAGGCCCGCGAAGCTCGCGCCGCCGTCGGTGCTGACCTGCCATTGATACGAAAGCGCGGTGCCGGTCGCCGTGACATGGAAGGTCGCCGTCGCCGGAGCGACGACCGCCTGGTCGGCCGGCTGCACGGTGATTGCCGGAGCGACGACGACCTGCGTGACGGTGAGTCGTACCGCGCTGCTGGTGACGCTGCCGACCGCGTTGCTGACGGTGACGCGATAGTGCATCCCGTTCTGCGCGAGGCTCGTCGCTCCCGTGCTGTAGCTTGCAGCGCCGGCCCCGGCGATCGGCGCGTAGGTCGTTGCGTCGCTGCTGCTCGCCCACTGGTACGACAGTGGCGCCGCGCCGTCGGCGTTCACCGCGAACGTCGCCGTACCGCCCTCGACCACGCTCTGGTCCACGGGCTGCGTGAGCAGGGTCGGCACTTGCGGGCTGCCCTCGTCCGAGCCCCCGCACGCCGCAAGCAGCGAGGTGACGAGTGCCACGATGAGCAGGCCCCAGCGCCGAAGAAGCGCCGAGCGCAGGCGAACGAAGGCGCTCGTGCTCGGCCGGCAATGACGATCGACGATGGCTGCGTACATGGCTTGTTCTCCCGCTCGGCCGGCAGGCACGCGCGCCACGAAGGTGGGCGCTGTGCGTGCGGCTGAACAGGGTTTAGAAAACCCGGCGTGACGCAGGTGTGACGCGGCGTGGCGGTTCAGGCCGTTTGTCGATGAATCGAAGGGCGATCGACACCCTCTCACGGGCGGGTCGCGACGCCGCACTAGCGCGCGGCGACGAACGCGCGCGCGCCCAGCCTGAGCAACTCCAGATTGACCGGATTGCGGTTCAGGAACGAGTCGCGAAATTCCGGCGGCACGGTCGTTTCCGCCGCCTTGCGTATCCATGCCACCGCATCCGAGAGCACCTGCCCGGCCTCGATGTCCTCGGCCCCACGCAGCGCGTGATACGACGCCAGCCAGACTTCGCCGACGTACATGTCGTCGGCGGTGAACGAGCGCGACATCGCCATCGCCGCCCGCGCGTGCGTGGCCGCCTGCTCGGGCATGCCGCGGCGCAGGTAAAGCTGGCACAGCCGCACCTCGGCATTGAGCACCGTGCCGAAGAGCTGCTTGCGACGCGCTTCGCTTCGCACCTGCTTGACCCGCTCGCATGCCTTCTTCTCGTCGATGTAGAGCGCCTGCGCCAGCGTGACGTCCATGGCCAGCGAGGTGCGACTGCGGGCCGGGATGTGCGTCAGCGCGTCGTCGAGCAAGGCCGGCGCGGGCTTGCCCATCGCCCACGCCAGCCACGCCTCGGCGATGCGCGCCGCGACGACGAAGCGGGGCGCCGGCAGCGGCCTGGCCCTGGCTGCTTCGAAGCACTGCCGGGCGCGCGCAAACTGCCCGAGCTGCGAGTACGTACGGCCCTGTGCGGTGAGGAACGACACCATGAAGAGAGGGTGCTGCGTTTCGCCCGAGGCGACGGCTTGCTCGAGCAGCGGCACGGCCTGGCTGTAGTCGCCCTGGTCGCGATAGACGCCGCCGAGCATCTTCGCCGCGTTGGCGGTCGGCGGCCGGTCGGCGGGGTCCATCGCGTTGAGCAGGCGCCATGCGCCGAGCAGCGCGTCGAGCGCCTCGCCGGTGCGGCCGACGGCGATCCGGTTGGCGCCGAGGTTGACGAGCGCGATGATCCGGTTCGCCGTATTGCCGAGCCGGATCGAGTGATCGATCGCCTTGGCATAGAGCCGCGCGCTGTCTTCGCGCCGGTCCAGCTGGCCGAGGAACACGCCGACGTTGACGCAGATCTCGTCGGCGCGAGACGAATCCATCAGGCGCTCGTAGTGCGGCATCGCCGCGTCGAGCAACGCGTTGGCTTCGGTCGAGTGTTCGAGCCAGAGCAGCGAGCCGATGATCTCGTGCTCGAGCATGGTGTAGAGCTCGGGCTCCTGTTCGCGCTCGATCAGCTTGATCGATCGGCGGGCGTGGGCGAGGCAGTCCGCCAGGCGGCCTTCCCGCCCGATGTAGACGCAGCGCATGACGGCGGCGCGCGCCTGCTGCACGGGCGTGTGTGCGAGGCGCTCGAGACGCGGCAAGGTCTCGGCCTGCAAGGCCATGTTGGTGAGCTCGTCGGCCATGTTGGCGCACGCCAGCCAGAGCTCGAAGGCGGCGTCGGCCTCGCCGGCCCGCTCGAGGATGTCGACGGCGCCGCTGTACCAGTGCATGGCCTGGTTGAGCATGAGGGCGCGGCGTGCTGCCTCCGCAGCGCGCTTCATGTGCGGCAGGGCCTCGAGCGGACGCGCGCCTTCGAGCCAATGCACGGCGACGCGCGCCGGGTCGGCATCGCGACCCTCGAGAAAGGTCGCGATCTCGGCGTGCAGCTGAACCGCGATCGGCGCCGGCACCGAGGCCAGCGCGGCGTCGTGGATGAGGTCGTGCACGAACGCGCCGTCGCGCAGCACCTGGGCCGCTTCCAGCTCGGCCCAGCCGTCGACCAGGTCCATCAGCCGGACGCCGAGTACTTGTGCCGCCAGCTCCGTCGAGAAGTCCTGTCCGGCGACCGCGGCACAGCGGGCGAGGCGGATCGCGTCGTTGGAAAGCCGGCCGATGCGTCGTCCGATCAGGGTCGTGACGTTGGCTGCCGCCGGCAAGGAAAGCGCCGTGCCGGTCGCCGGCCCTTGCGTCGGCCCGCCCTGGGTGAGCATCGCCTTGAGCGTCTCGAGCAGGAACAGCGGATTGCCGCCCGTGTGCCTAGCCAGCGCCGGGGCGAGTCCGGCGCCGTCGAGCTCGGGCACGTCGAGCGAGTCGATCAGCTCGGCGATTTGCGCCGCGCTCAGCGGTTCGAGCGTGCGCGTTCGCGCCGAGCTGGCCTGCAGCAACTCGTCGCACAGCGCCTGCGCTTCGGGCGCCAGTTCCACCGGACGGTAGGCGACGATCCAGCGCAGGCCGACCCTGGCCGCGATCAGGCGCTGCAGAACCTCGACGCTGGCCGTGTCGGCGAACTGCAGATCGTCGACGACCAGGCCGGCCAGACCCTGGCCGACCGCCGCTTCGAGGGCCGTGTCGACGGCGTTGAGAAAGCGCGCCCGGTCGGTACCGTTGGCCGCCGGCTGGGCGCGACCGAGCTCGGGCAGCAGCCCGGCCAGCTCGTCCACCACGCCGCGCGGCAGCGGCTCGGCCAGCATTGCCAGCGCCGGCCGCAGCAAGCGCGACAGCAAGGCGTAGGGCACGCGAGCGTCGCCGGGTCTCGCGTCGACCAACAGCACGCCATGGCGCGACCTGGCGAAGTCGCCGATCAGTCTCGTCTTGCCCATGCCGGGATCGCCGACCACCAGCGCCGCGGCGTTCTCGTCCCAGGCGGCGGCCAGGGCGTTCCAGTCGGCATCGCGACCGATCAGGCGCGGCGTGCGCAGCAGGGTCACGGGCACCGGCGCGCGCGACGCCGTGGCGAGCACGCGGCCCCGCCCGGCCGCGGCGATCTGCTTGGCGAGCTGCACCGTTTCGGTCGAAGGCGCCGCGCCCAGCGTTCGCGCCAGCGCTTCCTTGCAGCGCTCGAAGGCGGCCAGCGCCGCGCCGCTGTCGCCGCGCACGTAGTGCAGGCGCATCGCACGCCGGTGCGCATGCTCCGAGCTGGGGTCGAGTTCGATCAGTGCCTGCGCGTGGCGCAGCGCCGCCGCGAGCTCGCCCGCCGCTTCGGACTGCGACGCCAGCGCGGCAAGCGCTTCGGTGCGCGCGCTGCGGTCGGCGTCGCGCCGGCCGGCCAGCCACATGCCGATGTCCGAATCGGGATCGGGTTCGATGCCGGCCAGCAGCTCGGCCGAATCGTCCGCGGCCCTGGCGACGGCGAGGTCTTGCAGGAGTGCGACATCGCCGGCGGCGACCGCATCGAAGCCCAGCCTGCGCTTGAGCCGCGCCAGGCGCTGTCGCAAGGAGCCGCGTGCATGGCCGGTGTCGGCTTCTGGCCAGAGCAGCGCGGCGAGGCGGGCGCGCGGCGTTGCTCCCTCGAGCGCGAGCCAGGCGAGCAGCAACGCGTCCTTGTCTTCGAGATGCACGATGCGACCGTCGCCGAGCTCGCAGCGCGGCGTGCCGTGCAGGATGATCGACGCTGCGGCCGCTTGGCCTGTGTTTTCGCCGGACGTGGGCACGTCCCCCTCCCAGAGGAGCCCGAGTCGATTCATTCTCACCGACTTGGCTCGAGTTCGCGAAGGCGCGGGCAACGAGGCCTCAAGGCAGATCGGCGATCAGTACGACGCTTTCGGCGGTGATCGCCAGACGATTCGGGCCGACGACGGCAATCCCCTGCGGGAGGGACAAGCCCGGGTACGCACCGAGCCGCACGCCGGGCTGACCGGTGAAGCCGACGACGACGCTGACCTGTCCGGACGGGTTGATCTTGCGCACTGTCTGGTTGTTGGTGTCGGTGACGTAGACGTTGCCGAGTGCATCGACCGCGACGTTGCGTGCCGAAGCGAACGTCGCGGAGCCGCCCGTGCCGTCGACGCTGCCGAGCGCACCGTAGGAGCCGGCGATCGTGCTCACCACGGCGGAGGGCGTGATCTTTCGTACCGCGAGACCATCGGCCACGAACAGGTTGCCGGCGCCGTCGAGGGCGAGACCGCCGAGCGAGAAGAACCTGGCCTGGTCACCTGGGCCGTCGATGGCGTTGGAAAGGGGTGCCCCTGCAAAGGTCGTCGCATCGCCGGCTGGCGAGATCTTCAGGATCAGGTTGTCGGAGGAAAGCGCCACGTAGACGAAGCCGGCGGCATCGACGGCGATGCCAGTCGCGATCCTTTCCGGACAAGGCACCGGCTGAAGCGGCGGGAGCGGCACGGGATTGCATTGAGGGGCGGGCAGGACCGCGAACGTCGTCACCATGCCGTCCGGGGTGATCTTGCGGATGAAGGTGCTGTTGTCGGTCACGTACAGGGCGCCCGCCGCGTCCACTGCCACCGCGCCGGGCAGGCATGGGGCCGGCAGTCCGGCGAATCCGCAATCGCTCGCCGGATTGGCCAGGGTGCTGACGGCGCCGGCGGCCGTGATCTTGCGGATGACGTGGTTGCGCGCGTCTGCGACATAGAGATTGCCGGCGCAGTCGACGGCGACGCCTTGCGGGTGGTCGAAGCGCGCCGCCAATGCCGGGCCGTCGATGAAGCCCGAAGCGCCGATGTCGCCCGCCAGCAGCGAGAGCTCCGTCAGGCCGTTCACGCCCGACGCTCCATTGCAGACGTATTGCGTGCTGCTGACCTCGGCGCTGTCGAGCACGCCGTTGCCGTTCGCGTCGAGGCCCGCACTGATCTTGCTGCCCCCGGCGCTGCAGTGGCTGCCGGGCGGTTCGAGGGCCACGGCGGCGAGCGTCGTGAGGCCGTTGCTGCCATCGCTGCCGGCTTGTCCGTCGGTGCGTCCGCCGCAGGCCGACAGGGCGGACAGGACGGACAGGGCGATGGCGCAGAGGGCGAATCTCCAGATCTGCCGGCCGGCTTGCATGGTGGTGCCGGCTCGAAGTGCCGACCGAGGATCGACGAGGACTGCGTGCGTGGTTTTGCTCCCGCTTTGCTGGCCGGCTCGCCGCACGAAGGTGGACGATGGACCGGTTGCTGAAGCGGGTTGTAGAAAACAAGGCGTGACACGAGCGTGATACGCAACCGTGGTTCGATCGGGCCTCGATCCGGATTGACACGGCGCGCCGCCTTGCCGACAGTTCGCATCGGCACCGGCATTCGCCGCCCGATCACCACAAGAGGGAGGTTCCGTGGGCAAGCTCACCATCGAATTGACGAAGACGCCGATCAATTCGCTCTTCAAGAACGCCTTCAACGGCAAGACCTTCGAGGTCAACATGCCGGATGCCGAGATGGAGGGTGCCACCGACAAGCTGAAGAAGAAGGACAACCTCAAGGACGGCGAGAAGCTGAAGAAGACCCTGAAGGACGTCAAGCCGGTCAAGGATCATCTGTTCGGCCTGTTCGACAACGCCAAGTTCACGTCGACCATCGAAGACCTCGGCAAGCACGAGCTCGAGGCGAAGTTCAAGGACAACCAGACCGTCAAGGCGACGCTCAAGCTGCTGTCGTCGAGCGGCGCCGAGACGCGCGTCGTCGCCTCGACCGAGCCGCGCAAGCTCGGCGCCCATCCGAAGAGCGTGAAGATCGAGAACGCCGCCAACGCGGCGCG
>JANXXS010000369.1 GCA_025350505.1 Burkholderiales bacterium
GTGCCCGGCGCCCGGCATCAGCGCGCCGAGCCGCTCGGCCGCCGGGAGGGCCCGCTCCGGCGTGGTCGACGCCTCGACGGCGTGGATATACAGGTGGATCGCGCCCGCATGCGTCGGGTTGCGCCTGAGCACCGTCTCGAGACTGGACAGGATCTCGGCGCCGCGGCCCTTCGGCTTCACGCCGCCGGGCTCCCAGTAGTCCCACGGCTGGGTGTCCATCGCGCTCTCGGCATACAGCGTGCGGATCGTGTCGTCGGCAGGGTAGCGGGCGGCAACCTTTTGCATCGCATCGGCATAGGCAGCATCGAGCGCGGGACGCTCGACCTTCGGGTCGGCGGAATAGCGCTGTTGCAGGGCCTCGATCAGGGCGCGCTCCTTGGTGCCGGCACGGCTCTTCAGCGCCACCGCCTTGCCGAGCGCGGCGACCGCCGGTGCGTTCGCCTCCGGCATCATCGGCACGTTGATGTTCGGGCCCAGGATGAGCGCCTCGCCCCAGAAGCATGCCGCGCAGTCCGGATCGAGCCGCTGCGCCGCCTGGAAGGCGCAGTGCGCCTCGGCGTGGTTGAACGCGAAGGAGAGCCGCAGGCCCTGGTTGAAGTAGGCCTGTGCGCGCGGGCTGCGCGTGGTGACCGGGAAGGCCAGCGTGCCGAGGTCTTTGTAGAGCGGCACGTCGCCGCCCGCGGCCTTCATCGGCTGCGGCTGAAACGGAGCCGTCTCCGTCTTCGCCGCGACCGCCACCAGCCACGACGCCTCGAGCTTCGCCCCGCCGGCCAGCGGCCCGGCGCAGATGCTGGCCGAGCCGCCGTCGAGAAGCGGATCGAAGGTCGGATCGGCAGCGCCGACCGGGGTGCCACCTACGCCACGACGATCGACGATGGACAGGCTTGCCAGCAGCAAACCCGCAGCAGCCAGCGCATGCACGAGGCGGCGGCGTTGCGAACGACGGATGGAATGGAGCGACATGGCAGGCCCTCCCTTGTCACCGTCGATCGTGGCACCGGCGCCCTGGCGGTGCAAGCCCCGCGAGCCTCGAACCGAACGCGTTACCGTCGTCGGTCGCGGCCGGCACGGCGATCACAGCGTCGTCGCCGTGCCTCCGTCGGCCTGCGTCTCGACGCAGTTGCGGCCGGTGTGCTTGGCCCGGTACAGGCAGGTGTCGGCGCGCAGGATCAGCTCGACCACGCCGTCGCCCTCGCGCAGGGTCGAGACGCCGAAGCTGCAGGTCAGCGGCCCGGCCGCGCCGAATTCGGCGCCGGCCACCGCGGCACGCAGCTTGTCGGCCATCTGCACGGCGGCGACCCTGTCGAGGTGCGGCGCCAGGATCATGAACTCTTCGCCGCCCCAGCGGCACAGCGCGTCGGAGGCGCGGATCTGCCCGGCCAGCACCCGCGTCAGGTCGACCAGCGCCCGGTCGCCGACGAGGTGGCCGTGCTCGTCGTTGACGCGCTTGAAGTGATCGATGTCGACCATGATCAGCGCCAGCGGCGTGCCGTAGCGGACGCTGCGCGCGATCTCGGCGTGGCACAGGTCGTTGAACTTGCGCCGGTTGAAGAGGCCGGTCAGCGCGTCGCTGTGCGCGTCGTGCGCCAGCGTGCGCGAGAGCTCGTCGCATTCGCGCTGCTTCTCGGCCAGCAGCGACTGGGTCAGGGCGAGCTGGCGCGTCGCTTCTTCGAGCCGGCGCGCCAGCGTCACGGCGCCGAAGGCGGCCAGCGGCGCGTCGCCGTCGTCGGTGCGGCTGCGCTCGCTCGGCACCAGGCTCAACATCGGCTGCATCTCATCGTCCTCTCTGCGCCATTCGGGAAACATACGCCGACGACCCCACGGCGCCCATACTGCACATGCAGTACGAGAGGCAATCGACATGCCGGCGACCGTGAGGTCTTGCGCGAAGATCAGGTGGGGTCGTACAGGCCCAGCTTGACGGCGTAGGCGGTGATCTCGGCCGCGTTGCGCAGGCCGAGCTTTTCCATCAGGCGCTGCCGGTGCGTGCGCACCGTGAGCACGCTGATGTCGAGCAGGCTGGCAATATCGTTGTTGCCGTAGCCGCGCGCCACCAGCGACAGCACCTCCCGCTCGCGCGGCGTGATCGTCGCGGCCACCGCGGCGCCGGGCCGCCCGGCGCCGGCGGCAAAGGCGCCGGCGATCTGCTTGCTCACGTAGACCTGGCCGGCCAGCACCGTGCGCACCGCCGTCAGCAGCTCGGCGGCGTCTTCGCTCTTCACCACGTAGCCGTCGGCGCCGGCGGCCAGGGCGCGCGAAACCGTCTCGGTCTTGAGGTTGCCGGTGAGCACGAGCACCTTGCAGAAGAGGGACGCGTCGGCCTTGATCGCCGCGGCGACCTCGATGCCGCTCTTGCCCGGCAGCTCGAGATCGAGCAGCAGCAGCGTGGGAGAGAGCTCGCGAACCATGGCCTCGACGGCCGCGCCGTTACCGGCTTCGGCCACGACCTGCAGGTCGGGCTCGGCCGAAAGCAGCATCTTCAGCCCCTCGCGCACGAGCACGTGATCATCGGCGATGACGATCGTCGTCGGCGGAGTCATGAAACCTCGGGGAGCGGGAAGCGTTCGAAAGTGTGCGACCGACGATAGCATCGGCCTTTCTCGCCCCGTGTGACAAGGCCGCAGTGACCGAACCCAGCTCGCGATCGCGCAGAAGAATGCTCACCGCGATGGCCGGGCTCGCGGCCACCGGCCCGGTCGTCTCCGCACCCGCGCGTGGCGTCGAGATCAGCTTCTACTTTCCGGTCGCGGTGGGCGGCGCCGTCGCCACCCTGATGGGCCGCCTGGTCGACGACTTCGAGCGTGAGCACCCCGAGATCCGCGTGCGGCCGATCTACGCCGGCACCTACCAGGAGGCGCTGACCAAGGCGCTCACCGGCCACAAGAGCGGCACGCCGCCCGACCTGGCGGTGCTCTTCGCCGCCGACATGTACACCCTGATCGACGCCGACGCGATCGTCTCCTTCGACGAGGTCAGCGCCGCGGCGAAGCTCGACCCGTCGTGGATGCAAGGCTTCTTTCCGGCGCTGATGGCGAACAGCCGCGCCGCCGGCAAGACCTGGGGCATTCCGTTCCAGCGCTCGACGATCCTGCTCTACTGGAACAAGTCGCACTTCAAGGAGTCGGGCCTCGACCCGGAGCGGCCGCCCGCCGACTGGGCGCAGATGCAGGCCTTTGCGCAGCGCCTGACACGGCATGAACCCGGCAGCAGCGGCCTGACCGACCGCTGGGGCGTGCAGATTCCTTCGTCGGGATTTCCGTACTGGCTGTTCCAGGGGCTGACCACCGCCAACGGCATCGAGCTGATGAACGCGAGCGGCACGCAGACGCGCTTCAACCAGCGCGCCGCCGTCGAGGCGCTGCAGTACTGGATCGACCTGGCGCGGGTGCACCGCGTGCATCCGCCGGGGCTGGTGACTTGGGGCACGACGCCCAAGGACTTTCGCGACGAGACGGTCTCGATGATCTGGACCACGAGCGGCAACCTGGGCGCGATGAAGGCCGACGCGCGCTTCGACTTCGGCGTGGCCCGGCTGCCCGGCAAGATCCGGCGCGGCTCGCCGACCGGCGGCGGCAACCTCTATCTGTTCAAGAACCGTCCTGCGCCGCAACGCGAAGCGGCGCTCGAGCTGGCGCGCTGGCTGGTGACGCCCGAGCGCACCGCGCAGTGGGGCCACGAGTCGGGCTACATCGCGGTGCGCGAGGCGGCGTGGGACACGCCGCTGCTGAAGAAACAGGTGGCCGAGTTCCCGGCCGCGACCGTGGCCCGCGACCAGCTCCGCGAGGCCGTGGCCGAGCTCTCGACGCACGAGAACCAGCGCGTGACCCGCGTGCTCAACGGCGCGCTGGTGGCCGCGCTCGAAGGCACGAAGACGGCGCAGCAGGAGCTCGGCGAAGCGCAGTTCTACGCCGAGCGCATCCTCTTGCCGTACCAGCGCTGAGCGCGGCGGCCGCCAACCCGAGACCCGCACGCACGCGCCCCAAGGCGCCGGCGCCCGGGGAGCGCCAGCCCTCGTCGTTCACGCGCTTGCGCATCCTCAGCGCGCTCGTGCCCCTGCTCGTGCTCGCGATCGCGCTCGCCGTCTCGTACGCCGTGTGGCAACGCGAGCGGCGCGAGATCGAGCGGGTGCTGAAAGACGACTTCGACCTGCGCGTGCGCGACGCCGTGAACACCTTTCGCGAGCGGGTGCAGGGCTACGAGCAGGTGCTGCGCGCGGTG
This sequence comes from Burkholderiales bacterium, assembly GCA_025350505.1. Taxonomy (GTDB): domain Bacteria; phylum Pseudomonadota; class Gammaproteobacteria; order Burkholderiales; family Burkholderiaceae_C; genus Schlegelella_A. The sequence goes on from JANXXS010000369.1 coordinate 4,219, forward strand.
AGCGGCCTCTTTGCCTCGTCGCGCAAGGTCGAGCGCAGCGACTTCCAGACCTTCGTGCGCAACCTGAAGATGGAAGTGCATCCGGGACTGCAAGGCGTGGGCTACTCGGTGCTGGTGCCGCGCGAGCAACTCGAGAGCCACTTGGCCGCGGTGCGCGCCGAGGGCTTTCCGACCTACGCGATCCGCCCGGCGGGCGAGCGGCCGATCTACACCTCGGCGATCTTCTTCGCGCCGCCCTCGGCGGCCGAGCTCAGCACGATCGGCGCCGACACCCTGGCCGAGCCGAGCCGGCGCGCCGCGCTCGAGCAGGCGCGCGACACGGCGAGCGTGGCGGTCTCGAACAAGATCGCGCTGCCGGGCGAAGACCCGCGCGACGTGCAGCCGGGCTTTCGCAT
>JANXXS010000377.1 GCA_025350505.1 Burkholderiales bacterium
TAGAGCCATGGGGGCAACTCCGGAAACCGTGGGGGCAACAGCCTCAGAAGTTGCCCCCAGTTGCCCCCGGATGCCAGTGGACGGTGTGGGACGGCTCCGGACGCAAAGTCGCTCGCTGTCGAGGTAAATCATACCAGCGTGGGACTTTTGTGGAGCGCTTGAAATCGCTCAGTGGTCCCGCCGACAGGAATCGAACCTGTATTTGCCGCTTAGGAGGCGGCCGTTCTATCCATTGAACTACGGCGAGCGATCGCGGCGCGCTGGGCGCGCGGCGAGGGCGGCAGTTTAAGACCTGAGCCCCTGCCGCCCCGCCCGCGCGATACTCGGCGATCGATCGATCGGACGCACGACATGGCAGCAATCGAAGGGACGCACACGCAGGGCGGCAGCGGGCGGGTCGTTCGCTATCGGGCGACCTACGAGGTGGTCGGCAACGCCATCCACTTCAAGGCGAGCTTCGATGGCGGGTCGTCGCACGAGGGGCAGTTCGACTTCGATCCGTCAAAGCTCGACGCGGCCAAGGCGGTCGATGCGTTCCTGCAGAACCACATCGAGAAAGCGGACTGGGACGTGGCTCCTTAGGGGCTGGCGCACGAGGTACGTCCTACTTCCAGCGCAGCGTCCAGATCAGGTCGAGCGAGTTGTCGCCGCCGGCCTGCGCGCGCACCGTGAGCCGCTGCGCGATGCGGTAGATGAGCTGCCAGCTGCCGGTGGTCGCATTCAGGCCGCGCTCGTAGCCGACGTACCAGCGCTTCGAGATCTGCTTGCCCAGGCCGACGATCGTCTCCTTGACGTCGCCCTGACCCTGCTGCCGCACCGAGATCTCATCGAGGCCGATGGCGTGCGTGATGCGATCGGTCACGCCTGGCCCTTCGCCCGAGAGCAGCGCCAGCGCGGCGCGCTGCAGCAGCGCCGTGTCGGCGCGGCCCACGCCTTCGCTGGCGCGGCCGAGCACCAGCCAGCTCAGCTTGTCGATGTCGCTCATGTCGGGCTCGGAGAAGAGGCGGATGCGTGGGTTGAGCGCCGTGCCGGCGACGACGACGCCAACGCGCACGTCGAGGTTCGGCCGCGTCGCCTCGATGTCGAGACGCGGGTTCTCGATCGGCCCGGCGAAGGTCAGCACGCCGCGGTCGATGCCGAGCTTCTGGCCGTAGGCCTGGTACGTGCCGTCGACGGCGCGGAGCGTGCCGTCGACGGCGAGCCTGCCCCCCGGCGACGTGAGGTGCAACTCGCCGCGCAGCCCGGCGTCGAGGCCGCGGCCGCGGATGCGCAGCTTCTCGCCCATCGCCACGCGCAGGTCGAGCGCGACCTTGCGCGCGGCCGGCGGCGCGGGCGTGGTCGCCGGCGCGGCCGCGGGCGCGATTGCCGGGGCGGCGGTGGCGGTCGCGGCAGCGGGCGGCGGCACGCCGGCCGGCCGGCGAATCACCTCGACGTCGCTGCCGAGCGTCGGCGCGTCGGCGCGCGTGAAGTCGATCAGGCCTTCGTCGACCTTGAAGTTGCCGTCGAGCGCCAGCGACTTCGCATCGAGCCGCAGCGCCGCGGCGCCGCTTGTGACGATGCGCCGGTCGACGCGGCCGAGCATCTCGAAGTTCTCGGCGCTCAGCTTCAGGTTGGCTTCCGGCGCCGCGCCGAAGCTCGCCTCGCCCGCAAGCGACACGCTGCCGCCGCCGCCCTTGGCCGTGAAGCGCTCGATGCGCGCGCTCGTGCCCTGCAAGGCGATGGCGACGCTGCCGTCCTTGACGTTGACGCCCTGCAGGAAGTTGCGCACGCCGAGGTTCGCGCCCTCGACGTGGCCGGTGTATTCGGGCGCGCCGAAGTGGCCGCCGATGCACGCGTCGGCGTGCACCTCGCCGGTCAGCCGCCAGCCCGCCGGCACCCAGCGTCCCCAAGTGCCCAGGCTGGCGATGCGCAGCTCGACCTTGCCGTCGATCGGCGTCGCTGCGCCGGGCCAGAGTGCGTCGCTGCTCGTGCGCGCGGTGACGCTGCCCGAGGCGACGCCGAGCGTGCTGCCGGCGATCAGCGTGGTGAAGTTCCAGACGCCGTCCTTGGCCGCGACGGCCACGCGCAGGTCGGTGAAGCCGAGGCTTTGCGTGCCGACCTCGTCGGTGACGGTGAGGTCGCCGCGCGCCCGCTCGACGAGGACGTCGACGGCGGCCGCGGGCGCGCCGCGAACCTCGATGCGGGCGCCGACGGCAAGGTCGCCGCCCCAGCCGAAGTCGGGCTGCAGGGCGCGCAGCAAGGGCGCGATCGGCAAGGGGTCGATCGTCGCCGACGCTTCGAGCCTGGCGCCGGCGCCGCGCGCATCGCCGCCTTGCCAGGCGATGCGACGCCAGCGCGTCGTCGCGCCGAGCAGCTCGGCCGAGCCCGCCTCGAGCGAGGCGCGCGCCGGGCCACCGCTCCAGAAGACGCTGCCTCGTAGCTCGTGCGCGTTGAGCCAGGTGCGGCGCGGCGCGACCAGGCCTTGCGCGACCAGCTCGTGCACGGTGCCCGCCCAGCCGGCGCCGCGCGCGCCGCCGGCGTCGACGAGGCCGCCTTGGAGGCTGAGCACGAGGGCGCTGCGGCCGGACGGCGTCGGCGCGCTTGCGGCAGCGGCCGGGGAGGGCGCGGTAGAAGACGAGAGCGAAGACAGCGCAGCGGCTGCTGGCGTCATCGGCTGGGCGGCCGCCTCGGTCGGACCGGACGGGCCGCGCGACGCGGCGATCGTATCGACCCATTCCGGCGGCAGCGCGTCCGACTCGACGCGCAGCTCGGCCGTGTGTGCGCGCGCGGTGCCGCTCAGCTGCGCGCGGACCCGGGCGATGTCGCGGCCCGACAGGTTCAGGCCGTCGAGGGCGAATGTGCCGCTCACCGCGGTGTCGCCGGCGCTGCCGAGTCGCCATCGCCCTTCGGCCTGGCGAACGGCGACGCCATCGAAGCGAAGCGCGGTGCCGCGCAGCTCGCCTTCGCTCTTCAGGTCGGGCCAGCGGCCGTCGATGCGTGCCGTCGCGTTCAAGCCGCCGCCGATGGCCGGCGCCGACGCCGCACTGCCGGGGCCGTGCACCAGCGGCGCCAGCCGCGCCAGTTGCGGTGCGTCGACGGCCAGCTGCCAGTGGTCCTGCGCGCCGGCCGGGCCGATCCGTCCCTGCGCGTTGACATGGTTGCCGGCAGCGACGATGTCGAAGCTCGGGAGCGCCGTGCCATCGCCGTTTGCAAAGCGCGCTTCGCCTTGCAAGGGCACGCCGGCCAGCGTGCTGGCGCCGAGCGAGAGCTTCGCCGATCCGCGCGTGGCGACGATCTGGTCGAGCAGCGACGCGCCTGCGCCGGCGCGCAAGGCGAGGTCGAACTCACCCTTCGCATTGAGCCGGTTGGCGCCGCGACCGAGCAGCGCATCGGCGCCGCCAGGCCACCACGGCGCCGGGTCGAAGTCGATCATGCCGGCGCGGCCGGTCGCCTGCCAGGGATTGGCCGCCGCACTGCGATGCAGCTTGCCGACGAGCGTGGCCGTGGCAGCGCCCAGGCTGGCCTCGGCGTTGCGCAGATCGATCTCGTTGCTGCTGGCGCGCGCCGCCAGATGCAAGCGTGCGGCACGCGGCGCCGCGCGCGGCAACCGGCCGTCCGACAACTGGCCGGCCAGGTCGGCCGCCAGTTCGATGGCCCACGTGCCCGCCGCGGTGCCGGCGCCGAATCCCGTTCCCGTCGCCGAGGCCTTGCCGTCGAGCACCGTCTCCGGCGCGCGCGCGTCGAGTGCGACCGGCTGCAGCTTGTCGACGTCGACGTCGACGTTCCAGCGATCCGTGGCCCGGCGTCCATGCGCGACGATGTGGCCGCCGGGCAGGCGCTTCGAGCCGAGCTCGGCCGAGAGCGTGCGCACCTCGACGACGCGCGGGTCGTCGGGGCGGGCCTGCAATTCGGCGCTGAGGAGCTGCACCGGCAAGAGGCCTTCGTTCCAGCGCCCGGCGCGCGCGTTGCGCAGCTCGACCGAGACGGCGGCGGGGCGGTCGAGGCCGCTCGTCGTGGCGATGGCATGGCCGCTCAGCGACGTCGCCGGGGCGGCGCTCGAGAAGGCCGAAAGGTCGAGCGCGTCGGTCGAGGCGTGCAGATCGCCGAGCGGCCAGGCGGCGAACGGGCGGACCAGCGCCTTGGCGTCGAACGATTGCGCGCCGTGAGTGGGCGAGGGCATGACCCGTGCCGTCGCTTCGACGCTCAAGGAAGTGAGCGGCCCGTTGGCGCTCGCATTCGCCTGCCAGGCCGGCGTCGATGCCGGCGACGCCAGCGCGAGACGCGCGTCGATCTCGAAGGGCGAATCGGCGGCGACGCTGGCGCGGCCCGTGGCGGCCGCCTGCTCGTGCGTCGCAGTCAGGGCGTCGAAGCGATGCTGCGCGCCGCCGTCGGCACCGAGGTGAACACGACCGCGCAGCGCGCGCAGCGTCGGCGCAGCGTCGGCGCTGCCGAGGCGCAGCTCATCGACGCTCGCCTCGAGGATCTCGATCTCGATCGGCAGCCGCAATGACGAGGGCGGCGACGCCGGCTCGTTCGTCGCCGGCGTGGTGGCGGGTCGGCGCAGAAGCGTCACGCGGTCGGCGTGCAGGGTCGCGATCGTCAGGCGCAGCCAGCGTCCGCGGTCGCCGCGATTGGCGTCGAGCGCATGCCAGCGCGGCGCGTCGAGGCGCAGCACGCCGCTCGTTCCGGGCAAGGTGATGTCGATGCGTTCGGCCGAGAAGTCGCCGATCAGCGAGCCCTGCGGCGCGGTGATCGCGAGCCGCGGCACGAGCGCCACCAGCCAGGCGCTGCCGGTGACGCTCTGCACCGCCCACCAGAGCAGGGCGACGGCGAGCGCGACGAGCAGGAGCAGCGTCGCCAGACTGCCGCCGAGCCATCGTCCCCAGCGCCACCGCGCGCGCGGCGGTGCGGGCAGCGGCAGCTCGGGCTCAGGGTCGTCGGCCATCGCGCGATCGTTCAGAAGGCGATGCCGACGCTGACGTGAAGGCGCAGGCGCCGCTCGTCCTGGCCGTACGCCAGGTCGAGCCGCAACGGACCGACGGGGCTGCGGTAGTGCAAGCCGACGCCGTAGCCGAACACCGGACGCATCTCGTTCCAGCGGTCGGCGGCATTGCCGGCGTCGACGAACACCGCGCCGAGCAAGGCCGGCACCCGATCGCTCAACGGATGCTCCATCTCGACGCTGCCGGTGAGCAGGACGCGGCCGCCGACCACCGCGCCGTTCACCGAAGGGCCGAGCGTGCGATAGCCGTAGCCGCGCACCGAGTCCTCGCCACCGGCGCGGAAGAGCACGTTGTCGGGCACGCCGATGCGGTCGTGCACGAAGACCTGGCCGGCCTCGACCCGCGCGTTGCCGAACCAGCCGCCGAACGGCAGGTACGCGCTGTAGCGCGTGTAGGCGCGCACGAAGGGGCCGCGACTCCTGAACTCGCCGGCGATGTCGGAGCGCGTCTCGACGCCCTCGCCATAGCCCGCGCCGCCTTGCAGCGAGAGGGCGGTGCCTTCGGTCGGCGCGAGGATGTTGTCGAGGTCGCGGCGCAGCCAGTGGTAGTTGACCGAGGCGGCCTCGCTCGAGGTGGTGAGCGGCGCGCTCGAGACGCGCGCATGCGAGGCCTCGAGGTAGTAGACGCGCTCGAAGCGCGTCAGATCCTGCGAGCGGCCGACGCGCGTAGTCCAGCTGTCGCGCGTCTCGTCGGCGGCGAGCAGTTGCTCGATGTTGGCGGCGGCCAGGTTGCGCCAGAGGTTGTCGTGCGGATACGAGGTGAGCTCGGTGCCGATGGTCTTGAGGTCGGGGCCGAACGAGATCGTGCTGTGCGCGATCCACGGCTGGCCGAACACCTTGCGGTCGTAGTGCTCGAGCGAGACGCGCGGCCCGGTGTTGGCGCTGTAGCCGAGGCCGAACGTGGCCGACTGCTGCGTCAGCTCCTTGACCTTGACGACGACCGGCGCCGCTTCGGGCGGGCCGCTCGCGTCGAGCTCGACCGAGGCGCCTTCGAAGAGTCCGACCTTGACGATGCGCTCCTGATAGTCGAGCAACAGCTTCTCGGTGTAGGCCTCGCCGCCGAAGAAGGTGGCCAGGCGCCGCACCGCGTCTTCGTCGTATCGGTTCACGCCTTCGATGCGGATCGGGCCGAGCCGGAACAGCGGGCCGCCTTCGATCGTCACGTCGAGCACGGCGGTGCCCGCGGTGGCGTCGACTTTGGCGTGCGTCGATTGCCAGGCGGCGGTCGGGTAGCCGTCGGCGCGCAGTTCGCCGAGCGCCGCGTTCTTGGCGCTGTTCCAGGCCGGCTGGCGAAACGGCTGGCCGGGCTTGAGCGACCAGGTCTGGCGGAGCTTGTCGAGCCGGTCGGTCCACGGCTCGTCGCGCGTCGGCGTGCGTGGCGCGAGCGGCGCCGTCGATGCGATGTCGACGCTTTGCACCGCGACGCGCGCGCCGGGCACCACCGTCATGACGATGCGCGGCAGGCCACCCGGCGCAGCCGGCGTTTGCGCGATCTTCACCGTCGCGTCGAAATAGCCCTCGGTCTCGAGCAGGCCGCGCGCCTGCGCCGGCGCCGCCGCGACCAACCGGTCGAGCTCGGTGCCGGCGACGCCTTCGGACTGCGGCGCCCTCTGGAAGCGCGCCAGGTCCAGGTATTCGAGCAGCAGCGTGCGCAGCGGTGCGGGCGCTTCGACCTCGAAGTCGTAGAGCGCGACCTCGGGCTCGCGTGGCGGCGCAGTCGCCGCGGCTTCGTCCTTGTTCGAGAAGAAGGGCAGGCTCGAGCAGCCGCCGAGCAGCACCGCGAGCATCGACCCCCACAGCGCCTGGAGCAGCGCTGCGCGCAATCTCATTTAACGAGCAGTCGCATGGCTCCTTCGAGCCCGGGCAGGGTGAGCGGGAACATGCGCTGGTTCATCAGCTGCTGGATCACCGAGATGCTTTGCCGGTAGCCCCAGACGCCGTGCGGCTCGGGGTTGATCCAGGCGAACTTCGGGAAGGCGTTGGTGAGCCGCTGCAGCCACTCGGCGCCCGGCTCTTCGTTGTTGTATTCGACGCTGCCGCCGGGCTGCAGGATCTCGTACGGGCTCATCGTCGCGTCGCCGACGAAGATCAGCTTGTAGTCCTTGTTGTACTTCCTGATGATGTCCCAGGTCGGGAACTTCTCGCTGTAGCGGCGCCGGTTGTTCTTCCACATGAAGTCGTAGACGCAGTTGTGGAAGTAGAAGAACTCGAGGTGCTTGAACTCGGTCTTGGCGGCGCTGAACAGCTCCTCGACGCGGTGGATGTGCTCGTCCATCGTGCCGCCCACGTCCATCAGCAGCAGCACCTTCACCTTGTTGTGCCGCTCCGGCACCATCTTGATGTCGAGCCAGCCGGCGTTGGCGGCGGTGGAGTGGATCGTGTCGTCGAGGTCGAGCTCCTCTTCCGAGCCTTCGCGGGCGAAACGTCGCAAGCGCCGCAGCGCGATCTTGATGTTGCGCGTGCCGAGCTCGAGGTTGTCGTCGTAGTCCTTGAACTGGCGCTGGTCCCAGACCTTGACCGCGCTCTTGTTGCGGCCCTTTTCCTGGCCGATGCGGATGCCTTGCGGGTTGTAGCCGTAGGCGCCGAAGGGCGAGGTGCCGCCGGTGCCGATCATCTTGGAGCCGCCCTCGTGGCGCTTCTTCTGCTCCTCGAAGCGCTTCTTCAGCGTCTCCATCAGCTCGTCCCAGCCCATCTTCTCGATCGCCGCTTTTTCCTCGGGCGAAAGCGTGAGCTCGAACTGCTTTTGCAGCCACTCGAGCGGGATATCCTGGGTGAAGTCGGCGAGCAGCTCGACGCCCTTGAAGTAGGCGGCAAAGGCGCGGTCGAACTTGTCGAACTGCGCCTCGTCCTTGACCAGCGAGGTGCGCGCCAGGTAGTAGAAGCTGTCGACGCTCGGGCTGGCGCCGTCCTCGCCGTCGATGACGCCCGACTTGATCGCGTCGAGCAGCGTCAGGTACTCCTTGACCGAGACCTTGAGCTTGGCGGCGCGGAGGGTGAAGAAGAAGTTGATCAGCATGTGCGTCGGGCGCGGGCGGGCGCTTTCCCCAACGAAGCATAGCGCCCGGTGGCGAGATCGTGCGCCGGCGCGTAACCATATGCCGCGTATGCCTTTGCCGGGGCCGCCGCGGCGGCGGCCATTGGCGGCATACTGTCCGCCCCCATCCGGACCGAGGAGCCCCCATGTCCCTGCGCATCAACGACACCGCGCCCGATTTCGAAGCCGAGACCACGCAAGGAAAGATCCACTTCCACGAGTGGATCGGCGACAAGTGGGCGATCCTGTTCTCGCACCCGAAGGACTTCACGCCGGTCTGCACGACCGAGCTCGGCTACATGGCCAGGATCGAGCCCGAGTTCACGAAGCGCGGCGCCAAGCTGATCGGCCTGTCGGCCGATCCGGTCGACCGGCACGCCGCCTGGTCGCACGACATCGAGGAAACCCAGGGCGCCAGCGTCAAGTACCCGATGATTGCCGACGCCGGTCTCGAGGTCGCCAAGCTCTACAACATGCTGCCCGCCGACGAGGTCGCCGCCGATGGCCGCACCGCCGTCAACAACGCCACCGTGCGCTCGGTCTTCGTCATCGGCCCGGACAAGAAGGTGAAGCTGACGCTGACCTATCCGATGTCGGTCGGCCGCAACTTCGACGAGATCCTGCGTGTGCTCGATGCCCTGCAGCTCAACGCCAAGCACACCGTCGCGACGCCGGTGAACTGGAAGCCGGGCGACGACGTCATCATCCCGACCAGCGTCAGCGACGAGCAGGCGAAGGCGAAGTACCCCGGCGGCTTCACGACGCTGAAGCCCTACCTGCGCACCGTCAAGCAGCCGGGCTGAGGGCGGTTACGAAAAAAGTCCGCGGGCGGCGTCGATCGCGGTCGCGCCCGTTCGTCGTGTGAGTGAGGCCGAGAGCTTCGCCATGCAACGACCCAAGGAGCGGTGAGATGCGATTCATGATGTTGATGATCCCGAAGGGCTACGAGAGCGCGACGCCGGGCACCATGCCCGACGCCGCCGCCGTCGCGGCGATGATGAAATACAACGAGGCGCTGCAGCAGGCCGGCGTGCTGCTCGCGCTCGACGGCCTGCATCCGCCGTCGATGGGCGCGCGCGTCACGTTCGAGGGCGGCAAGCCCAAGGTCACCGACGGCCCGTTCGCCGAAGCCAAGGAAGTGCTCGGCGGCTACTGGATGATCCAGGTCCGTTCGCGCGAGGAAGCGATCGAGTGGGCCAAGCGCTGCCCGGGCGGCCCGAACGAGATCGTCGAGGTGCGCCAGGTCCAGGAGATGAGCGACTTTCCGGCCGACGTGCAGAAGGCGGCCGAAGGCTTCGAGCAACTGCAGAGCGCCGCAGCGCGAAAGGGACACGCCTCGTGAGCGGCCGGAGCGGTACGCCGCGGATGATCGACGGGGCGCGCCGGCGCTCCGATCAGGCGAGCTCCGCCGGGCTCGTGGCGAACGGGCTGACGGCGTAGCGGTCGCGCCCGGCGCGCTTGGCGGCGTATAGCGCTTCGTCGGCGCGGCGCAGCAGGCTCGCCGGGTCGCTGTCGCCTGGTTCGAGCAAGGCCAGTCCGACGCTCGTCGATACATGGACGAGCGCGCCGCCGAGCCGCATCGCCGGCCGCATCGCCTCGACCAGCTTCAGCGCCACCGCCTCGGCGTCGGCAGGCTCGTTCAGGCCTTCGAGGATGACAGTGAACTCGTCGCCGGCGAGGCGCGCCACGGTGTCGACGCTGCGCACGGCACCGAGCAGGCGTTCGGCGGCGATCGTGAGCAGCTCGTCGCCGGCGCCGTGGCCGCGCGAGTCGTTGATGCCCTTGAGGTGATCGATGTCGAGGAAGAGCAGCGCCAGCACCTTGCCGCTGCGGCGTGCCCGCTCGATGGCGCCGGCCAGCCGGTCGTTGAAGAGGGCGCGGTTGGGCAAGCCGGTCAGGGCGTCGAACTCGGCGCGCTGGCGCAGCTGCTCCTCGGCGAGCTTGCGTTCGGTGATGTCGGTGTCGGTGCCGACCAGGCGCAGCGCCTGGCCCTCTGCATCGCGCTCGACGACGCGGCCGCGACTGCGCAGCCAAAGCCAGCGGCCGTCGTTGTGACGGACGCGAAATTCGGCCTCGTAGATCGGCGTCTTGCCGGTCAGCGCGTCTTTCATGCTGGCGAGCAAGCCGTCCAGGTCGTCGGGATGGACGAAGGCGCGCATCGCCTCCGGCGTCGTTTCGCTGGCCTCGTCGGGGCCGCCGCGAAGCGTCGAAGCGCGGCTGCTGTAGTGGATCCGGTTGCCTGCAATGTCCCAGTCGAACAGCGACTGGTCCGAGCCTTCGAGCGCCAGGGCCAGCCGCTCCTCGCTGCGCAGCGCCGCCGTCGTGCGCTCCTGCAAGGCCGCCGCCATGCGGTTGAGCGTGTGCGCGAGCAGGCCGATCTCGCTGCCGGTACGCACCTGGCTGCGATGCTCGAGGCGGCCTTCGCCGAGCAGTCGGGCGTCGACGCTGAGCTGGCGCAAGGGCCGGGCGATGCGGCCGGCGACCCAGGCAGCGAGAAAGAGGCCCACGACCAGCATCGCCACGCCAAGGGCCAGGCTCTCGCGCGCATTGAGGTTCGCGGAGGCGAGCGCGGCGTCGATCGGAATGCCGACGTAGACGAGCCAGGGCATCGACCGCGAGCGGGCGAAGCCGGCGATCCGGCTCACGCCGTCGAGGCCGGTGTTCTCGGCGCTCCCGCGCCCCTCGGCGAGCCGGCGCAGGACCAGCGCGCGATCCATCGGCGCGGCCTGGCCGATCCATCGTTCGGGCTCGAGCGAGCGGCCGATGATGCGGCCGTCGGCATCGATCAGCGAGATGACGGCGCCGGCGGTCAGGCTGTCGTCCGGATCGAGCAGGTGCGGCAGCGTCTGCAACGCCGTCGCCACCGAGATGACGCCGACCGTCCTGGCGTCGCGGACGATGCGCAAGGCGAACACGGCGGTCCAGTCGCCGCCCTTGTTCAGGCGCACCGGCGTCTCGCTGGCCAGGCCAGGCTCGCGCATCGCGGCGATGAAGAAGGCGCGGTCGGCGGCGTTCAGCCGGGCGCCCGCGGCGATCGGCTCCGAGGAGCCGATGTTCGCGCCGTCGGCGGCCCAGAGCGAGACGCCGGAGACGTTGGCCGGAAACTGCGGCGCCAGGCGGCGCAGCATCGCGTCGTTGCGCTCGACCTCGACCGTATCGACGGGAAAGGTGCCGGCGAGCGCATAGATGAGCTGGGTGACGTCGCCCAGGTGATCGTCGAGGCGCGCGCCGGCGAGCGCGGCGACCAGGCGCATCTCTTCGCGCACGTGGTCCAGGTCGCGGCTCGACTGGCGCGCCGTGTTGAAGGCGATGTAGAGAACGAACAGCAGGCCGATCGCGAGCGTCACGAGCAGCAGGCGGGGCTGGATGCCGAAGCGCAGGGGCTTCAGGCGCGGGATGGGCAGCACGGGCGTCGTCGGTGGCGTCACGGCAGCAAGCCGCGCCCGCGATGCTGGGCCCTGCGAGCCCAACCTGTCAGCCGCAACAACAGGGCAAACGTGGCGCAATTGGCGAGGCGGGCGCCTGCGGGACAATCGATTTCACGATGTGCCGTTTCGCAGCCCAGCTCCTCGCCCCGTGCCGCACCTGAATCCCACCGCCGACCCGCGGCGATTCCTGCGCTCGCTGTTCGATGCCGCGGTCGGCGCAGCGTTGCCCGACGCGGCCCGGATCGCGCCTTTCTTGCCGCCACCGCCCACGGGCCGCACCCTGGTCCTCGGCGCCGGCAAGGCCGGCGGCGCGATGGCCGCGGCGGTCGAGGCGGCCTGGCCGGCCGGCGCACCCATGAGCGGGCTCGTCGTCACCCGCTACGACTACCTTCCGCCGGCGTTCGCCGAACTGCAACGACGCGCGGCGCGCATCGAGGTCGTCGAGGCGGCGCATCCCGTCCCCGACGACGCCGGGCGCCGTGCCGCCGCACGCATCGCCGCGTTGGCGCAAGGCCTCCACGCCGACGACCTCGTGCTCTGCCTGATGTCCGGCGGCGCCTCGTCGCTGCTCGCGCTGCCGGCCGAAGGCGTGACGCTCGACGAGAAGCGCGCGATCAACCGCGCCCTGCTGAAAAGCGGCGCGGCCATCGACGAGATGAACTGCGTGCGCAAGCACCTGTCGGCGATCAAGGGCGGCCGGCTCGCCAAGGCCTGCGCGCCGGCCCGCGTCGTGACGCTGCTCGTCAGCGACGTGCCAGGCGACTCGCCCGCGATCATCGGCAGCGGCCCGACCGTGCCCGACCCGACCACCTGCGCCGACGCGTTGGCCGTGCTCGACCGCTACGCCATCGACGTGCCGCCGTCGATCCGCGCGCGGCTGGAGCGCGGCGAGCTCGAGACGCCCAAGCCCGGTGACGCCGCGTTCGCCGGCAACGTCGTGCACCTGATCGCGACGCCGCAGCAGTCGCTCGACGCCGCCGCCGCGGCGGCGCGTGCCGCCGGCGTCGAGGCGCACATCCTCGGCGACGAGATCGAGGGCGAATCGCGCGAGGTCGGCAAGGTGCACGCCGCACTCGCCCGACAGGTGGCGCGGCGCGGCCAGCCGTTCACGCGGCCGTGCGTCGTGCTCTCGGGCGGCGAGACGACGGTGACGGTGCGGCCGGCTGCGGGTGCGCCGGGACGCGGCGGCCGTGCCACCGAGTTCCTGCTCGGCTGCGCGCTCGCGCTGCAGGGCGAAGCCGGGGTGCATGTGCTCGCCGCCGACACCGACAGCATCGACGGCAGCGAGACCAACGCCGGCGCCTTCGTCACGCCCGATACGCTGGCGCGCGCGGCGGCGCTGGGCCTCGTGCCGCGATCGTTCCTCGACCGCAACGACGCCTACGGATTTTTCGACGCGCTCGGCGACCTGGTCGTGACCGGGCCGACCTTCACCAACGTCAACGACTTCCGGGCGATGCTGATCAGCTGACGGGCAGCATCCGCATCGGCGCGTGGCCGGGACGGCGCGGCGGCGGGCGATGCTCGCCGTTAACCATGCGCCGGCTCGTGAAGTGGCGATTGCCGAGCGGCGCAAGCATGACCGGCACGCTGTCGTAGTTGCTGTCGGCGCCCGCGTACTGCAGTTGCAACTCGCGCTCGCGCTGCGCCATGCGCATCCGCTCGAGATCTTTGTCGAGGGCGCGCTCTTGCGCTTCGATGCGGCGCTGCACGCGCTCGCTGACCGCGTCGGCCTCGCGCCGCACCTCGAGGGTGCGCTGACGCGCTGCGGCCGGGTCTTCGCGGTCCATCTGCCAGGTGCGTTCGGTGACGGCCGTGGGCGACGGCCGGTCGGTGAGGACGATGCGGCCGTCGGCAGCGCGTTGCTGGTAGATCTGCGCCCCGGCCGGCGCCTCGGCGGCGCGGGTGGCGCCAAGCGGGCCGCAAAGCAGGGCGCCGAGCACCAGGGTGAGGGACAGCGAGGGGCGGACGTTGGATTGCATGGCCATCCCGATCGGCAGCGTGGAAAGCGGCCGCCGTTCGCTACTGTGCCACCGATCGTCCTCCCTGTTTGCCCAGGTGCCTGTAAAGGCGCTGCTTGGTACGCTCTCGACTCCCGCCACCCGCACGCCACCGCATGACCGACACCCTCGTCTTTCGCGCCGAAGCGCTCGTCGCCGCCGTCACGACCATCGTCCGCGCCGCCGGCTCGTCGGAGCGCGAGGCGGCGCAGGTCGCCGCCAACCTGGTCGAGGCGAACCTGCGCGGCCACGACTCGCACGGCGTCGGCATGGTGCCGCGTTATGTCGACGCCGTCCTCGAAGGCGGCCTGGCGCTCGATGCGCACGTCGCGATCCGCGCCGACGGCGGCGCCCTGCTCACGCTCGACGGCCAGCGCGGCTACGGCCAGGTGATCGGCGCCGAGGCGATGGCGCTCGGCATCGAACGGGCGCGCCTGCACGGCGTCTGCGTCGTCGGCCTGGCCCATTCGCACCACCTCGGCCGGATCGGCCACTGGGCCGAGCAGTGCATAGCCGCCGGGCTGGTCTCGATCCACTTCGTCAACGTGCTGTCGCGGCCGATCGTCGCGCCCTTCGGCGGCCGCGACGCGCGGCTCGGCACCAACCCGTTCTGCGTCGGCATACCGCGGCCGGGCAGCGAGCCGATCGTGCTCGACTTCGCGACGAGCAAGATCGCGCAGGGCAAGACGCGCGTCGCCTACAACATGGGCTTGGCCGTCGAGCCGGGCACCCTCATCGACGACCGCGGCGAGCCGACCACCGACCCGCGCTACACCGTGGTCGAGCCGACCGGCGCGCTGCTGCCCTTCGGCGAACACAAGGGCGCCGGCCTGGCCCTGATCTGCGAGCTGCTCGGCGGCGCGCTTGCCGGCGGCGCCACCGGCGGCGCGGTCGGCGACGGCCGGCGGCGCGTGCTGAACAGCATGTTCTCCATCCTCATCGACCCGGGCCGACTCGGCACCGCGGCCAACCTCGCTGCCGAGATGGAATCCTTCGTCGCCTGGATGTGCGCATCGCCGCCGGGCGCGGGCATCGACCGCGTCAGGACGCCGGGCGAGCCCGAGCGGGAAACGCGCGCCGCGCGGCTCGTCGCCGGCGTGCCGGTCGATGCCGTGACCTGGGCCGAGATCGTCGCCGCCGGTGCCAAGGTCAGGGTCGCGCCAGGGGACATCGAAGCACTGCTCGTCGGACGCTGATAGCCTCGCGGGTTTCGATTTCGTCCAACGCCTTGTCGATGTCGGTTCTTCTGCTTCCGGTGACGCCGCTTCGGCGGTCGCGGTCCCGGCCTGCGCTGAGCGCTGTGCTGTGCTCGCTGCTGCTCGTCGCTGCCGCCATCTCGCCGGCGCGCGCCGCCGGGGTTCGCCTCGACACGCTGCGCGTTCCCGCGGGCTTTCACGTCGCGCTGCTCACCGACGCCGTGCCCAATGCGCGGCAGATGGCGCTCGGCCGCGGCGCCGACGGCAAGGGCGTGCTCTACGTCGGCAGTCGCTCCGAGGGCAAGGTCTACGCGGTCGAGCTCCAGGGCGACAAGGCCGGTGCGGTGCACACCGTCGCCAGCGGCCTCGACATGCCCTCGGGCATCGCCTGGCGCGACGGCAGCCTCTACGTCGCCGCGGTCTCGAGAGTGCTGCGCTTCGACGCCATCGACGGCCGCCTGATGCAGCCGCCGACGCCGGTCGTCGTCACCGACCGCTTGCCCACCGAGAGCCACCACGGCTGGAAGTTCATCGCCTTCGGCCCCGACGGCAAGCTCTACGTGCCGGTCGGCGCGCCCTGCAACGTCTGCGAGCCCGACCCGCGCCACGGCGTCATCCAGCGCATGAACGTCGACGGCAGCGGCCTCGAGACGGTGGCGCGCGGCGTTCGCAACTCGGTCGGCTTCGACTGGAGCCCGGCCGACAAGACGCTCTGGTTCACCGACAACGGCCGCGACATGCTCGGCGACGATCTGCCCAGCGACGAGCTGAACCACGTCACGCGCAGCGGCGAGAACTTCGGCTTTCCGTATTGCCATCAAGGCGACTCGCCCGACCCGGAATTCGGCGCCAGGCACGCCTGCAGCGAGTTCACGGCTCCCGCCGCGAAGCTGGGCGCGCATGTCGCCTCGCTCGGCATGCGCTTCTACACCGGCACACAGTTTCCGCCTGCCTATCGCGGCAACATCTTCATCGCCGAGCACGGCTCGTGGAATCGAAGCAGGAAGAGCGGCTACCTCGTGGCGCGCGTCAGCGTCGACGCGCAAGGCCGCGCCGGCAAGCCCGAGCCCTTCGTCGAAGGCTGGCTGCAGATCGACGCCGTCGGCCGCGAGTCGGTGTGGGGCCGGCCCGCCGACGTGCTCGTCATGCCCGACGGGTCGCTGCTCGTCAGCGACGACCTGGCCGGCGCCATCTATCGCGTCAGCTACGCGCCATGAGCCCGCCCCGCAGGTTGCACCCATGACCATCGAGATCGCCCTTGTCATCGCGGCCGTCCTGGTGCTGCTGGGCTTCTGGCTCGGCTGGAAGGTCGTGCGCGGACGCATGCGCAGCGACGACGAGGCGCCGCCGGCGCCGGCCGTCGCGGCGGCACCGCTCGCGAAGGTCGAGGCACCGACCGCCGCGCCGGTCGTGGCGCCCGCGGCCGCGCCGGTCGCGGCTCCACCGGCGGCGGCGCCGGCGTCGCTCGATACGCCGGTGCCGGTCACCGTCATCATGGCGCCGCGGCCGCCGGCGCCGGTCATCGAGCGCGTGCTCGCCGTCGAGCCGGCGAGCCAGGCCGAGTGGGACGCCGCCGTGCCGTTGAGCCTTTCGGCAGTGCAGTCCGCCTCGGTCGTGGCCTCGCTCGCCACCAGCGGCGGCACCGCGTTCTACGCGATCGGCTTCGACGCCGGCACGGCCATCGCCGTCGGGCGCGGCAACCAGCCTTTCATGCGCACGCTCGCCGGCGCCGCCGACCGGGCGACGGCCGCGTCGGTGCGCTGGCTCGACAGCAGCGCAGCCACCAGCGTGGCCGCGACGGCCCTGGCCGGTCTGGCCAACGAGCGATTTCTCGAGGCTCTCGGCGACGACGTGCGTGACCTGAAGACCGAGCTCGCGGCGCTCTCGCCCAAGCTCGCGGCGCTCGGTGACGGCCGCCTCAAGACGCTGGTGCAGGACCTGTCGCGCTTTGCCCGCGAGGCGCGCGACAACTATGCATCGGCGCTCGGCAAGGCGGCGTTTCGCGAGCGCATCGACGAGGCCGCCGAACGCGCTCTGGGCATCTGGCGCGATCTCGTCGAGCGAACCGACGGCGTGCGCCAGCAGATCGACGCCCTGACGCGCACGCAGCGCTTCGGTGAGGCGCAGGTCGAGAAGGCGCTGGCGCTGCTGCGCGAGCTGATCGACCTGGAGCGCTGGCAGGAGATTTCGGCGCGCTCGCTGGCCGCCGCGCAGGTGCTGCGCGTCGTCATGGGCGAGTTGCCGGCGAGCAGCGGCGCCGATCCGCTGGCGTCGGCCGCGGCGGCCTTGCAGGCCGGGCTCGACCAGGACCGCGACCAGGCACTGCGTCTCTCGGACTGCGAGAAGGGCGCGCGCGGCGATCCCTACGTCGGCAAAGCCGAGTTCGAGGCGAATCGGGCCGCGTTGCGCAAGCTCGTCGCCCGGCCGATCGCCGAGCCTGTCATGCCGGCGCTGGAACGGCTCGAGGCGGCGCGCAGCGCCGAAGCGCTCGATCCGCTCGGCGCGCCGTCGCGGCGGCTGCTCATCCGCGCCAGCGGCGACGCCTGCACCATGCGCTGGAGCGCGGGCGCCGGCTGACCAGCCGGCGCGCGCTCAGCGCGCGACGATCTTCGCGCCGGTCAGCTGCTCCTGCGCCTCGACCAACGAGGGCACGAACTTCTTGCCGTGGCCGAGCGCGCTGGCCAGCACCAGCGACTGATGCACCGCTTCGCCAACGACGGTCGGTACGCCGAGTCCTTCGGCCAGGTGTGTGTAGTAGCGGATGTCCTTGCGCGCGTTGTCGAGCTCGAACTTGATCCCGGCCATGTCGCCGACCAGCGTCTTGGCCATGGCCTGGAACAGACCCGAGTTGACGCCGCCGGCGGAGACCAGCTCGACCAGCTTCTTCGGGTCGACGCCGGCGCGCGCGCCGACCGCGAAGGCCTCGGCCGTCGCCGTGCAGATCGCCTGGGCGATGAAGTTGTTGAGCAGCTTGACGATGTGGCCGGCGCCCGGGCCGCCGACGTGGAACACGTTCTCGGCGAAGCAGCGCAGCACCGGCTCCAGGCGCACGAAGGTGGCGTCGTCGGCGCCGACCATGACGTTCAGCTTGCCCAGCTCGGCCTCGACCGGCGTGCGTGCCAGCGGCGCGTCAACGAGCAGCACGCCGGCGGCGGCGCAGGCGGCGCGCAGCTGCGTCGTCGAGTCGGGCTCGCTGGTCGAGCAGTCGATGACGACGAGCCCGGTCTTGCCCCTGGCGCCGGCGAGCAGGCCTTCGGCGCAGCCGGCGAGAACGGCCAGCGCGATGGCCGCGAAAAAGGCCCTGCCGGGCTGCCACGAGGCATGGTTCATGGATGCTCCGATCTATGCGTCACGGGGCCGCGCGTTCCGCGGTCGTCGCTGCGCCGGGCGGCGTGCGCGGCTTCCAGCGCTCGATGGTCTGCTCGGCCTGAAGGAGTTCGGCGGGCTGCAGCTTGGCACCGGCCTTGTCGCGCAGCAGTGACGCCTCGCTCTGCCCGGCGCGCGCCGCGAGGCTGTACCAGACGTACGCCTCCTGGCTCGGTTGACCGCCCGACAGCGCTTCCCGCGCTCTGCCGAGCAGCGCCTGGGCGCGCGGCACGCCGGCCGCCGCCCATGGCGCGAGCAACTGCGCCGCGGCCGAAGCGTCGCCGCGGCGCAGCGCGGCTTCGCCGGCTTCGACCTGCTCGTCGCGCGCCGAGCGCATCACGCTCGCGGGCCGTGCCACCTGGGTCGGCGGCGCAACCGCCGCCACCTCGACACTCGACGCGGCCGGCGTCGGAGCGGTCGGCGGTGGCGGCGACTCCTGCGCCATCGCCCTGTTCGGCGGTGGCTCCGCCGTCTGCGCCCGTTTGCTCACGGGCGCCGAGGCCAACGCCGCCGTCGTCGCGCTGGATCGCGGATCGATCTTCGGCGCGGCCGTGGTCGTCGCCGTCCTCGCGTCGGGCTTGGCTTCGGGCACGCGGACAGTGGGCGTCGCACCGGGCGTGACGGTCGAGGCGGTGGATGTCGTGGGGGCCTCGGCCGGTGTGACCGGTGAGCTTGGCAATTTCGCCGGCCTTGCCGGTTCGGTCGTCATCGCCGCCGACGACGCCGCCGACGGCGCCGACGGCGACGCAGGTGCGGTCGCCACCGTGTGCGGGCTCTCCCCCGTTCGCCCGGATAGCAGGTAGTAGCCGATTCGCCGCCACGGCAATGACGGCGAGCGCGCCGACCCAGAGCCAGCTCGTGCGCCGGTTCGACGCGGCCGGCGGCAGCGCTGCGATGGGCGCTGCGATCGACGCGGAGGCCGGCGCCGTGATTGCGGCCGCCAGCGTCGTGGCAAGCGCAGGCTCGTGCACTGCGATCGGGGGCGGCGGGTCCGGCGGCGGCGCGACTGCCATCGCCGGCGCGACGATCTCGCGCCGCCACTCTGCGATGTCCTGCGGCCGGTCGCGCTCGCTCAGCTTCAAGGCGTGGTCGACCGCCTCGAGCAGCCGCTCGCTGTAGCGACCGCGGCCGACGACGACCGCCGGCGGCAGGACCTCGCGCGCACTGCCGAGCACGCCCTTGGCGCGGGCCACGGCGTCGAGCGGCGCCTGGCCGGCGATCGACCGATAGCAGGTGGCGCCGAGCCCGTAGATGTCGGTCCACGGGCCTTGCGTTGCGGCGTCGCCGTAGTACTGCTCGAGCGGCGCATAGCCGGGCGCGACGAGGATGGTCATCGTCTTGGCGCTGCCGAACGACTGCCGCGCCGAGCCGAAGTCGAGCAGCACCGGGCTGCCGTCCTTGCGCACGTAGATGTTCTCGGGCTTGATGTCGCGATGGATGAAGCCGGCCGGCGGGCTTGCCGCCGGACCCCCAACCCGGAACAAAGAATAAGCGATCGACCGCGGCGCCGCCAATGCCGAAGTCGCCGGGGGCCGCGCGGTTCGTTGCGCGAATGTCGATGACGTCGGCAGTCACGGGCAAGAGGTTTCATCACGAGCCCGGATCATCGCTCCGCGTGCATCGCCGACCGCTCACCGATCGACGACAGCTGCCTTACAGATCGCGGCGCGGCGAGTCGTTATGGATCTGTCAGCGATCGGTGATCGGCCTATCAGCGGCCGGGTGAGATCGTGCGTCGGCAAAGGAGACGAGCCATGAACACACCGAAGATCGCGAAGCCGGCGACGAGATCCGGCGCCGGGCCGAGCCTGGTACCGAGACCGGGGCTGCGCGCCTTCATGGCAGCGTCGGTCTGCGCGCTGGCTGCCGGCTGCGCGTCGCCACCGCCGCCGAGCGAGCTCGATCTCGGCCGCGCCCGCATCGTGTCGATGGCGGCGCCGCCGGCGCTCGACGTCAGCGGTCTGCCTGGCGGCAAGGCCATGGGCGCGGCGGTTGGCGCCGGCAGCGGCCGCGGCTACGGCGCTCTGGCCGGCGGCTTCGCCTGCATGACGACCGGCCCCTTCTTTCCCCTTTGCCTCGCCACCGTGCTGCCGGCGACGACGGCGATCGGCGCCGTCAGCGGCGCCGCGATCGGCGCGGTGCGCACCGAAAGCATCGACGCCATGGAGAAAAAGACCAAGGCGCTGCGCGACGAGATGGTCGCGACGCCGTACAGCGACCTGCTCGCCCGGCAGCTGCAGGCCCGCCTGCCCGACACCGCCCTGTCGGGCGCGCTCGCGGTGGCGCCCGCGGCCTCGGCGTCGGCGGAAATGCCCCTTCCCGAGATCGACGCCGATCGGCCCTGGACGATCGAGGTCGGCGTGACCGAAGTCGGCACCGAGGGCAAGAGCGAGTTTGCGTTGCGCCTGGTCACCACGGTGCGCGTTCGGCGCGCCGGAACGGCCAAGCTCTGGCAGACCGCCAAGGAAGTGCAGAGCGATACCGAGCTGACGATCGACCAATGGCTGGCCAACGATTCGTCGGCGTTGCGCGAGGTGCTGAACCGCTGCATCGAGCACGCGTCGCGACAACTGAAGAGCGACTTCGACCGCGCGACGCGCGATGCGTCGGGCCGCGTTTCGCCGACGGCCAGGTATTCGACGTCGTGCGGCGACCGCGCGCGCCCAGCCATGCAGGCGTCGGGTCGGTAAGCGCCGCGCGCGCCGTTTAGACTGGCCGGCTCGCATCGGAGAGCCGGGCATGCACGCCGATCAGAACGACCTCGTCACCCGCAGCGGCCCGGGCACGCCGTGCGGCGCGCTGTTGCGCAGCTACTGGCAGCCGGCGGCGCTGCTCGACGAATTCGATCCGCGCCTCGACCCGCGCATGGCCGACCGGCCGGTCAAGGCGGTGCGCCTGCTCGGCCAGGACCTGGTCCTGTTTCGCGACGGCGGCGGCCGTTTCGGACTGATCGACCGGCACTGCCCGCATCGCGGCGCCGACCTCGCCTTCGGCCGGCTCGAGCCGGAAGGCTTGCGCTGCCCCTTCCACGGCTGGAAGTTCGACACCGCCGGCACTTGCCTCGAGACGCCGGCCGAGCCAGCGTCGCTGCAGATGCACACGCGGGTGCGCCAGCGCAGCTATCCGCTCATGGAACGCGCCGGCGTGCTCTTCGCCTGGCTCGGCCCGGAAGGCTCGGCGCCGCCGGCGCTGCCGCGCTTCGACGCCTTCGTCGCGCCGGCCAGCCACAGCTTTGCCTTCAAGGGCCTCTGGAACTGCAACTGGCTGCAGGCCTTCGAGGTCGGCATCGATCCGGCGCATCCTTCGTTCCTGCATCGCTACCTCGAAGACGCGACGCTGGACGATGCCTACGGCCGCCAGTTCCGCGCCGCCAGCGCCGGCGAGGCGGGCGGCGAGCGCTGGCCGATGACGCGCGTGATGCGCGAGTTCTGCCAGCCGGAAATCCGCTTCGAGAGCGTCGCCGAAGGGCTGCTCCGCCTGACGGCGCTCCGGCCGATGACCGAGGCGCTGACGCATGTGCGCGTGACCCACGCCGCGTTCCCGGCGACCTTCGTCATTCCGCTCTCGGAGACGATCACGATCACGCAGATGCACGTGCCGGTCGACGACACGCACACCTACTGGTACAGCTTCTTCACCAGCTTCGCCGAGCCGCTCGACAAGGAAATCATGCGCGCGCAGCGGCTCGCCTGCGTCAGCCTGCCCGACTACGCGCCGCTGAAGGGTCGGCACAACCACTGGGGCTTCGACCCCGACGAGCAGCGCACGAAGACCTACCTGGGCATGGGCGAGGAAGACATCAACCTGCACGACCAGTGGGCGGTCGAGAGCATGGGACCGATCCAGGACCGCACGCGCGAGCATCTCGGCAGCAGCGACAAGGTGATCATCGCCAACCGGCGCACGCTGCTGAAGGCGATCGAAACGGTGCGCGACGGCGGCCGGCCGCCGATGGCGCTGGCCGGCGACGCCGAGGCGGCGCCGTTGACCGGGCCCGACACCATCGACTGCATCGCCCCGGCCGCTTCCTGGCAGGCGCACTGGTCGAGCGCCGCTGCGGCGAAGCGCGACGGCGCGGCCTGGCTGCGCGCGGCGCCGAACGAATCGACGACGCTCGAAGGCTCCTCGGCGTGAGGCCGTCGCGGTGAGCAGCTTCGCGTCGGCGTGCGGCTTCGCCGACGCCTCGCGCGCGGTCGCGTGCGAGGCGCTCGCGCAGCGCATGAAAGACGAGCGCATCGACCTCGTGCGCGTCGGCTGGTGCGATTCGCATGGCGTTTTGCGCGGCAAGACGCTGACCGCCACGGCGGCGCAACGCGCGCTCGACAGCGGCGTCGGCATGGCGAGCACGATCCTGCTCAAGGACACCTCGGACCGCACCGCCTACAAGGTGTTCGAGCCCGGTGTGCTCGCCGCGCTGCCTGGCTTCGGCTTTGCCAACAACCTGCTGCTGCTGCCCGACCCGGCGAGCTTTTGCGCCTTGCCGTGGGCACCGAACACCGGCTGGATGCGCGCCGAAGCGTGGTTCGACGACGCCACGCCGGTGCCCATCGACACGCGCTTCATCCTGCGCCGCGCGCTCGAGCGGCTCACCGACGCCGGCTACGGCTTGAAGTGCGGGCTCGAAGTCGAGTTCCACATCTACCGGCTCGCGTCGGCGCCGCACGACGATGCCTCGCTCGATCCGGATCGCGCCGCCTGGCCGGGCGAGCCGCCCGCGGTGACCATGATCCATCCCGGCTACAACCTGCTCTCCGAAGCCTGGGCCGACCGCGCCGACGAGCCACTGCGCATCGTTCAGCACACCGCGCAGGGTCTCGGACTGCCGCTCGCATCGCTCGAGATCGAACTCGGGCCGAGCCAGGTCGAGGCGGTGTTCGATGCGACCGATGCGTTGACCGCGGCCGACCAGATGGTCGCGTTTCGCAACGGCGTGACGCAGGCGCTGCGCCGCGCCGGCTATCACGCCAGCTTTGCCTGCCTGCCGCCCTTTGCCAACGTCATGGCGAGCGGCTGGCATCTGCACCAGTCGCTGGTCGACCGGAAGAGCGGCGCGAACGCGCTTCAACGCACCGCCCCGGCGCCGGGCACGGTCCTCGCCGATGCGCAGCACGTGCTTTCGGCGAGTGGCGAATCCTGGCTCGCGGGCCTGCTTGCGCATGGCCCGGGCATGGCCGTGTTCTGCGCGCCGACGGTCAACGCCTACGCGCGCTTCCGGCCGAACGCGATGGCGCCGAATGCCGTCAGCTGGGGCCACGACAACCGCGGCGCGATGCTGCGCGTGCTCGGCCGCGCCGGCGACGCCGGCACACGCATCGAGAACCGCATGGGCGAGCCGGCGGCCAATCCCTACCTCTACATCGCGGCGCAGATCCACGCTGGCCTCGACGGCATCGAGCGCGGCCTCGCTGCGCCACCGGCGACGGGCGCGCCTTACGCGGAGGGCGGCGCACGCCTGCCGGCGAGCCTGCGTGCGGCACTCGACGCACTGGCGGCCGACGACCGGCTGGTCGCCGCCTTCGGCACACAGGTGGTCGACTGGTACACGCGGATCAAGCGCTTCGAGCTGGCGCGCCACGATGCGGCCGAGGACAAGGACGAGTGGCAGGCGCGCGAGTACTTCGGCCGCATCTAGACACCTTCTCTTGGTCTGCCGCCAGGCGCGACGCCGGGCTTACCCCAGACGAAATCGTGGCGCGAGCCGCGATACTTCGCGTCGCCGCGACGAGCGGATGCCTACGGACGACACCTTGCGCCTGCTCGAATCGCTCGCCAAGCTTTGCGCCATCGCCGCCGGCGTGCTTCTCACCGCGGTCACGCTCATGACCTGCGTGAGCCTGGTCGGTCGCAACCTCGTCGGCTTGACGATCGTCGGCGACTTCGAGCTTTCCGGTGCCGCCGCCGGTGCAGCGATCGCCCTCTTTCTGCCGTGGTGCCAGGTGCAGCGCGGCAACATCATCGTCGACTTCTTCACCGCCAAGTCCTCCGCACGCGTGCAGCACGGGCTCGACCGTTTCGGTGCCTTGCTGCTGGCGTTGGCCATGGCCCTGCTCGCCTGGCGATCGACGATCGGCGGCATCAACGCCTGGAAGTCGGGCTCGGGGACGATGCTGATCGGCTTTCCCGAGTGGGCGATCTATGTCGCCATGGTGCCGCCGATGATGCTCACGGCCGTGATCGGTCTGGCACAGGCCTGGCAAGGCTTCGCACCGCCGCCGGGCGAGGCGCTGAAGGCACCATGACGCCGCTGGCGATCACCGGAGTCATCTTCGGCCTGATGCTGCTGCTGATGGCGGTGCGCACGCCGATATCGATCGCCATGTTCGTCGCCGGCTCGGTCGGCTACGTCGCCCAGGCCGGCTGGGGCCCTTTCTCGAACTTCCTGAACGCCCAGGCCTTCGCGCGCTTCGCGAGCTACGACCTGTCGGTCATCCCGCTCTTCATCCTGATGGGCAACTTCGCGTCGCAGGGCGGCATCTCGAAGGCCTTGTTCGAGTTCGCGAGCGTCGTCATGGGGCGCTTCCGCGGCGGCCTCGCCATGGCCGCGGTGCTCGCCTCGGGCGCCTTCGGCGCGATCTGCGGCTCGTCGGTGGCGACAGCGGCAACCATCACCTCGGTCGCCTTGCCCGAGATGCGCCGCCACGGCTATTCCGGGCGCCTGGCGACCGGCACGCTCGCCGCCGGCGGCACGCTCGGCATTCTGATCCCGCCCTCGGTGCCGCTCGTCATCTACGCCATCCTCGCCGAGCAGAACATCGCCAAGCTGTTCGCTGCGGCGATGGTGCCCGGCATCATCGCCATGGTCGGCTACATCATCGCCATCGCCATCTACGTGCGCGTCGTGCCGGGCCAGGCGCCGGCCGGCGATGCGGTGCGCGTCAAGCTGACCGCGAAGTCGCTGTCGGGCATCGTGCCGATCGCGATCATCTTCGTCATCGTCTTCGGTGGCATCTACGGCGGCATCTTCACGCCGACCGAGGGCGCCGCCGTGGGCGCCGCCTCGACCTTCGTCGCCGCGCTGATCAAGCGCGAGATCACCTGGGCGAAGTTCAGGCACTGCTTCTACGCCACGGCCGAGACCTCGGCGATGATCTTCCTCATCTTCATCGGCGCCGACCTCATGAACGCGGCGCTCGCGCTCACGCAGGTGCCGGGTCAACTGGCCGGGCTGGTCAACGGCTGGCATCTGTCGCCGGTGATGGTCGTGGTGGCGATCATGCTGTTCTACGTCGTGCTCGGCTCGGTCATGGACGAGCTGTCGATGATCCTGCTGACGATCCCGATCTTCTTTCCGATGATCATGGGCCTGGACTTCGGCATGCCCAAGGAATCGGTGGCGATCTGGTTCGGCATCATGGTGCTGATGACGGTCGGCTTCGGCATGCTCGCGCCGCCGGTCGGCCTCAATGTCTATGTCGTCAACGGGATGGCCAAGGACGTGCCGATCGCAGAGAGCTACCGCGGCGTCATGCCGTTTCTCATCAGCGACACGATCCGCACGACCGTCCTCGTCATCTTCCCTTCGATCTCGCTCTGGCTGGTGAAATACATCGGCTAGGGAAACTCGCGAGCGAGGGCGCGCGCTTTTGCCGCTACCTTCGCGCATTGCCTCGCTGCCATGGAGTCTTGCTCATGAAACGCCGCTCCCTCCTTCAGGGCGCCGCCGCGGCGGCGCTCGGAACGCCGGCCTTGTCGGGCCTGGCCCAACAGTCGGTCACGCTCAAGTTCCACACCTTCATGGCGCCGCAGTCGAACGTGTGGCTGTCGATGCACAAGCCGTGGATGGAAAAGGTCGAGAAGGATGCGGGAGGCCGCATCAAGTTCGAGGCCTACCCGGCGATGCAGCTCGGCGGCACGCCGGTGCAGCTCTACGACCAGGCACGCGACGGCGTGGTCGACGTGGTGTGGACGCTGCCCGGCAACACAGCGGGCCGCTTTCCGCATGTCGAGGTCTTCGAGCTTCCGTTCATCATGAACAACGCCGAGGCCACCTCGAAGGCGTATTGGGAGTACATCCAGACCCAGGCGCCCGACGAGTTCAAGGAGACCCAGGTCCTCGCCCTGCACGTGCACGGCCCCGGCATGTTCCATTCGGCGACCCGGCTGGTGAAGTCGCCGGCCGACCTGAAGGGCATGAAGGTGCGCGGCCCGACCCGCCAGGTGACCAAGCTGCTCGCTGCGCTCGGTGCCACGCCGGTCGGCATGCCCCTGCCGCAGATTCCCGATGCGCTGTCCAAGGGCACCATCGACGCCTGTGCCATTCCGTGGGAAGTCGTGCCTTCGGTCAAGGTGCACGAGCTCACCAAGTTCCACACCGAGTTCCCGGCGAACGTGCCGGCGCTCTACACGACGACCTTCGTGATGGCGATGAACAAGCCGAAGTACGAGAGCCTCTCGCCCGACCTGAAGAAGGTGATCGATGCGAACTCCGGCCTGGCCACCTCGGCCTGGCTCGGCAGGACGCAGCAGGGCAACGACCCGATCGGCCGCAAGGCCGCGGTCGACCATGGCAACCAGATCCACACGCTCAGCAGCGCCGAGGCGCAGGAGTTCATCAAGGTGTCGGGTGCGATCGACGACGAGTGGGTCGCCGACATGACCAAGCGCGGCTCCGACGGCAAGAAGCTGCTGCAGGCCGCCCGCGACCTGATCGCGAAGCACGGCAAGGCCTGAGCAGGTCAGGAGCCCAGCTCGAAGCGGTAACCCTTGTAGGCCAGAACCGCGCTTTTCTGCTTGATCTGCTTCAGCACCAGGCCCGGGGCGACGGTGTCGCCTTCGTGGAAGACCTGCCCGTTCAGGAACGCCATGCGGCTGGCCTTGTCGGCGCTGAAACTGCCGCCGGCGTAAGTGATCCTGGGCAGCTCGCGGCGGATCGACTCGGGCAGCTCGGCCTGCGCGTAGATGCGGTCGCTCGCCGGGACCGCCGGCGCCGCGTCGGGGTCGGCCTTCCGAACGGCCGGCTTGACCGGCGCGCGCCGGACGATCGCTTCCTTGACGGCGACCTTCGAGGCGGGCGCTGCGGACGCCACGACGATTGACTGCGACGCGGCGGGCAGCGGCGGCATCGCTACCGGCAGCGGCAGCGGCAGCGGCGGCGGCGGCGGCGTGACCGGCACCGCGACGACGACCGTCTTCGGCGGCGCATCGCCGCCGCCGAAGACATTCCAGGCCAGCGCACCGGCCAGGGCGACGACGAGAACGACGATGGTGCCGATGAGCAGGCGCGGCCGGCGCGGCGCTTCGTCGTCGCCGGGCAGCACGCCGAACTGCTGCGTGTGCAGGCCCGGCACTTCGCCGCGTTCGCGTTCGGCGTCGGCGCGGCGCAGAGCATCGAGGATGTACGACATGCTTCCTCTTGCCCGCGGCGGTCAGTGCGCGGCGGTGTCGAGCCGGGGCTCGTCGACACCAGTGGCGCGGTTGAGTTGCATGAAGGTCGTCGGTCCCGCCTTGCCGACGGCGTTCAGGCCGTGCGCGGTCTGGAAGCGCGCGACCTTGTTGCGCAGGGCAGCATCCATGGGCTGCTTCGGCGCCGGCGCCGGCTCGCCGGCGAGCGTCGCGAGCTGCGCTGCCAGCCGGTCGACAAGCGGGCCCGAGGCGCCCTCGGCGACCGCTGTCGTGTAGCCCGGGGGCATGCGCCACATCGTGCCGAACTCGCCCTGCCAGAGCTTTGTCAGCGCCGCGAGTGAGACCTTCTGCGCGCGGCCCTCGACGCGCAGCGTCGCGGTGTCGGCGCCGAGGCCGACCAGCACGACCGTCGTCGTCCGGCCGGCGTCGTCGTGCAGGCTCATGAAGCCGGGACGGTCGAGGCTTCGCACCATCGCCAGCGTGCTCGCGAACTTGAAGCAGCGTACCTGCTGCTTCGCCGCCGCGGTGCACGGATCGGCTTCGCCGGGGGGCAGGCTCCACATCGGCGCGAGCTCGCGCCAGGCCGACTTCTCGTCGCCGCCGAGTGTTTTCCAGTGCGCCTTCAACTCGGCCGCGCCGAAGACGGGCGACGACGCGGCGGCGGCCGGCGATGGCGCCGAAGCGATCACCGCAGGGGCCGCCGAGGCGGTGGCCGCGCTCGCCGCCGACGCGGCGCGCAAAGCGGCCGAGGCCGCGCTCGTCGCCGTCGCCGATGCGGACGTCGCCGATGCCGATGCCAACACCGATGCCGATGCCGACACCGACGCCGATGCCGGGGCCGGGGCCGACGCCGTCGTCCCCCAACCCGAAGCGGCGCCGCTCGCCGACGGCAGCGCGCTCGCTGCCGAAGCCGGCCCGGCCGCAGCCGAGGCCGCACTCGCGCGCGCCGTCGGCGCCGAAGCGGCGACCGCGGGCGGCGTCGCGAACTTGCGATAGGCACCGTAGACCGCGAACACGAGCAAGGCGGTGAGAGCGATGCCGGTGGCGATGAAGAGGCCGAGGCCGGCACTCGAGCCGAGGCGCGAGCGATCCGGGCCCGACGGCTCGGATTTGCCGAACACCTCGTGCGCCGATTTCTCGATCACCTCGGTATTGATCTGGTGCACGCCATGCGCGTAGGCACCGAGCATGGCGCGGTCGCAAAGCAGGTTGATGCGCCGCGGCACGCCGCGCGCGATCTCGTGGATGCGCTGCAGCGCCTTGCGGTCGAAGGGAATCGTCCGCGTCATGCCGGCGACCGAAAGGCGATGGCGGATGTAGTGCTCGGTCTCCTTCGACGACAGCGCCTTCAGGTGAAAGCGGGCGATGACGCGCTGCGCAAGTTGCTCGAGCTCGGGCTGCTCGAGCATGGTGCGCAGCTCGGGCTGGCCGATCAGCACGATCTGCAGCAGCTTGCGCTCGTTGGTCTCGAGGTTGGTGAGCAGGCGCAACTGCTCGAGCACGTCGACGGAAAGCATTTGCGCTTCGTCGATGATGAGCACGTTGTTCTGGCCGACGGCGTGCGTCTTGAGCAGGAACTCGTTGAGCGCATCGACGTAGGTCTTGACCGTCGCCGGCTGGCCGCGCGGCACCTCGACCGGGATCCTGAACTCGTCGCAGATCGACTTGACCAGCTCGGTGACGGTGAGCTTCGGGTTGAAGATGTAGGCGACGTTGCAGCGCTTCGGGATCTGCTCGAGAAAGCAGCGGCAGACGGTGGTCTTGCCGGCGCCGATCTCGCCCGAGAGCAGGACGAAGCCGCCGCCGCCGCCGACGCCGTACAGCAGATGCGCCAGCGCCTCGCGGTGGCGCTTGCTCATGTAGAGATAGCGCGGGTCGGGGGCGAGGGAGAACGGCTCCTGCTTCAGGCCGAAGAACCGCATGTACATGGGTGCGGAGAATACTTGAGGGAGGCCGGGGCTCCTTTCCGGCGCCTGGACCCGCCCGAGCTATCCTGAACAGGACCGGAAACGCTCGGAGCCGCCTTGAAGGATTTGCATCGCCGTCGCTTGCTGCAACTCGCCGCGCTCGGCCTTGCCTCGCCCGCGGCCCTGCCCGCGCGCGCGCAGGCGGCTTGGCCGAGCCGGCCGATCCGCTTCGTCGTGCCCTTCGCGCCGGGCGGCAGCTCGGAGATCGTCGCCCGCTCAACGGCGGTCGAGTTGAGCAAGCTGCTCGGCACCAGCGTCTATGTCGAGAACAAGCCCGGCGGCGCCGGCAACGTGGCGATGGCCGACGTCGCTTCCGCTACCGACCAGCACACGCTGGTGCTCGGCCACATCGGCACGCTTGCCGTCAACCCGTTCATCTTCGACAAGCTCCCCTACGACCCGATCAAGGACTTCAAGCCGATCTCGCTGCTCGCCAAGGTGCCGAGCCTTTATGTCGTCCATCCCGACCTGCCGGCGAAGGACCTGAAAGAGTTCGTCGCACTGGCCAAGGCGAAACCCGGTCAGCTCAACTACGGCTCGGCCGGCAACGGCAGCGCCGGCCACCTCGCTTTCGAATACCTGAAGATCGCGACCGGCATCTTCGTGCTGCACGTGCCGTATCGCGGCACCGGGCCGCAGCTCACCGACCTGCTGGCCGGCCGCCTGCAGGCCGCTGCGGTCGGCGCGCCGGCGATCCTGCAGTTCATCAAGGCCGGCAAGCTCCGCTGCATCGCCACCGGCACGGCGCAGCGCATCGCCCAGTTGCCCGACGTGCCGACCGTGGCCGAGCAGGGCTGGCCCGGCTTCGAGATGACGCAGTGGTACGGCCTGCTCGCGCCCGCCAACCTGGCGCAGCCCGCGACCGATCGCCTTGCCGCTGCCGCGGCAAAGGCGATGCGTGAGCCGGCGGCGCTGGAGCGATTGAATTCCGACGCGGCGATCGCCGTCGGCGGCACGCCGGCCGAGTTCGCCGCCTTCATCGCCAGGGAGCGCGAACGCTGGCAGCCGGTGATCGTGCGCGCCAAGGTCAAGCCCGACTGAGGCTTGTCATCCTGAACGCAGTGAAGGATCTCTGCGCCGGTCGAGATCCTTCGCTTCACTCAGAATGACGGGACGCTGCTCAAGGCGCGGGCGACGTCGGCGTGGAACCAGCCGAGCCCCTGCTCGGCACGCCCGGCGGTGAGCCAGCGGTTGGCGCCGCTCGCAAAGCCACGCTGGATGCCGATCGCGCAGGCGATGTCTTCCTTCTGGAACACGCCTTCCTCGATCAGGCGAAAGGTCTTTTCCCAGTGCGGCGACCAGTCGGGGGTGGACTTGTCGGCCGGGATCAGCATGCGGTGCGTCCAGCGCAGCGCGCCGGCCTCGACCGGGTAGAGCGTGACCAGGCTCAGGTAGTCGGGATGAAAGATGGTGATCGTGTTCGGGAAGATGACCTGGCTCGGCGTCGTCAGCTCGCACAGGCCTGGCATGTCGCCGGGCGCTTCGGCCTCGCTTTTCGCCCACGCCTCGCCGGCGCGGCGCGCCACCAGCGACTGGTTGTGTGGGCCGAAGCGCACGCCCGCCGTCAGGCCGTCGGCGAAGAACGGGTAGATCGTGTCCTTGTGCAGCACGCGGATGTGATATGCCTCGAGAAAGGCATCGGTGATCAGCTTCCAGTTCGCCGGATACTCGGCACGCACGGTGCGGAAATGGACCAGCTTGTCGACCGCATAGAACGGCATCTCGGCGTCGAGCCCTTCGAGCCAGGCCGCGACGTCGATGCCGGCACCCGGCGTCGGCACGACCCAGAGCAGGCCATGCCGTTCCTCGGCGGGCAGGGCGACGAGGCTCGTGTCGGCGGCGCCGCAGTCGTCGAAGGCTTCGGCGTGCAGCCGATGGCGCAGGCTCCCGTCGAGCCGATAGGTCCAGCCGTGATACGGGCAGACGACACTGGCGCGCGGCTGCGCCTGGCCCGTGTTCTCGATCAGACGCATGCCGCGGTGCCGGCAGACGTTGAGGAAGGCGCGGAACCGCCCTTCGGCGTCGCGCGTCAAGAGCATCGGCACGCCGTAGTCGTCGTGGGCGATGACCTGGCCGGGCGCGAGCTCGCTCGAATGGCCGCAGATCAGCGGCAGCGGCCGGAACAGTCGCTCGATCTCGGCATCGCGTATGCGCTGGCTGGTGTAGTTCTCGACCGGGATGTGCGCTTCGGGTGCGCTCGTGTCCTGCCACTCGAGGCGGCCGGCGCGCACCTGCGCGCGGATGCTTTCGAGTTGCGAGGCGGTGTGGAGCGGCAGCGTCACGGGCGGGCCAAGGCGGGTCGGTGCGCTATTTTCCGCCCGCGCCGAAGCGGGCGCCAGCGGGGCGATCCACAATCGGCAAACGACCTCGGGAGCAGGCATGAACGCACGACGTTTCGAAGGCAAGGTGGCGCTCGTCACCGGCGGCAACAGCGGCATCGGTCTCGCGGTCGCGAAGGCGTTCGTGGCCGAGGGCGCGAAGGTCGTCGTCTCCGGGCGCAACGAGGCCAATCTGGCGGCCGCGGTCGAGGAGCTCGGCGCTTCGGCGACCGGCGTCGCCGCCGACACCGGCCGCCTCGACGGCATCGAGCGCGTCGCCGCCGCGGTGCGCGAGTTCGGCGGTGGCCGGCTCGACGTCCTCTTCTGCAATGCCGGCATCGGCGGCTTCGGGCCGATCGCGACGATCAGCGAGCAGAAGTGGGACGAGCTCATGAACGTCAACGTCAAGGGCGTCTACTTCACGGTGCAAAAGGTCCTGCCCTTGATGACGCGCGGCGGCGCCATCGTCCTCAATGCCTCGGTCGCCGCCGGCAAGGGCGACCCTGGCGGCGCCATGTACGCGGCGAGCAAGGCGGCGGTGCGCTCGCTCGGCCGTAGCCTCGGCGCCGAGCTGGTGGGCGCGGGCATCCGCGTCAACGTCGTCAGCCCCGGGCCGATCGAGACGCCGATCTTCGCCAACGCCGGCATGAACGAGCAGCAGGTCGCCGACCTCAAGGTCGCCTGGTCCGACCGCAACCCGATGAAGCGCTTCGGCACGCCCGGAGAGGTCGCCGCGACGGTGCTCTTCCTCGCCTCGGACGCAGCCTCCTACATCACCGGCGTCGACCTGCTGGTCGACGGCGGGCGCGGCAGCTTCTAGCCCGGTGCGCTCGAAGCGCTAGCGATCCAGCTCGAAGACGAGCGAGGACCAGAGGCTTTGCCAGCGCACGCCGCTGCCGGCCGGCGCGTCGATCATGTGCACCGTGTTGACGAGCCACACGCCGGGCTTGCCGGGCGTCATGGTGGCGCGGCCGGCGGCGTCGGTGCGGACCCGCGACTCGGTGACGACGCTGCCCTGCGCAAAAGTCTTGACGAGCGTGCCGGCGAGCGGCTTGCCGCGATAGAGCACGCGCACCGTGAACGGCGCGCCGGAGGCGAGCTGGCGCGGGTCGGTCTCGGCGACGATCTCGAGCGTGAGCCCGAGCGGGCGGCGCCAGAGTTGCGCGTCGCGCGACGAAAGTGCAGCAAGTCGTGCCGGGCCGGCGCCGTCGGCGGTGGCGACGACCATCGCCTTGGCATTGCGCGAGAACATTTCCTCGCCGGGCAGCGCCGACTCGCCGTGTGCCGCCCGCCAGTCGACGACGGCGTCCAGCCCTTCGTCGCGTAGGTAGCTCTCGAACAGCGCCGGCTCGAGGCTGACACGCGACGCGGTCGATCGATAGATCGCGAGGCCGAGGCCGGTGGTTCGAAGCGTCACCGTTCCGGCCGGGTCGCCGCCCGGGTCGCCGCCGATCGGCCGCTCGCCCTTGGTGTCGACGAACGCGAAGCGGACGATGCGGCGCGGATCGCGCGGGAAGTTCTCGCCCGGCCAGCCGGTGCCGACGCGATGCACGATGCCGACCTCGTCGCCCGGCGCGGCGGCGAAGCGGTCGGGCAGCAGCCAGTACTCGTGGGCGCTAGCGGCGGCCGGGAAGAGGAGCAGGGCGGCGAGGGACAGGAGTCGTTTCGTCATCGTGCGGCATTGTCCGCAATACTCGGCTTCGCTCCTGCAGCAGCTGGGCGACGACGCCCGCAGCGATCACCTCGGGCTCCTTGCCTTCGATGCCGGGCAGGCCGATCGGGCAGGTCATGCGCGCGATCGCCGCCGCCCCGATGCCGCGCTCTTCCAGCCGGTGCGTGAACTTGGCGCGCTTGGTCTTCGAGCCGATCAGGCCGAAGAACGCGAAGTCGCCGCGGCGCAGGATCGCCTCGGCGATGCGCAGGTCGAGGGCGTGCTCATGCGTGAGGACGAGGAAGAAGGCGCCGGGCGGCGCGCCCTGCACCTCTGCCTCCACCGTATCGACCGAGTTGCAGCGGATGTGCACAGGCCAAGGCGAGCCGAGGTTCGTCGCCGCCGGAAATTCCTCGTCGCGCTGGTCGAACCAGTCGACGTCGCAGTCGAGCGCCGCGAGCGCCGTGGCGATGGCCCGGCCGACGTGGCCGGCGCCATGCAGCTGCAGGTGAAAAAGCGGCTGCGACGCAGGCCAGCGTTGCAGCGCCGCCGCATCGAGCGGCGCGAACGAGAGCGTCACCGCACCGCCGCAGCACTGGCCGAGCGACGGACCGAGCGCGAAGTGCTGCTCGTGCCGCGAGGTCTCCCCGCGTTCGAGGCGCGCCCGCGCTGCCGTGATCGCCTTCAGCTCGAGGTGGCCGCCACCGATCGTGCCGGCACATTCGGACGCAGAAACAAGCATGCGCGTGCCCGGGCCGCGCGGCACCGATCCGTGTGCCTCGACGACTTCGACGACGACAGCGGCCGTCTGCTCGGCGGCCCACGTTCGGGCAAGGGTTCGGAGGGCGCCGCTCACGATGCTGCAACCAGCTTCATGCCTGCGCTGCGGACCGCTTTCCTGTCGAAAGTGAACGTGCCACTGCACCCTGCCGCCGAACCGGCGCGTTCGATCAGATGATCCGCCAGTCCGGCGCTGCCCGAACTGAAGTCGCGCAGCGCCTGCCAGACCAGCGGTGCCGACTGAACGACGATCGAGTCCGTCTCGAGCAGCGTCCTGACGACCCCGGACAGCTCGTCGCGTTCCATCGCGTAGACATCGTCGAGCACCCAGACCAGCTCGGCCAGCGCGACCATCGAGACGAATCCCGGCTCGTCGCTGGACAGCGCCTCGATGAGGCGACCCGCCTGGGCCGATTGGCGCGTGTCGTCCTGCGCGATGTAGCGGACCAGGACGTTGGTGTCGAGGCCGATCATGGCGACATGAAGAGGCGCCGCGCCCGCTTGCGGATCGCCAGGTCCATGTCTTCAATGGACACCGGCTTGACGGGCTTCTTTCTCACGAGGCCCTTGAGGGCGGTCACCGGCCGGGTCGCCGGCTTCAACAGCCACCCGTCGGGCGTCTTGACGAACTCGACCCGCGTTCCAGGCTCGACTTCCATGTCCGCGCGGACCGCGGCCGGAATGACGATCTGGCCTTTGCTGCTGACGGTCGAGGTACTCATCGAAGCATGATACCGTCTTACGGTGAAGTAAGCCGATTGCCAGCCCGGACCGCGGTGACGGCGCGCAGGATCGATTCGCTCGTCGCCGGCGCCGAGAGCGGCGGGTCGACGCGATGCCCGCCCGCCGCCGAGACTGCATCGCGGATCGCGAAGAAAACCGAGAACGGCAACAGCAGCGGCGGCTCGCCGGTGGCCTTGCTGCGGTGGATGGTGTCGGAGACGTTGTCGCCGGCCGGCAGGCCGTCTTTCCAGAGGCGAACGTCGAAGACCGGCGGGCAGTCGTTGGCGGTCGGGATCTTGTAGGTGCTCGGCGCGTGCGTCAGCAGCATGCCGGCCTTCGCCGAGCCGTCGTTCGGATGCCAGACCAGCTCTTCCATCGTCAGCCAGCCCATGCCCTGGATGAAGCCGCCTTCGACCTGGCCGATGTCGATGGCC
>JANXXS010000382.1 GCA_025350505.1 Burkholderiales bacterium
CTCCGCCACCCTATAATCATGGGCTCGGCGGGTTGTTAGCTCAGTTGGTAGAGCAGCGGACTTTTAATCCGTAGGTCGTGGGTTCGAGCCCCGCACAACCCACACCAAAACCCACCGAGACGCGGCGTCAGTTTCGGGCTCTTAGCTCAGTTGGTAGAGCAGCGGACTCTTAATCCGTAGGTCGAGTGTTCGAGTCACTCAGGGCCCACCAAAATTAAGAATGAAAACAAGCACTTAGGGCACTCGAGGTTCTAGTTGCTTTTTTCTTTCCGATGACATTGCCAGATCGTTGCCAGATTGCCGCGTTGCTCTGGATTGGGGGGCGAGCGCGGTGATTCCGGAACCGGGCGGCAAGCCAGCCGTCACAACGGCCGATTCTGGCAACGATCTGGCAACGCAGGCGATTGTCGTGTAGTGGACGGGTGTCCAATGCCTCACGGCAAATTGCTCTGGCGTGCGTGGCGTCGGATGCACCTGCGGGCGTTCCGGAATCGGGTCAGACCATGGGAGCGCCCCGTGGCCGAATCCTTCGTTAGCGCTCTCGCCGCGCGCCGATTCCACACAGCAATCTTTCGGAACCAATGCCTACTGGTTCACGACACGACGTTGGGGCCTGGTGCTCGTCGGCTTCATAGCCCGCTGGCGCCTCGCTGAAAGGCGTCGCTCCAGCCGGAAGGGCGTCCGTCGCCCTGATCGGTGCGGACTACGCCGTCAACACTCGGCTGGTGCGTGATCCTCTGGAGCGATCCAGCGTCGGGACGTCGCGCTCACGCGACGAGGCATGCATCGAAACGATGCGAAGATGTCACAGTGGGCAAAAGCGGATGGCGCGCGCGCGTTTCATCCTCGACCTCCTCGTAGCGATCATGCCGCCGAGCGGGCGTCGCGACGGAGGGCAATTGATCCGAGGCAGTCGCACCTCGCTGCGTTTCTGGTTACAGCCCCAACAATTTTTTCGCCCCCCTGTAACCGAACCCGGCTGGCGACCGAACTTCCAATGAGCAAGTTGAGCGACATCGAGGAGAGGCTGCGTGCACTGCTGTTATTGGCCCTGAACGGTGACAACACGGCGTACGCGGATTTCCTGACGCGCAGCAGCGTTCACTTGCGGGCCTATTTTCGCCGCAGGCTCGCGGCGTCCCCGGACGATGTGGAGGATCTCGTGCAAGAAGCCCTGCTCGCGCTGCACAACCAGCGCCATACGTATCGACATTCGGAGCGCCTGACGCCGTGGCTGTACGCGATCGCGCGCTACAAGCTGGTGGATTCGATCCGCCTTCATTCGCCGAGGCGGGCAGTAGAGATACCGATCCAAGACGATATGGACGACAGCGGCTTCCTGGACCCGCAGTTTGCCGCCGCCGAGGCGCGCCGCGATCTGTTGCAGTTGCTCGCCGTGTTGCCGGACCGGTATCGCCTCCCAATCGTCCAGGTGAAAGTTGAGGGGAGATCGGTCGCCGAAGTCGCCCTTCATCTGGGCATGTCGGAGTCGGCCATCAAGGTCGGAATTCACCGTGGCCTGAAGCTGCTTGCCACGCAAGCAAGGAGCACCAAATGAAGACCGAGGCGCTGATCTCAATGCTCGCTCGCGGCCCGGTCAAGGCCGATGTGCGAACGACGACGCGTCGTGTTTCCCTGGCGACCACTAGCGGCCTGTTGATCGCCGCCGCGGCCATGTGGTCCCTGCTGGGGCCGAGGCCCGACCTGGCCTTCGCGATCGCCATGCCCATGTTCTGGCTGAAATTCATGGTGCCACTGGGGCTGGCGGCGGCGTTCTTCGTCGCCTCTTCGCGACTGGCGCGGCCGGGCTACAAGGCCAGTGGTTCCTGGCAAGCCGTAACGGTGATGCTTGTACTTTTGTGGGCCTCTGCTGCGATCAGTCTCGCGAATGTTCCGAGCGAGCAACGTGCAACCGTGGTCCAGGGAACGACGTCCTGGGTATGCGTCGCCAGCATCGCCGCATTGGCGATGCCGCTACTTGCCTGCGTGCTACTGGCGATGCGAAGTCTTGCCCCGACACGTCCGGCGTGGGCCGGCGCGGCGGCCGGCGGCTTGGCCGGAAGTGTCGCAGCGCTCGTCTATGCGGTGCACTGCACGGAGATGACGTTGCTCTTCCTGGCCGTCTGGTACGTCCTCGGAATCGCCGTGCCAGCGGCTATCGGCGCAGCCGTCGGCCCCAGACTGCTGCGATGGGCGTAGAACGCACCCAATCGACGGCCAGACGTGGGCCGAGGCGGGTGCGCTTCCTCGCCACCTGCTATGGCGTCATCGAATTCAAGAGAGGTGCATAGCCGTGCTCCTGGAGCGCCTTCCCTCTTTCGACAAACAGGTCTACAGAGCCCTTGACGCCGTGCCCATCGAGAAGGCGGTTCATGAAGTTGAACAGGCAAATCGTCAGGATCGCGTCATTGAGGTCGCGCTCGGACTCGACCCGCAGTCACTTCGTCTCAAGGAGATGGCAATGTCGAACGTTGGAAAAGGGTTGTTGGCCGGCCTCGCCGCTACGGTGGTGCTGTCGGTTCTGATGGTCATGAAGGCCATGATGGGCGTCATGCCCGCACTGGATTTGCCGAAGATGATCGCCGGCATGATGGGTTCGCCCGATTCGCCGATGCTCGGTTGGGCGGTGCACTTCATGATCGGCATCGTCGTGTACGGGATCGCGATTGCCACTCTGGGCCATCGCATGGGTTCGAGTACGACCGTAGGCGGAATAGTCATCGGTGTGGTCGGCTGGCTGATCATGATGGTGATGCTCATGCCGATGGCAGGGGTGGGTCTGTTCGCGATGTCGATGGGTGTGATGGCCGCCATGATGACCCTGGTTCTTCATCTCATCTTCGGTGCCGTGCTGGGTTGGACGTACGGCAAGCTCGTCTCCGGCAGTCCCGAAGCCCGCACCGTTCGCGCCTGACCGAAGGCGGGCGCCGAGTCTTTCACGACAGGCCCCTGAGCGTCGTGAAGGCAAGGAGAGTTCGGTGAATTCGATGAAGATGTCGGCAAGGGCCATTTTTCCTGCGCTGAGTTGGGACGCGGTTTCCGGGGCCCGGGTCGCTCCCGCGGAAGGACGGGCTGGCGGCTGCTGATCGTGTACCGCGGCAAGCCCTTGTGCAAGACCTATCTAGGCACGCTGAACGAGATGCTTGACGACTTCTACGAGGCAAGCGTCGCGGTGGCGACCCTCTCGGCAGACCCGCAGGAGAAGGCGCAAGCGGAAGTCACGGAGAACGGCTGGAAGTTCCCGGTGGGCTACGACCTGTCGGTCGCGCAGATGCGCGAGCTCGGTTTGTACGTTTCGAATCCGCATTCGCCTCAAGAAACCGATCGGCCGTTCGCCGAGCCGGCGCTCTTCGTCATCAATCCCGGTGGCTCGGTGCAGATCGTCGATATCTCCAACACCCCTTTCTCACGCCCGGACTTGAATCCGCTGCTCAAGGGCATTCGATTCGTCAGGAGCAAGGACTATCCAATTCGCGGCCGCGACTGAGAACGGCTTGGCCGAATCGTTGCCGCATTTGGCTGCCGCGCCGCCCTCCGGGTCGACGCGCGGCATCAGCGCGAATGAGTTGGCTTCGAGTTGATGGCTTCCTGACTAACCTGCCAGATCTGGAATCCAGACGAAGTATGCGTTGAGCATGTAGAAGCCGGCCAGCACCATCGTCAGGCCCGATACGACTTCGAACGGCCGACGAAATCTGTCGACAGCTGGAGCTCGCTTCAACCATCCGATCGCAAACGCCCCCAGCAGAATGGGAACCGATCTGCCCAAGGCGAACGCAGCGAGAAGGAGCGCCCCGACGAGCGCCGAGCCGAGCGCCGCTGTCGCTCCGAGCAAGACCACCAGAGCCGGCGTACAGATGGGACAAACGGCCACCGAAAAGGGCATGCCCAATAGAAACGCGCCCCAGAGTCTGCTCGGACGCCTGGCGCGAACAGGCAGCGCTGGCAATGGCACCGAAAGCTCGAAGATCCAGATGGCGCCGAGCGCGATCAAGATGGGACCGAGCACCACTCCCCAGGGCCTGCCAATGACCTCTTCCAGACCGCGGCCGATCAATCCTGATAAGAACCCCAGGGCGACATGCATCGCGATCATGCCGAGCACGAAGACAAGGCCGAATCGCACGGCCTGTGACCGGTCCCTGGATTTGGTCACATAGGCCAACGCCACCGGTACCGAAGCGATCGCCACCGGATTGAAGCTGAACAGCAGCCCAGCCACGAAGCCAATGCCGATGGCGAGGATGCCCTGGTGCTCGACAGCGAGCCCCAGCGAATCGAGCGTCATGGATTGGACTTCCTGGCGTGTTTTTCGAGCCCCTCCCGGAATCGCGCGGGCGAGGGGAGCGAGGTAAACAGAAGTTCACCGTCCACTGCGACCGACGGCAGGCTAAGCACGCCGAGGTCTACGGCGTAGTCGAGCTCGTCGAGGGCGTTGACCATGCGCCATGCGACGTTGCTCGACACTGTCGCGGCGACGTTCTTCAACGCATCTCCCGCAGCCGCACAGCTTTTGCAACCGCTCGCCGCGAAGATTTCGATCTTCATGCCGAACGCGCGGCGCACGACGATTCGAGGGCTGCCAGGATCGGGCATTCGCCGACGGGATGTGTCAAGCCGTCTTCAACGCAATCCGTGATGAGGGAATTCAAGGCTTTGGACATGGCCTTCAGGGTACGGATCTTTGTCTCCAATTGAAGCTTCTTCTCGAGCGCCCTGCGACGAACGTCACCGCAGCACGCATCTTCGCTTTCACGCAAGGCGAGAAGCTCCCCGATCTCGGCCAAGGTGAAGCCGCAGCTTTGAGCTTCCCGGATGAAGCCGATGCGGCGGACAGCGTCCGTTTCGTAGAGGCGATAGCCCGCCTCGCTTTTCTTCGGGACGGGCATTAGCTGCTCCCGCTCGTAAAACCGCAAGGTGTCGGGCGTGACCCCGGCGAAGTCGGCCAGTTTGCCGATCGTCAACATCTACGCCTTTCCAAGTCCAGCGACCCTGAGGACCGCCTCGTCGATTCCGTTGCCTTTGCAGCACGCGGCGACTTCGCCGTTGATGACGACGGCGGGCACGCTGCGGATGCCCAGAGACTTCGCCTTCTTGACTGTCTCGATGTCGTTCATGCGATGGACCTTCACCTCGAACGAGCCGGCGATGCGTTTGACCAAAGCGACTGCCTCATCGCAGACGGCACAACCGGCGCTGTACACCTCGACCAAATGCTGCTTTTCCATGTTTGCTCTCGTCGTTTCGGGATCTGACTGTCAAGCGTAGTCCCTGGAGTGCGCTCGAGAGTCAAGCGGTTTCCATCGCACAGCGTACAGGGGCCATCTGCCAGCTTTGGTTGGCGCTGGCGGACTTGGGGGACATCAAAGCATGTACCCGATGTCGGATGCTCCTGTCGGATAGGCGAACATCGTCTTTTTCAGGTCCTCTGTGGTGAGCTCGTGTCGGATAGCGAGCGCAAACAGGTTGATCACCTCGTCCACGCGAGGTCCGACCAGATGGGCGCCCAGGATCAGATCAGTCCCTTCGTCGACTAGCACCTTGAAGCCGTAAACGGGTTCCGCGGCCTGCCGAGCAGTGAACCAGCTGCTGGCCTTCTTGCTCTGCATCCGAAACTTTCGCCCGCTCGCACGTGCCTGCTCTTCCGTCACGCCCACGGCGGCAATCGGTGGAAGAGTGAAGGCGACGCTCGGAACCCCCCGATAGTCGGGACGGGCGTGGTTTGCTTTGATGAGGTTCGCGGCGACCACCTTCGCATCGTGGCTCGAGACAGGTGTCAGCGGCGGTCCCTTCTGGGCGGCGTCGCCAGCGGCATAGACGGCCGGATTCGACATGCTCTGCAGAAACTCGTTGAGCTTGAGCCGGCCGTTCTCGACTTCGACGCCCGCCGCCGCGAGGTTCAGGGCATCGAAGGAGGGAGCACGCCCTGCGGCATGAACTACAAGGTCTGCGTCGATGCTGATCTTCGTTCCGTCCACCGACGCCCCGACGCGATAGCCCCCGTCTGTCTTCTCGACGCGCTCGACGGACGTCCTCGTCCGGACGTCGATTCCGAGCGCTGCAGACTTTTCCATCAGCCAGCCGACGAGATCAGCATCGAAGTGCTTGAGCATGCGGTCGCCGTGTTGCAGGACGGTGACCTCGGCGCCCGCCAGCGCCGCGATGTGTGAGAACTCGGCTGCGATATAGCCACCTCCCACCAGGACGATGCGGCGCGGCAGCGCTTCGAGCGCGAGGAAGTCCTCGTTGGTCGCCAGATGCTCTTCGCCGGGAATGTTCAGCCTGATCGGCTCGGCGCCGCTCGCCAGCACGACGTGCTTGGCGTCGAGGATCTCGCCGTCGACTTCCAGCGTGTTGGGACCGGTGAACCTTGCCCTGCCCTGAAAAGTGTCGACGCCTTTGTCCCTGTAGGTTCGCTCTTGCAACTCCGGGACGGGATCGGTGAACGTGCGCTTGAACGCCATCAACTCCGGCCAGTCGATATGCGCCTCGCCAACGACGCCATTGCCCCGCATGCGGCGAGCATGATCCACCGCCGAAGTGCCACTGATGAGCATCTTCTTCGGGTCGCATCCCCGCAAGGCGCAGGTGCCACCGAACGGTCGGAAGTCGACCACGGCGACGGTCCATCCCGCTGCGCGAACGCGGGTCGCCACCCCCATTGCCGCCGTCCCGGCACCGATGACGACAAGATCGTATCGACGAGCCATTGTGTGTCTCCTTCGAGTGCGTTGCACAACTCGCCGACCTGCCGAAGGGCGTCGTCAGCGCGAGCAGCAGGACGTCGCGTCAGCCTGGATTGGCGGGCACTTGAGGGTGCCGTACGAGCAGAACACGCAGCAGTCGCC
>JANXXS010000399.1 GCA_025350505.1 Burkholderiales bacterium
CGCGAGTGTCACCTCGCGGCCGGCGCGAATCGATTGCTTGCGGCTGCTGAAATCGGCGCCCGAAACGCCGGCGAGCTTGGGGCTCAGCACCAGATCGGCATCGCGCAGCTCGTAGCTCTTGATGCTGCGGCCCATGATCGCGAAGGTCTGCATCAGCATGCGCGCCAGATCGCTGGTGGCGTTGCCTTCGGGCACCGCCGAGATGTCGACGGCGATCACGAACTCCGCCCCCATGGCGCGCGCGTGGTGTACTGGCACGGGCGCCGAGAGGCCGCCGTCGACATACTCGCGCAGGCCGATCTTGACCGGC
The DNA here is from genome assembly GCA_025350505.1 of Burkholderiales bacterium. Taxonomy (GTDB): domain Bacteria; phylum Pseudomonadota; class Gammaproteobacteria; order Burkholderiales; family Burkholderiaceae_C; genus Schlegelella_A. The sequence goes on from JANXXS010000399.1 coordinate 311, forward strand.
TGGAACACGGCCGGAACAGCGCTCGATGCGCGCACCGCCGTGCCGGTGTCGCCGCGCTGAAACAGGATGCCGGCGCCGCTGTCGAGGTCGGTCGCGGCGATGCCGAGCGGCAGCTTCATCTGTTCGATCGGGCGGTGCCCGGTCTTGTCGCGAACGTACTTGGCGAGGGCCTCGCCGCGGATCAGGCCACGGCCCGGATAGGCCCAGTCGGCGAACGCCGTCTCGTCCATCGTGTCGGCGAGCGCGGCCAACTCGGTGCCGTTCTTGCCCGAGGCGTAGAGCGCGGCGACCAGGCTGCCGGCCGACGTGCCGACGACCAGGTCGGGCGACAGCCCGCTTTCCTCGAGCGCCTGGATGACGCCGATGTGCGCGAAGCCGCGCGCCGCGCCGCCGCCCAGGGCCAGGCCGACGCGCGGCCGGCGCAGCACCGGCAGTGGCAGCGCGGTCTGAGGCGGCGCCGCCACGACGGCCGGTGCGGGCGCCGGCGGTGGCGCGCTGGCGCAACCCACCAGCCCGAGCGCCGCCCACGCGCCCCCGGTCGCCAGCGCAGCGAGCACCCGGCGCCGCTGCTCCGGATCGAGGCGGGGCCTGGCCCCGCCCTTCATATTCCCCATACGGATACCGACCCAACAAATATGTGTTTCGTGCGCAGGCACGGTCTCGCCTACAGTCACGCGTTTCGTCGCGAAGCGGCCACTTCGTGCCCGTCGCTCTGCGGGCCATTCTCGCCGTCCGCCGGCCGGCAACGCCGGACTACCCGCCTGAGGCATGTACCGCTACACAGAATTCGACCGCCAGTTCGTTCACCAGCGCGCCGCGCAGTTCCGTGACCAGCTTGCGCGCCATCTCACCGGCGAGCTTGCCGAAGACGACTTCCGGCCGTTGCGCCTGCAAAACGGCTGGTACGTGCAGCGCCATGCGCCGATGCTGCGCGTCGCCGTGCCCTACGGCGAGCTGAGCTCGAAGCAGCTGCGCGCGCTGGCCCGGATCGCCCGCGAGCTCGACGGCCGCGAAGGCGGCCTCTACGTCGGCCGCGGCGGCGGCTTCGGCCACTTCACGACGCGCCAGAACTGCCAGTACAACTGGATCGCCCTTGCCGACTCGGCCGACGCGATGGACATCCTCGCCAATGCCGACATGCACGGCATCCAGACCAGCGGCAACTGCATCCGGAACATCACCAGCGACTGCTTCGCCGGCGTCGCCGCCGACGAGATCGTCGACCCGCGCCCCTACTGCGAGATCTTGCGCCAGTGGAGCACGCTGCACCCGGAGTTCGCCTTCCTGCCGCGCAAGTTCAAGATTGCGGTCAGCGGCGCGCTCGAAGACCGCGCCGCGACGGCGTGGCACGACATCGGCCTCGTGCTGAAGAAGAACGACACCGGCACGATCGGCTTCGAGGTGCGCGTCGGCGGCGGCATGGGCCGCACACCGATCATCGGCACCGTGATCCGCGAGTTCCTGCCCTGGCAGCAGATCCTCGTCTTCATCGAGGCGATCGTGCGCGTCTACAACCGCTACGGCCGGCGCGACAACATCTACAAGGCGCGCATCAAGATCCTGGTCAAGGCCGAAGGCCAGAAGTTCATCGACGCGGTCGCCTCGGAATTCGAGAACATCCTCTCGCGCGACCTCGACGGCTCGGCGCACCTGCTCACCGAGGCCGAACTGGCGCGCGTAGCCGCCTGCTTCGAGCTGCCCGAAGGCGTGGCACCGGTCGTCGCTGCGCCAGCGCCCCCGGCCACCGCCGATACGACGCGCGGCCCGGCCTACACGCGCTGGCTCGGGCGCAACACGCATCCGCACAAGCTCGCCGGCTTTCGCGCCGTAACGCTCTCGCTCAAGCGCGCAGGCCAACCGCCCGGCGACGCATCGGCCGATCAGATGGACGGCGCCGCCGACCTCGCCGACCGCTTCAGCCACGGCGAACTGCGCGTCTCGCACGACCAGAACCTGGTCCTGCCCTGGGTCCTCGAAAGCGAGCTCGAGGCGCT
>JANXXS010000057.1 GCA_025350505.1 Burkholderiales bacterium
GTCGTTTCGCGACACGGTCAAGAAAGACGCCGCCATCGTCGCGCAGTACGGCGCGCGGCCGGTGCTCTTCATGTCCTGGGCCTACAAGGACAAGCCGGAGATGACGGCGCAGCTCGCCGAGCAGTACACGCTCGCCGGCAACGCCAACGACGCGCTCGTCATTCCTGCCGGCCTCGCCTTCGCGAAAGCGATCGCACAGCGGCCCTCGCTCGAGCTGTACCAGCCCGACCTGCGCCATCCGACGCTGGCCGGCACCTATCTCGCTGCCTGCACCGCGTATGCAGCGATCGAGAAAAAGTCGCCGGTCGGCAACAAGTACACCGCCGGCCTCGACCCCGAGCTCGCCGCCTTCCTGCAATCGGTGGCGGCAGAGACGGTGAAGGAGTACTTCGGCCGCTGACGCGTCGGAGCGTGAAGCCTGCGCTCCGGACCGCCCGCGCTCAGCCGGCCTTCTTGTTCCAGGCGCTGCACCAGCCGGCCGCCGCGACCCGCTTGCCGGCAAACAACGTGCACGGTCCGGTCGGGTCCTTGGCCTTGCCCTGGTACAGCTGGCAATTGGAGCAATCCTGCGATGCCGCGTGGTTCGGATACTTCTTGCCGTCCACCTTGGTGGTGTCCTGCTTGTAGCCGAGGGCGACGGCCTGAGGGTCGGCCTCGTCGAGCTTCACGCCGGCGGTTTGTGCGTAGGCGCTCGAGGTGGCGACCGCGACGCCTGCGGACACGGCGCGCAGCATGAAGGTTCGGCGGCTGTGTTGTTTCATCGAGCTCTCATGGGCGGTGGATCAGGCATCTTTGGGCCGATGGCGGACGCGAACCTTGATGCGGATCAAGTTCCTGCGAAGACGTTTGCCTAGCATTGATCCATTCTCGATGCACCTTCAGCTCCCGCTCGCGCGCAAAGCCGTCATGTCCGATCCTTCCCCGACTCCGACAGAGCGCCGCGGCATCGCCGGTGCACGGTCGTGAAGCTCACCAGCTTCACCGACTACAGCCTGCGTGTACTGATCTACCTCGCGGTCGATCCGCTGCGGCGCAGGACGATCGCCGAAGTGGCCACGGCGTTCGCCATTTCGGAGAGCCACCTCACCAAGGTCGTCCACTTCCTGGGCAAGGAAGGCTTGCTCGCCAACGTGCGCGGCAAGGGTGGAGGAATGCAACTGGCGGTGCCGGCCTCCGACATCGTCGTCGGCAACGTCGTGCGCGCGACCGAAGGCAGGGCGATGCCGGCGGAATGCTTCGGCGAGGTTCCGGCCTGCTGCCCGATCGCTCCAGCCTGCCGCCTGCGCGGCGTGCTGGGCGACGCGGTCGACGCGTTCTACGCCGTCCTGGACCGGTACATGCTCGACGACCTGGTGCGAAACCGGGCCACGCTGGCGCGAGTGCTCCGGTTCGAGCCACGCACGCGCCACGGCTGACGGCGCGGCGCCTTGCGCGCCGGCGAGAGTTGGAGTCGACCTTCGTCCGCATCGACGGCCAAGCGGCCTGATCGCGAGAAGACCGCGCACGACCGGCAGGCGGTCACCGCCTTCGCCTTGACGCGGATCAAGTCCCGACGCGAGCGCGTCGCCGACGATAGATGCATCGAGAGTGAACCTTCTGGTCATCGGTGACCGCGGGCTCTCGGCGGAGGTACGCAGTCGTGACATCGCCCACCCACAAATTCCTCGTCTCTGCCCTGGTGGTCGTCGCCGCGCTCGGCGCGGCGAGCGCCGCCGCCGCCGCCCCGGCGGACAAGCCATCGCCGCCTGTCAAGTGGGCCGGCGACTTCGGCCCGCCGCAGGGTGCGCCGATCCACGCCGTCCTCACCAGCCCGCCCAACGTGCCGCCGCCCACGGGGCGCAAGGCGCCGGCCAAGGTCATCGTCGAGCTGGAGGTGGTGGAGAAGGACATGGCGATTTCCGAGGGCGTGTCGTACACGTTCTGGACCTTCGGCGGCACCGTGCCCGGCAGCTTCATCCGCGTGCGCCAAGGCGACACCGTCGAGTTCCACCTCAAGAACAACCCGAACAACAAGATGCCGCACAACATCGACCTGCACGGGGTCACCGGCCCGGGCGGCGGCGCGGCGTCGAGCTTCACGGCGCCGGGCCACGAATCGCAGTTCACGTTCAAGGCGCTCAACGAGGGCGTCTACATCTACCACTGCGCCACGGCGCCGGTCGGCATGCACGTGGCCAACGGCATGTATGGCCTCATCCTGGTCGAGCCGCCGGAAGGCCTGCCCAAGGTCGACCACGAGTACTACGTGATGCAGGGCGACTTCTACACGACCGGCAAGTACCGCGAGAAGGGCCTGCAGCCCTTCGACATGGAAAAGGCGATCGACGAGCGCCCGACCTACGTGCTCTTCAACGGCGCCGAAGGCTCGCTCACCGGCGACAAGGCGATCACCGCCAGGACCAACGAGACGATCCGGCTCTTCGTCGGCAACGGCGGCCCGAACCTGGTGTCGAGCTTTCACGTCATCGGCGCGATCTTCGACAAGGTCCGCTTCGAGGGCGGCACCAACGTGCAGAAGAACGTGCAGACGACGCTGATTCCCGCCGGCGGCGCGGCGACGGTCGAATTCAAGACCAAGGTCCCGGGCAGCTACGTGCTGGTCGACCACTCGATCTTCCGCGCCTTCAACAAGGGCGCGCTGGCGATCATGAAAGTCAGCGGTCCGGAAGACAAGACGATCTACTCGGGCAAGGAGCTCGACTCGGTCTACGTCGGCGACCGATCGCAGGCCAACCTGAATGCCGTGGTCACCGCGACCCGGGCAGCCGCGACCGGCACGCTGACCAAGGAAGACCAGGCCCAGGCCGGCCAGGCGCTCTTCTCGGGCACCTGCTCGGTCTGCCACCAGGGCAACGGAGCCGGCCTCCCAGGCGTCTTCCCGCCGCTCGCCAAGTCGGACTATCTCGCCACCGATCCGCAGCGCGCCATCAGCGTCCTGCTGCACGGGCTTGCCGGCAAGGTCACGGTCAACGGCACCGAATACAACTCGGTGATGCCGCCGATGAACCAGTTCAACGACGACGAGGTCGCCAACATCCTGACCTACGTGCTGAACGCCTGGGGCAACCCGGGTGGACAGATCCACGCCGACGACGTCAGGAAGGTTCGCGCCGCGAAGGCAGCGGCTCCGGCCGCGACGCACTGAGCGACGCACCTCGGGCATCCGAAGAGACGATCGTGCAGACCTTTTCGCGCCTGCTCGTGGCGGCGGTGATCGCCGGCTCCGGCGCGGCGACGGCGGCCCCGCCCGACTACGTGCACGTCGCGGCCGGGACGCTGCGCAGCGTCCTGGCCGGCGACGCCGACAAGGATCCGGTCGCGATCGCGGCATTCAGCATGCGGGCGGTGCCGGTGACGCAGGGCGAGTTCGAGACATTCGTCGTCGCCCACCCGGAGTGGCGGCGCGACCGGGTCGCGCGGACCTTCGCCGACACCGGCTATCTCCATGACTGGGCCTCCCCCGCACCCTTGCTCGCACAGGACGTTCAGACGCGCCCCGTCGTCAACGTCAGCTGGTTCGCCGCAGAGGCCTTCTGCGAAGGCGAGGAGGCGCGGCTGCCGACCTGGAACGAATGGGAGTACGTCGCCGCATCCGACGCGAGCCGCCCCGACGCGCGCGGCGACCCGAAGTGGCTGGCGCAGATCCTCGGCTGGTACGCCACCTCCGCGGGCAGTGAACGCGCGAGCGTCGGCGGCGCCGCCGACTACTACGGCGTGCGCGACATGCATGGCCTGATCTGGGAATGGGTCGACGACTTCAACGCATTGCTCGTCAATCCCGACAGCCGCTCCGGCGACGACCCCGACAAGCTCAAGTTCTGCGGCGCCGGCGCCATCAACCTGCAGGACCGGCAGAACTACGCGGTGCTGATGCGCATCGCCCTTCTCTCCTCGCTCAACGCTTCCGACAGCACGACCAGCCTCGGCTTTCGCTGTGCGCGGCCTGCTTCACCAAAGGATCAATGACCATGAACCAAACCGATCGCGCTCCGGCGCTGCGCACCATGCTCGTCGTTTTCGCGGCCGCAACGTTGCTCGCGCTTCAGCCCGCGAAGTCGGCCTCGGCCGCGGGGCTGGCCACGCCGACGGCACTGCCGTCGGATTCGATCTACCAGCTGCGCGTCGCCCTCACCGACCAGGACGGCAAGACCGACTCGCTCGGCGAACGGCGGGGCCAGCCGATGCTGGTCAGCATGTTCTACACGACCTGCAAGTCGGTCTGCCCGATGCTGATCGATGCACTGCGCGATACCGAGGCGAAGCTGAGCGCCGAGGAGCGCGCCAGGGTTCCGGTGCTGATGGTCAGCTTCGACCCGGTGCACGATACGGTGGCGGTGCTCAAGCAGACCGCCGACGAACGCCGGCTCGACCCAGGGCAGTGGACCTTGGCGCGGACCGACGCGACGAGCGCGCGCAAGCTCGCGGCGGTGCTCGGTATCCAGTACCGCGCCTTGGCGGACGGCGAGTTCAATCACACCACTGCGCTGATCCTGGTCGACGCCGACGGCCGGGTCGTCGGTCGCACGACCAAGCTGGGCGATGCCGACCCGGCCTTCGTCAAGAAGATCAGGACCGCCTTGCGCAGCAGCGCCGGCTGATCGTTTCTTGCCGCCGGCGCGTCAGAGCTTGAACTCGCGCGCCTGCCTGACGATCGCCGCCTTGTCGAAGTTGTTGATCTCGTCGACCAGCTCGTTCGTGTAGACGTTGCTCAGGTCGCCGATCTGCTGCGGCAGGTTGGCGTTGTTCGTGCTTTTCGCGGCGATCGCGACGTAGGTCTTCCACTCCTCGGCGCTCGAGGCGCCCCAGCGCTGGTCCGGGTCGTCGGCGCGGCGAATCCAGTTGTCCTTGCGCTGGCCGAGGATGGTCTCGATCTCCTTCCTGCTCTCCTCGTCGGACTTCGAGCGCGACTTCGAGTCCGGATAGAGCGCCCAGTGGATGTTGATCGCCTGCGCCAAATTGCTGTGTGCGAAAAGCGTCGACTTGGCCACCGCGCGGCAGAAGCCGATCACGTTCTTGCGGTCTTCCTTCAGGTCTTTCTTCCTCATGCCGAACCAGCCCGACGAGAGCCGGCCGTAGACCGGGGGCAGCGCCAGGTAGCGCAGCGGAAAGCCGACTGCCTCGATGCGGCCGCCCTGCGCGTCGAAGGTGACGTAGGCGTCGACCGTGCCGTTGGCGAGCGCCGTGCCGGCGAGGCCGGAGTCGCCGACGGCGACGAAATTGATGTCGGTGGTCGGCAGCCCCAGCTCGCTGTACATGAGCTGCAGCTGGACGATGCCGCCGTCGCCCTGGTTGCGGATGCCGATCTTCTTGCCGACCGTGTCGGCGATGGTCTTGATCGGGCTATCGGGCTTGACGACGACGATGTTGGCGTTGCGCGGCAGCCAGTTGTAGGTGGCGATGATGCCGAGGTTCGGCTCCTTGGCGACCGCCGGCAGATACAGCGCCGGCGCCAGCGAGGCGAAGTCGGACTGCCCGGTCGAGACCGACAGCATCGCCTGCACCAGGCTCGACATGTTCACGTACTCGAGATCGACGTTTTCCATCTCGTAGTAGCGCAGCTTCGGGTGCCGGCCGCAGGTGGCGAAGGCCTGCTGCGCGTCGAGCACGGCGTTCGGATTGGCGGCGCGGAACACGCGCTTGGTCTGCGCACGGGCGGTGCCGCGCGCGCCGACGAGCGCGACGGCGCCGGCGGCCAGGCCGAAGTCTCTTCTGCTGATCATGGGTTCGGCTCCTTCAGGTTGGAACGGGCGGGGAATGAGGTGCGGGCGCTCAGGCGCTCACGGTCTTGTGCGACTCGTCGACCGGCATCCAGCTCAGGACGCGGCGGCGCACCAGGCGCAGCGCGCTGGTCAGCGCCACGCCGAGCAGGGAAAGGATGACGAAGACGGCGAAGCTGCCGGCGGTGTCGAGCTGGCCGTCGTGCTGCAGGATCATCACGCCGAGGCCCGACTGCGCGCCGACGAACTCGCCGACGACCGCACCGACCACCGAGAACGCGGCGGCCATGTCGAGGCCGGCAAAGACGTAGGGCAGGGCGCTCGGGAACTTGGCCTTGGTGAAGATCTGCCAGCGCGTTGCCGAAAGCGAGCGCAGGAGGTCGATGCGGTCGAGGTCGATCGCCTTGAACCCGGCGATGCTCGTCACGAGCACGGGAAAGAAGGTGATGAGGCAGACAATCGCCACCTTCGAGCCGATGCCGAAGCCCATCCACATGACGATGATCGGCGCCACCGCCACCTTGGGCAGGCTTTGCAGGGCGGCGATGTAGGGCCGCGTCAGCGTCTCGACCGGCTCGAACTCGGAGATGACGATCGCCAGCACCAGGCCGATGGCACTGCCGAGCGCGAAGCCGAGCACGATCTCCCAGAGCGTGACGCCGGTGTGCAGCCAGAGGCCGTCTTTCGCGAAGGGGCTGGTCGCCAGGCCCTCCCACATCGCGACGACGACGTCGCTGAACGGCGGTAGCAGGAACTTGGGCACATGGAAAAGGCGCACGCCGAACTCCCACACGGCGAGCAGCACGACCAGCAACACCAGCGAGCCGACCGTCATGCGGCTCGGCCGGAAGCGCGAAACACGGGCCGCCGCCGGCGCGGCGGGCGCGTCGGTCGGGGTCGGGACGTCGATGTCGGAGACCTGAGCTGTCATGGTCCTGCTCCTTTCGCGTGCCATCAGTCGAAGGTCCCGGCGTGGCTGAACAAGGCGCGGATCTCGTGCGCGATGCGCGCGAATTCCGGTGACGCCATCACATCCATGTCGCGCGGCCGCGGCAGGTCGACCGCGATCACGTGCTTGAGCGTGCCCGGTCGCGCCGTCATCACGAGCACGACGTCGCCGAGAAAGATCGCCTCGGGAATCGAGTGGGTGATGAGGATCACGGTCTTGCCGCTCTCCCGCCAGATGCGTTGCAGCTCGAGGTTCATCTGCTCGCGCGTCATCGCATCGAGGGCGCCGAAGGGCTCGTCCATGAGCAGGATCTTCGGGTCGTGCAGCAACGCCCGCGCGATCGAGGCGCGCTGCTGCATGCCGCCGCTCAGCTGTCGCGGCAGCTTGTCTTCGAAGCCGGTCAGGCCGACCAGCTCGAGCAACTCCCTCGCGCGTCGCGTCGCCGCCGCCTTCTCGAGGCCGAGCACCTCGGCCGGCAGCAGCACGTTGTCGAGGATGGTGCGCCATGGCAGGAGGATCGAGCTCTGGAACACGAAGCCGACGTCGCGGCGCGTGCCGGTGATCGGCTGCCCGTCCATGACGACGCTGCCCGAGCTGGCCGGCAACAGGCCGGCGACGATGCGCAGCAGCGTGCTCTTGCCGCAGCCGCTCGGGCCGACGACCGAGACGAAGCTGCCCTTCTCGATCGCGCAGTCGATGTCGCGGAGCGCCACGACGCGGCCCGCATCGGCAGCGCCGAAGGTCTTCGAGAGATGGCGAATCTCGATCGTGCCGGCGGCGACGCGCGCCATGGGGATCACTTCGGCCGTCATCATGTCGCGCCTCCTTCCGTGTGTGCGTGCGATGCGAGGCAGAAGCGCCGGATGTGCGCGGCGATCACGTCCGGCGCCTGCAATGCGCCGGCATGGCCGACGCCGCGCAGCAGCACCGGCTCGGCATTCGGCATCGTCCTCGCCATCGCTTCGGTGACGCGCGGCGGCACGACGCGATCGATCTCGCCGAAGAGCACGAGCGTCGGCAACGCGATCGCGCTCGGCTCGAACGGCGGATGGTCGGCGACGGTGCGAAAGCGCCGCAGCGACCTTTCGGATTGCGGCTGCGCGTTGCGAAAGATCTGCTTCAGCTCCGCCCGCGTCTCGAGAAACGCCTTGGGCAGGAACAGCTCGGCGAGCGCCTCGGCGCTCTCTGGCAGGTTCGCGCGCAGCGACTGGATCCGCATCACGCCTTCCGGATTCAGCGCCTCGAGCGCCTGCGGCAAAGGCCAAGTGCTGCCGAGCACGAGCCGCTCGATCGCTTGGGCATGACGATGGGCGAGCATCTGCGCGACCCGGCCGCCGAACGACGAGCCGTAGACGTGCGCTTTCGCATGGCCGAGTGAGCGCATGAGCGCATGTGCATCGTCGGCGAGGTCGGCAAGCGTCGATTCGGCGACCGGGTTCTCGCTCTCGCCGCAATCGCGCTGGTCGTAAGCGATGGTCGTGAAGTGCGCAGCCAGGTGCGGCACGATCGCGTCGAACATGCGGTGGCTGCCTTCGGCGCCGTGCATCAGCACCAGCGGCGGGCCGTCGCCGCTCACCGTACAGGCGACCTTCACGCCGCCGCCGATGTCGACCCGCTCAGACATCGCTCTTCTCTTCGGCGAGGTCGAAGGTGAGCTCGATCTTCAGGCCCATCGGGTCCTTCAGGAAGATCTGGTGGATCTTGGTGCCTGGCAGCGGGAATTCGTCGTAGACGATGCCTTCGCTCTTCAGAAACGCCCGCGTTTCGGCCAGGCCATGCGTGCGAAACGAGATGTGGTCGAGGGCGCCGGTCGGTCCATCGACACGCTCGTCGAGCGAGGCGTAGAGATGAACGATCGGCTGGCCTTCGCCGTAGAGCCAGTAGCCCGGCCGCGGCATCGTCGGCCGCGCGCCGGGCACCAGGCGCAGTACCTTCGAATAGAAGCCGACGATCTCGGGCAGGTCGCCCGGAACGCAGCGGATCGTGTAGTGGTTGAGGCCTGAGATCGACATGGTCGGTGCTCCTGATGGCAACGCGGGGTCAGCGACAGAGGATGGTGTTGACGGCGCTGCCCAGCTCGGCCACCGGATCGCTCGGCAGCCAGGGCATGCGCCAGGCGACGTGGCCGTCGGGGCGCACCAGCACCGCGCCGCGCAGGCCGAGCCAGATGCCATCCGACTCGTTGGCCGCATCGAGCTGTCGAACGCCGATCGGCAAGCCGGTCTTCTCGCTCACCTTTGCCGCCGCCTCGATCCAGCCTTCGGCCTTGGGCCCGGCAACGAGCACGAACTCGCGGTCGAACCAGTCGAGCGTCGAGCGGGTGCGCGCGAGGTCGGTCCACCAGTGCGGAAAGCGCCCGCCCGGGCGGTCCGACGGCTCGTATCGGCGCGCCTGCAGTGCGACCCGCGCCGTGCCGTCCTGGACCACCGCGCCTTCCTCGTACGCAAAGCCGAGCGATTGGCCCGAGCTGTGCAAATGGTTGTGGCTGTCGCGAATCCAGAAGTTGATTTCGTCGATGTTGCCGCTGCGCAAGGCCGCGTCGGTCCTGAGAAAGCGCTTCTGGTTGCCCAGACTGAAGTCGGCGTTCGACTCGGCGATCGGCCTGCGCTCGACGTCGTAGCTGTCGAGCAGGCCGGCGCCGGCTTTCCCGTCGAAGACCAGCCGCATCTTCCAGGCTAGGTTGTGCGCGTCCTGGATGCCGCTGTTCATGCCGAAGCCGCCGTTCGGCGGAAAGCGGTGCGCCGCGTCGCCGACGAGAAAGACGTTGCCGCTGCGAAACTTGTCGGCGACCTGGCGGCTGAGGCGCCAGATCGAGCGGCTGATGACCTTGACCTCGAGGTTCGGGATGCCGGTTTGCTTCCGCGCCAGGGCCACGACCTCGGCATCGGTGCGCGGCAGCGGCCGCTCATCGTCTTCCTTGCCGACGTAGCCGGCGCTGAGCCACCGGTCGCTGGCACCGTTGAGCACGGTCCATATCGCATCACGCGGGTCTTCGGGCCGCACGCGGTAGCCGGCCGTCTGCGTGACCCGCGGGATGTGCGAGAGGTCGGCCTGCCAGAATTCATTGGCCATCACGGCGAGCGTTGCCGGCCCGCGCATCGTGATGTCGGTGAGGCGGCGCACGCTGCTGCCGGCGCCGTCGGCACCGATCAGGTAGTCGGCGCGCCACTCCTGCGCCTGGCCGGTCTTCAGGTCGCGGGTATGCACGGCGACGCCGTCGCCGCCCAGGTCCTTGTAGCTCGTGAACTCGGTGTCGTAGAGGACGCAGCCGGGCTTCGACGCACGGATCACGTCGAAGATCTCCTCCTCGACGACGTCCTGCGCGACGAGGCAGCGCCACGCCGGCGACTGGCCGATGTCGAGTTCGGGCACGGTGCGGCCGTATTCGCGGCCGGAGATGCTGTCGACCATCGCGAAGGTGTCGGAGCCGGGCGGCAGTCCGCGCGCCTTGATCTTCTCGCCGATTCCCCACTGGCGAAACAGCTCCATCGAGCGGATGTCGCAGCCGCGCGCCTTCGGATGGTTGGTGACGCCGCCGGCGCGCTCGACGAGGACGAAGTCGATGCCGAAGCGGTCGAGCAGCAGCGCCATGGTCAGACCGACCGGGCCGCCGCCGACGATGAGCAGCTTCGTGCGCGATGGTGCGCGCTTGTCGTTCGAAAGGCTCACGAGGTGTTGCTCCTGACGCTGGGCGTATGGGATTCGGGGCGGGCGTCGCGCGCTCAGCGGCCGACCGCGTAGCCTTGCATGAGGCGCGGGCTCGCGGCGGCGCGCAGCACGAGCCGGCCATGACGGTCGCGCGTGCGGCTGCAGGCGCACAGGCGCCCTTCCGACCAGGCGTCGCCAACCTGCACGTCGTGGCCGCGGCTCTTCAGCGCGTCGATCGTCGCGGCCGGAAATCGCGACTCGATGCTCAGCTTGTTGAGCGTCACAGGACGCGGCCAGAACGACGCCGGGTAGTGCTTGACGTGAAAGGCCGGCGCATCGATCGCCTGCTGCAGGTTCATGCCGTGCAGCGTGTGGCGCAGGAAGAACTGCGCCTGCCATTGCTCCTGTTGGTCACCGCCCGGCGTGCCGAACACCAGATACGGCTCGCCGTCGCGCAGCGCCAGCGACGGCGAGAGCGTGGTGCAGGGCGCGACGCGCGGCGTCAGCGTCGTCGCCAGGCTGTCGTCGAACCAGGTCATCTGCAGGCGGGTGCCGAGGGCGAAACCGAGCGCCGGAATCGTCGGGCTCGACGACAGCCAGCCGCCCGAGGGCGTCGCCGCGACCATGTTGCCGTGCCGGTCGATGACGTCGATCTGGCAGGTCTCGCCGACGAAGATCTCGCGGTCGGCCCAATCGGCGACCGGCGGCAGCGTGCCGAAGGTCGGTTCGCCGATGCCGAAGCGGATGTCGGCCGAGCGCAAGGTGCGCGCCGTGACGTCGAAGTCGGGCAGGCGCGCCGTGCGGCCAAGCGGATGGCCGACGCGCAGCGTCGACGACGCGCGAGCCGCGTCGACTTCGGCCCAGCGTGAGCGTGCGTAGCCGTCGTCGAGCAAGGCGTTCTGCGCTTGCCTGTCGGCGCCCGGCGCCGTGCCGTACCAGCCCAGGCGATCGGCGAGCGCGAGCTTGGTCGCCTCGGCGATGCCGTGCACGAACGCCACGCTCTCGGGATCGTGCGCACCGAGGTCGGCGTGGCCGAGCATGCCGAGCAGTTGCAGGAACATCGGCCCCTGGCTCCAGAAGCCGCATTTGGCGACCTCGTAGCGGCCGAAGCGGCCGACCCGCGGCGCTTCGATCTGCGGCCGCCACGCCGCCATGTCGTCGAGGCGGAGCAGGCCGCGCTGGCGCTCGCCGCTGCTGTCGCGCGTAGGTTGCTCGCGGCAGAAGCGGTCGATCTCTTTCGCGACGAAGCCTTCCTGCCAGATGCGGATCGCCGCATCGATGACGGCGCTGCGATCGCCGCCCTGGCCCTCGGCCTCCTCGATGACGCGACGCCAGGTCGCGGCGAGCGCCGGGATGCGGATGAAGGTGCCCGGCAGCGGCACGCCGCCGCCTTCGAGCCACTGCGCCGCAGACGTCGTCCACTCGGCGAGGAAGAGCGGCCGCACGCCGAGGATCGCCTCCGACAAGCGCCGCGACACCGGAAAGCCCTCGCTCGCATAGGCGATCGCCGGTGCGAGCACGTCGGCGAGCGACCACGTGCCGTGCTCGCGCAGCAGCGTCATCCAGCTCGCGAAGGCGCCGGGCACGGTCGCCGCGAGCAGGCCGATGCCGGGCACCTGCGCCATGCCGAGTCGCCGATACGCGGCCGGCGTGGCGTCGGCCGGCGCCGAGCCCTGGCCGTTCAACGCGCGCACCTGTTTGTCGTGCTCGCTCCAGTAGAGCATCGGCACCTCGCCGCCGGCGCCGTTGAGATGCGGCTCGACCACCTGCAGCACGAAGCCGCCGGCCACCGCCGCATCGAAGGCGTTGCCGCCGCGCTCGAGCACGCCCATCGCCGCCTGCGCCGCGATCCAGTGCGTCGCGGCGACGACGCCGAAGCTGCCGGTGATCTCGGGGCGGGTGGTGAAAACAGGAGGCACGATGCAGGACGAGGCGTGTACGATTCAGGGGTTACCGATGCGTACTGTATCGTTACGGATCGGTATGTCAATGGCCCGGCAGCCCGCGTTTACCCGCAGCGGCCGTCGCCCGCCACAACGGAAGGAGAGGTCTCTCGATGAAAGCGAACGTCGCCGCGAAGGCGGACGCTGCCGCGTCACGGCCGGCGCGATCGCGCGCCTTGAAAAGCGTCGGCGGCAAGGCCGCGCCGACGCGGCCGGCAGCGAAGGCGAAGAAGAGCAAGGAGCCCGCCGGCTGGCGGCGCACCGAAGGCGACCACTCGATGACGCAGGAGCTCGGCGTGCGCGTACGCGCCGTGCGCGAGGCACGCGGACTCTCGCTGGCGCAACTCAGCGAGAAGAGCGGCATCCCCGGCGCGACGCTCTCGCGAATCGAGAACAGCAAGATGTCGCCGACCTTCGGCGTGCTGGCGCGCGTCATGATGGGCCTCGAGGTCGACTGGGGCGACCTGGTGGGGCCGCGCCACCTGGTGCCGGGCGAGCGGGTCATGAGCTTCGCCGACGCCGGCAAGGGCGGCCGCTCGACGAAGATCCGCGAGTCGAGCGCCACCGTGCTGCACCCGGTCGAATCGGCGCGCTCGTTGCCGCTGCTGGTCGACGTGCACGCGCGCGACATGGCAGACGTCGGCGGCCTGATCGGCCACCGCGGCGAGGAGTTCTGCTACGTCCTCTCCGGCACCCTGGTGCTGCACATGGAAGGCCAGCCGCCGCGCATCATGAAGGCGGGCGCGAGCGCGCTCTTCGACAGCAGCACGCCGCACGCGTATCTGTCCGGCAGCGCCGCCGGCACGAAAATCCTGATCGTCGTCAACCGCGGCTTCGCAGCACCCGTGCAAGCGGCAGGCGACCCCACGATCCCCTGAGACCCACCATGGCCCACATCGAATCCAAGCTCGCCGCTCTCGGCCTCGTCCTGCCTGCGCCTTTGAAGCCGCCGCCCGGCGTGGTGCTGCCCTTTGCCATGGTGCGCGTCGTCGGCACACGCGCCTTCGTCTCGGGGCACGGCCCGCAGAACGTCGACGGCTCGCTCGCCCATCCGCTCGGCAAGGTCGGCAGCGATTTGACGATCGAGCAGGGCTACGCGGCGGCGCGTCTGGTCGCGCTCTCGGTCTTCGGCAGCCTGCAGCGCGCGCTCGGCGACCTCGACCGCATCACCGCCTGGACGCGCGTCTTCGGC
>JANXXS010000059.1 GCA_025350505.1 Burkholderiales bacterium
CGGCCAGCTTTCGGGCGGCGAGAAGCGCCGCGTCGCGCTCTGCCGCATGCTGCTCTCGCGCCCCGACATGCTGCTGCTCGACGAGCCGACCAACCACCTCGACGCCGAAAGCGTCGACTGGCTCGAGCAGTTCCTGCTGCGCTTTCCGGGCACCGTCGTCGCCATCACCCACGATCGCTACTTTCTCGACAACGCGGCCGAGTGGATCCTCGAGCTCGACCGCGGCGCCGGCATTCCGTACAAAGGCAACTACAGCCTCTGGCTCGAGCAGAAGGAAGCGCGGCTCGAGCAGGAGCAGAAGACCGAGGACGCGCGCACCAAGGCGATGAAGAAGGAGCTCGAGTGGGTGCGCCAGAACCCGAAGGGCCGCCAGGCCAAGAGCAAGGCGCGCCTGGCCCGCTTCGAGGAACTCTCGGACGTCGACTACCAGAAGCGCAACGAAACCAACGAGATCTTCATCCCGGTCGCCGACCGCCTCGGCCATGAAGTGATCGAGTTCGAGCACGTCTCGAAGAGCTTCGGCGACCGCCTGCTCATCGACGACTTGAGCTTCAAGGTCCCGGCTGGGGCGATCGTCGGCATCATCGGCCCGAACGGCGCAGGCAAGTCGACGCTGTTTCGCATGATCGCGGGCAAGGAAAAGCCCGACAGCGGCACCGTCAAGACCGGCGCCACCGTGAAGATGGCCTTCGTCGAGCAGAGCCGCGAAGATCTGGAGAACGACAAGACGGTCTGGCAGGACGTCTCTGGTGGGCTCGACAACCTGGTCGTAGGCAAGTTCGTGATGCCGAGCCGTGCCTATCTCGGCAAGTTCAACTTCAAGGGCAACGACCAGCAAAAGCTGGTCGGCAACCTGTCGGGCGGCGAACGCGGGCGGCTGCATCTGGCCAAGACGCTGATCGCCGGCGCCAATGTGCTGATGCTCGACGAGCCGTCGAATGACCTCGACGTCGAAACCTTGCGCGCGCTGGAAGACGCCCTGCTCGAATTCGCCGGCTCGATCATGGTGATCAGCCACGACCGCTGGTTTCTCGACCGTATCGCCACCCACATCCTCGCCGCCGAGGGCGACTCGAAGTGGTTCTTCTTCGACGGCAACTACCAGGAATACGAGGCCGACAAGAAGAAGCGTCTCGGCGAAGAAGGCGCCAAGCCCAAGCGCCTGCGCTTCCGCCCGATGCACTGAACCACGCCCTCTCCAGCGAGGCGGGAGAGGGCTGGGGTGAGGGCAGATCGCGACTTTTGCCAGTTTCGAGAACCAATCCGCCGCCGTACCATCGAATGCGCTTTTCGATCCCAACGCCGAGGACTCCTCGCATGCCCACGCTCTTCTCCTCGCTGGTCCGCGTTCCCGGGCTGATCGTCGCCGCCAGCGTCGTCCTGACCGGCTGCACCACCTTCCAGACCTTCGTCACTGGCTCAGCCGCACCGGCACCCGGCGGCGGCGCGTCGGCGCCGGTCGGCGCGGTCGGCCCCGGCGGTGCCGCCTCGGGCCTACGCCCGCCTGGCGCACCGCCGGTCGCCGCCGCGCCGGGCGCGCTGCGTCCCTTTGCCGAGGTCATCAAGGACGCCAAGCGCACCGACGGCACGATCGCGATCTGGCAGAAGGACGACAAGATCTGGTTCGAGCTGAGCCCCGAAGACTTCAACCAGCCCTTCTTCCTGTCGACCAAGCTGAAGAGCGGCATCGGCGAGCGGAGTTTTTTCGGCGGCCTGATGGAAGACAGCGGCATCATCGAGTTTCGCCGCGTCTACAACCAGGTGCAGATGGTCTGGCGCAACATCGGCTATTTCGCCAAACCGGGCACGCCCGAGGCCTACGCGATCGAGGCCGGCTACTCGCCCAGCCTGCTCGCCAGCGCGCCGGTGCTGAGCCTGCCCCAGCCCGAGCGCAAGACGGTGCTGGTCGAGGCCAACCAGCTCTTCCTCGCCGACCTGCTCGGCCTCGGCATGGACCTGCAACGCAGCTATCGCCAGGGCTATTCGTTCGACGCGCGCAACTCGGCGATCACCAAGGCGCGCGCCACGCCCGACCTGCTCGTGCTCGAGGTGCTCGGCCACTACGCGACGGCGTCGATCTCGGTGCCGCAGCCCGGCTCGCCGCCGGGTGTGCCGCAGCCTTCGGCGCCGCGCTCGGTGCCCGATCCGCGCAGCCTCTTCTTCGGTATCCACTATTCGATCGCGCGCCTGCCCGCCGAGCCGATGCACGGCCGCAAGGCCGATCCGCGCGTCGGCTATTTCGAAAGCGATCGCCTCGACTTCAGCAACGATCTGCAGCGCACGCCGCGGCAGCGCTACGTCAACCGCTGGCGCCTCGAGAAAAAGGATCCCGACGCGGCGCTGTCCGAGCCGGTCAAGCCGATCGTCTACTGGATCGACAAGACGGTTCCCTTCAAGTACCGCCCGGCGATCACCGCCGGCGTGCTCGAATGGAACAAGGCCTTCGAGAAGATCGGCTTCCTGAACGCCGTTCGCGTCGAGGTGCAGCCCGACGATGCCGAGTTCGACACGCTCGACTTCGGCGTCGCCTCGATCCGCTGGATGACGAACGCGTCGCCGACCTTCGGCGCGATCGGGCCGAGCCACGTCGACCCGCGCAGCGGCGAGATCCTCGACGCCGACATCGGCATCGAGAGCTTGTCGTCGCGCAACATCCGCGCCGCGCGCTCGCAGATCCTGTCTTCGACCGGCATCGACAACCCCTTCGGCAGCGGCGACGTGACGCCGGAGCAGCGGGCCATGCTCATGAGCGGTCGCGTCTGTAGCTACGCCGAGCTCGCCGCCGAGCAACTGAGCTATGCCACCGACGTGCTCGAGGCGCGCGGCGACCTCGACCCCGACAGTCCCGAAGCCGAGGCCTTCGTCAACGCCTACCTGAAGGACACGACGATGCACGAGGTCGGGCACACGCTCGGCCTGCGCCACAACTTCCGCTCGTCGCGCGCCTACACGCAGGCGCAGCTCGCCGACGCGGCGTTCACGAAGGAACACGGCATCACCGGCTCGGTCATGGAGTACGCGCCGATCAACCTCAACTCGGCCGACGAGCCGCGCGAGCGGTACGGCACGCCGTTCAACGACACCCTCGGCCCCTACGACTACTGGGCGATCGAATACGCCTACCGGCCGCTGCCGGTCGACACCTCGCCGACCGACGAGAAGGCGGCGCTCGAGAAGATCGCCGGGCGCAGCGCTGAGCCGTTGCTGGCCTACGGCACCGACGAAGACAACTTCCTCGGCATCGACCCGGAAACGCTGCAGTTCGACCTGGGCAGCGACGTCATCGTCTTCGCCAAGAAGCGCATCGCCATCGCCCAGGAGCTGCTCAAGCGCCAGGAGACACGCACGCTGCGCGCCGACCAGGATTACAACGTGCTGAAGCGCTCGGTCAGCTATGCGATCCGCGACGTGGCGCGCGCCGCCAACGTGCTGTCGCGGCAGATCGGCGGCGTGCGCACGGTGCGCGACGCGCCGGGCACCGGCCGCGATCCGCTCACGCCGGTGCCGGTGGCCGAGCAGCGCGAAGCCCTCGACCTGATCACCGGCAGCCTGCTCTCGGCCGACAGCCTGCGCGTCTCGCCGGCCCTGCAACGCAGGCTCGGCACCGACTTCAGCGAGCGGTTCGACGCCTTGCGCGGTGGCGAAGGCTCGGCCCAGACCGACTATTCGCCCTCGGAGCAGGTGCTCGGCCTGCAGCGGGCGCTGCTTGCGGTCCTGATGAGCGACACGGTGGCGACGCGCCTGCTCGAAAGCAGCGAGAAGTCGCCGGCCGGCACGGCCCGCGCCCTGCGCATGCCGGAGCTCTACAGCCGGCTGACGCAGGCGGTGTGGAGCGAGCTCGGCGGCCGGGGCGACATCGCGCCGCTGCGCCGGGAGGTGCAGCGCGACCAGGTCAATCGAATCGCCGCGATGCTGCTGCGCCCGGGCGCCTCGACCCGCGCCGATACGCGCAGCATCGTCCGCGTTCAGGCCAAGGCGCTGCTCGAGCGGATCCGCGTCGCCAGTCACCGCGACGGCCTGAGCGAAGAGGCGCGCGCCCACCTGGCCGACAGCGCCGACACGCTCGAGCAGGCGATCGGCGCCAGGCTGCAGCGCAGCGGCGCGTGAGTCCGATGTCATCCTGAGCGGAGCGAAGGATCGCGGCGCCGCATCGAGATCCTTCACTTCGTTCAGGCTGACAAGGCGGGCTCGACCGCAACTCACGCCGCGCTTCCGGCGCTTCGTCGCACCGGCGTCCGGCAGGTGGCGTGGCCGGCTATCGTTCGTCGCATGAACCCGGCCGACACCGCGACCCCGACGCTGCGTCCCGCCTGGCGGGCGATCATCGGCACCCTGACATGGAGACGCGCCGCAGTCGCCGGCCTGCTGGCGATGAGCGCGGCGGCGGTGCTGAACCCCGTGTTCTCGGTGCCGTTCGGCGTGCTGCTCGGCCGCATGGTCTTCATCGCCGCGCTGCTGCTGCTGGTCTTCGGCGCGGCCGGCGCCTGGCACCCGAGCCGCGTACCACCGTGGCTGGCGCAGGTGCTCGCCGTCGCTCTTGCCGCGCCGGTCGCCACGCTGCTCGCGTACCTGCCGAGCGTCGGCGGCGACCTGCGCGAGATGCTCGCGCACGAAGGGCGGCTGTGGGGCTTCATCTATATCACGGGCACGGTGCTGGTGATCGCGCCGCTGGTCGCGCTCGGCGCGCTCTACCGCGAGCGTGACGCGCAGGCGCGCGCGGCGCAGCTCGCCTTCGCGCTCGAGCGAAGCACGCTCGAAAAAGAGGCCCTCGACGCGCGCCTCAAGCTGCTGCAGGCGCAGATCGAGCCGCACTTTCTTTTCAACACCCTGGCCAATGTGCAGGCGCTCGTCGAATCGGGGTCGGCGCAGGCGGCGCCGGTGCTGAAGAGCCTGATTGCCTATCTGCGCGCCGCCATGCCGCGGCTGCACGGCGGCTCGCCGACTCTGGCCAACGAGATCTCGCTGGTGCGCGCCTACCTCGAGCTGATGCGCATGCGCATGCCCGACCGGCTGGCCTTCTCGATCGACGTCGCCGACGACATCGCCGCGCGCGAGTTCCTGCCGATGAGCGTGCTGACCCTGGTCGAGAACGCGGTGCGCCACGGCATCGATCCGGGCGAGCAGGGCGGCCGCATCGACGTCAGCGCGCGCCGCGAGGCGGACGGCGCGGCCATCCGCGTCGTCGTCGCCGACACCGGCCCCGGCATGAGCGAGTCGGCGGTGTCCGGCACCGGCCTGGCCAACCTCGAGAGCCGTCTGCGCGGCCGCTTTGGCGGAGCTGCGCGGCTCGAGCTGCACGACGCCCTGCCGCACGGGCTGAGCGCCGAGATCGTCGTGCCGGCGAATCCGGTCGCCCCTGTCGCCATGGCGTCATGAGCGCGCCGACCGCCCTCATCGCCGACGACGAGCCGCTGCTGCGCGAGCGGCTGCGCGCGCACCTTGCCCGGCTGTGGCCCGAGCTGCTCATCGTCGCCGAGGCGAGGAACGGTCGCGAGGCGATCGAGCTCTTCGAAACGCATCTTCCGCGGGTCGCTTTTCTCGACGTGCACATGCCGGGACTGAACGGCATCGACGCGGCGCGATCGATCGCGCGCCGCGCCGAGATCGTCTTCGTCACCGCGCACGAGCACTACGCGGTGCAGGCCTTCGAGCACGGCGCCATCGACTACGTGGTCAAGCCCTTCGACGAGGCGCGCCTGGCCGATTCGGTGGCGCGGCTGAAGGCGCGACTGGCGGCGCCGCCGTCGACGTCGCTGCCGGGCATCGAGGCGGTGCTCGACAAGCTGGCCGCCGAGCTGAAGCTGCGCGGCGGCGGCGAGGGACGCAAGTACCTGCAGTGGATTCGCGCCTCGGTCGCGTCGAGCGTGCGCCTGATCCCGGTCGAGCAGATCGCCTTCCTGCGCTCCGACGAGAAGTACACCCTGGTGGCGTGGGAAGGCGGCGAGGCACTGATCCGCAGGCCGATCCGCGAGCTCGCCGACGAGCTCGATCCGGACAGCTTCGCGCAGATCCACCGCTCGGTGATCGTCAATCTGCGTCAGGTGGCGCAGGTCGACCGAGGCTTCAACGACACCGCCGAGGTGCGGCTCAAGGGACGCCGCGAGGTGCTTCCCGTGAGCCGCAGCTTCCTGCACGTCTTCCGGCAGATGTGAAATGCCACGCGGGCCGGCGCGTCACTGCACGCGCTGCGCCTCGCTGGATTGCGTTTCGAGCGCGACCCGCGTCGCGGCGTCGCGGTGGCCCGTGATCTCGACCCGCGGCAGCGTCACCACCTCGAGCGGCGCGACGCGATGGGCGACGATCGTCACCTTGGGCAGCGTCACGACTTGCGTGGGCTTCGCCGCGGCGCGAACGTTGAACATCTCCGAGCCGATCGCGGCCGTGCCACCGGCCAGAAGGCTGAAGGTCAGGACGGCGGAAAGGATGTTGTCGGACATGATGTTCGCCCGGTGGATCGACGCACCGATCTCGATGCGTTGATGGCACTTTAGGTGGCGCGTGTGACGGTTCATAGCGCGTTGCGACGAACCGGGACTTTGCTGCGACGAAGGGCCGGCGGCGCCGACGAGCCGCATCGATGCCGAGGCCGATGGCACCGGGAACACGCCCTCAGGCGCGCTCCGACTGCCTCGTCTCGTCGAACAGCGAGGGCCTGAAAACGGCTGTCTCCTGGCGGTCGTTCATCGCCCAGAGCAGGAGGGCTCGGCCCGACATCGGCTTGGCGAAGAGGAAGCCCTGCAGCTCGTCGCACTGCATGTCTTCGAGGACCTTTTGCTGGCGCTGGTTCTCTACGCCCTCGGCCACCACTTTCAGGCCGAGCGCATGCGCGAGTTTGATGACGGCGTCGACGACGGCGCGCGCGTCGGCGCTGTGCTCGAGGTCCATGATGAAGCTGCGGTCGATCTTCAACTCCTCGGCCGGGAGCTTGCGCAGATAGCTGAGGCTCGAGTAGCCGGTGCCGAAGTCGTCGATCGACAGGTGCGTACCCAGCTCGCCGAGGCGGCGGAAGGTCGCCTGCGTCGTCTTCGTGTCTTCCATCGCCGCCGATTCGGTGATCTCGCAGGTCAGCAGCGACGGGTGGATCTTGTATTGCTCGAGCGCGCCGGTGATGCGCTCGACGATGTCGTCCTGGCGCATCTGGTGCGCCGAGAGATTGATCGCGACGCGCATGCGCAGGCCCTTGTCGCGCCACTGGCGGCTCTGCCGGCAGGCGTCTTCGATGACCCAGTTGCCGATCTGGCCGATCAGGCCGAAGCGCTCGGCGATGGGGATGAAGGTGTTGGGCAGCAGCACGCCGCGGGTCGGGTGCTTCCAGCGCAAGAGCGCCTCGACGGCGGTCACCTTGCCGCTCTTGGCGTCGATCTTCGGCTGGTAGAAGAGCTCGAACTCCTTGGCCGCGACCGCCTTGCGCAGGTCGCGCAGCAAGGTGAACTGCGCTTCGGCGTCGGCGTCCATGGCCGGCGAATAGAAGCAGTGGTTCGAGCCGCCGGCGCGCTTGGAGGCGTACATCGCGGCGTCGGCGCGGGCGATCAGCTTGGCGTGGCTGCAACCGTCCGGGTACATGGCGATGCCGACCGAGCACGAGATCATGACCTCGCGGCCATCGACCGCGTAGGGATGCGAAAGGCCCTGGATCAGGCGCGCCGCGACCTGGGCAACGGCCTCTTCGGCGGTGACGTTGGTGAGCAGGAGCAGGAACTCGTCGCCGCCGACCCGCGCCACGACGTCCTTGCCGCGCGACATCGCCTTCAGGCGCTGGCCGACCTGCTCGAGGACGAGGTCGCCGATCGAGTGGCCATACGTGTCGTTGACCGGCTTGAAGCCGTCGAGGTCGATGAAGAGCAAGGCCAGCCGGCTCGCGTTGGCGTCGGCCTTGGTGGCGGCCGCGGCGAGCCGATCCTCGAAGTAGACCCGCGTCGGCAATTGCGTCAGGCTGTCGACCATCGGTGCAACGCTGGCGGCGGCGCGCCGCGAGGGCTCGGAATCGCGTGCCGGCGGTGCGCCCAGTGCCTCGAGCAGGACGGCGCCGGTCAGCAACAGGGTGCCGAGCAGCAGCGCCTCGGTCCAGGCCGGCATCAGGGCGCTCGCCGGCTCGCCCGGCGAGGCGGTGGCCAGCGTCAGGAGCAGGGCGCCGAGCGCAGCGCCGGCGGCCCGCGCCGCGCGCACCTTGCGGCTCGGCTTGAACTCGAGGCCGATCGTGACCAAGGCTGTCGCCAGCACCAGAATGGCCAGGCTCGGGCCCCACGGGCCGATGGCTGCGCTGGCGCGAAAGAGGCCCGGCGTCGCGAACAGCGTGTGCGCGTAGGCGACGATCAGGGTCAACAAGGCGAGGCCGGCAAAGGCGGGCAGCGTCTTGCGCGTTCCGGCGACGGCGGTGGCGCCGGCCAGGCCGGCCAGGGCGAGCGCCAGGCCCGCGGCGACCACGGGGATGCCGCCGGCGGCGCTGCCGACCACCTCGGCCGGCTCGAGAAAGTGGCCGGGCCACCAAAGTCCGCTGCCGACGATGACGAGCGCCGCCGCGAGCAGCCGCCGGCCGCTCCGCTGGGTGCGGGCCCGCGCCGCGGCGAACACCTCGGCGCCCAGCCAGAGCAAGGCGGCGCTGATCACGAATCCCGCGATGCAGGGCAGCAAGCGATGGCTTTCCAGGAAATTCATGTCGCGGGCAATGCCGGGCAGGATCGGTTGCGGAGGTCCCACCACGGGAGCGCCGACCCTTCTCATTTCGGTACCCCCGGCGATTCCTTGACCGCCTTCGGTGAGCAATCCATGGCACGGCGCGGCGTCGCCGCAAAGAAAACGGGCCGCACGAGGCAACTCGTGCGGCCCGGGAGCCTGGTTTTGCGCGGCGATCCGCGCGCGCCGGTTCAGCGCGTGCGGTGGCCGATGACTTCGACGCGCGGCAGGACGACGATGCCGCCGGCGGCGGTGACGACGGCGCTGTTGCGTGCCGGCTCGGCGCGCTGCTGCTGGCGCGACTCGGCGGCGAAGGTGAGGGTGGCCGTGGCGAGGACGGCGAAGACGGCGGCGGCGAGAGTGAGGCGGCTGATCATGCTGGGCTCCTTGAAGACGTTGTCGGGCTTGCGATGGAGCGAACTCTAGGCAGCCGCGACGCTTCGCGACAGTGCCTTGCGACGAAGCCGGCCTTGACGCGGACGAACTGCGCCGAGGCGCGACGAACGCGACGACGCGGCGGGAGGGCCACCCGCTCGAGCGGGAAAAAGACGCTAGGAAAGCGGCGCCGTGCGACGTTCGAGCCAGGCCAGCGCCGCGCCCGAGACGAGCGGCGAAAGGCGCTCGCGCACGACGCGGTGATAGGCGTCGAGCCAGGCGATCTCGTCGGCGCGCAACAGAGAGGGCTCGAGGCAGCGCGCGTCGATCGGGCAGAGCGTGAGCGTCTCGAATTCGAGGAACTCGCCGAACTCGGTCGACACCTCGGCGCCGGCC
>JANXXS010000109.1 GCA_025350505.1 Burkholderiales bacterium
CACCGCACACACCAAGTTCAAACAGCGACTGAAAGGAGCAAAGAGCTACAGTTATCCACAGTCGGCAGGTACAACGCCGGCTCCCATCCCCGGGTCAAGCTGAGATCGGCAGGGTGGGTCAACTTGAAATCGGCGCCGACAGCGATGGACCGATGAAGGGGCGCACTGCCTGGCGCAGGTCAGAGTTGCCGATCTCAATGGGGAACTCTCGGTGCGGCGACTCGCCGCATTGGCCAAGATGCCGGGCGCGAACTCGTCGCACGCGCGCCAGGCTGCATGATTCGGCCTCCCACGGTTTGGTTCACTCTCCTTTGCATCGTAGAGAACAGTGATGATGTCGAAATCCTGGACCTGGATTGTTTGCCATATCACTGTCGGACCGGCACTAGCCGGCTGCCGTTCGCGTAGTGCATCCGCTTGAGCACCGCACAACGCCTGAAGCATCTGCTTCATCCCCGTCGCCCTTCTCCGCTCGGTCTGTCAGCACCGGCGTATTGCGACAGAACCGGCCGCGCGGCGCCGCTTGCGCTAAGCCGCGCGGCGGCCGCGCTATCCTCGCGCTTTGAATCAGGCTCTCGCTTTTCGTGCCTGAGGTAACGCATGCCGACGACCATCCGCCCGCAGCCCGCCGATGACGCAGCGGCGGTTCGCGTCCGCGACGTGTCGCTGTCCGCACACGACGCGCCGCGCACGCGCCACCAGAAACTCGCCCGCATCGTACTGGACGAGATGGTGCACTTTGCCGGCCTGCTCGACCCCGACGGGATGGTTCTCGAATTCAACCGCGCCGCACTCGAAGGCACGGGCATGCGCCTTGACGAAATTCGCGGCACACCGTTCTGGGAGGGCCGTTGGTGGGCCGTGACGAACGAGTCGCGCGAGTTCCACCGCGAGCTGATCCGGCGCGCCGCGCAGGGTGAGTTCGTCCGCTGCGACGCCGAGATCTACGGCCGTGACGGTGGCGCGCAGACGATCACGATCGACTATTCGCTGCTGCCGGTAAAGGATCACGAGGGCCGGGTCGTCTTCCTGCTGCCCGAAGGGCGCGACATCACCGAGAAGAAGCGCGTCGAAACCGAGAGCGCGCGAAAGAACGAGGAGCTGCGGCAGTTGCTCGAGCAGCGCCAGCAGCTCGTCCAGCTCAAGAGCGACTTCTTCGCCAACATCAGCCACGAGCTGCGCACGCCGCTGGCACTGATCCTCGGCCCGGCCGAATCGATCCTCGCCAACGGCGACAACCTCACCGAACAGCAGCAGCGCGATCTGAGGGTGATCCACCGCAACGCCGCGACCTTGCTCAAGCATGTCAACGACCTGCTCGATCTGGCAAAGTTCGATGCCGGCAAGCTGACGCTGGCCTATGCCCGCGTCGATGTCGCGTCGCGCGTGCGTGCGGTGGCGCGGCACTTCGATGGCCTCGCGCCGCGACGCTCGTTGTCTTGCGTGATCGTCGCGCCGGCCAGTTTGCAGGCGGACGTGGACCCTGAGAAGTTCGACCGCGTGCTCCTGAACCTGCTGTCCAACGCCTTCAAATTTACGCCTGCCGGCGGGCGCATCCGTTGTGTGCTCGAGGCCGCCGGTTCCGCCGGTCTGCGACTGAGCGTGCAGGACAGCGGGCCGGGCGTGCGACCCGACATGCGCGAAGCGATCTTCGAGCGTTTCCGGCAGGCGCAAGGTGGCACCACACGCGAGTTCAGCGGCAGCGGGCTGGGGCTGGCGATCGCCAAGGACTTCGTCGAGCTGCACGGGGGAACGATCCAGACGTGGAACGCGGCCGATGGCGGCGCGGTATTTCAGGTCGCCTTGCCGCTCGCTGCGCCGCCGGGCGTCTATGTCCGCGATGTGGGCGTGTCTTTGCCGCCGGTGGATTCGAGTGTTGTTTCGGCGCTCGGCATCGAAGAACGGCCTATGACTCAGCGGAATGCGGTTGCGAGCGACGGCAGGCCGGACATGCCGCGGGTGCTCGTGGCCGAAGACAACGCCGAGATGCGGCGATTCATCTCCGACGTACTGGCCGGCGAGTGCGTCGTGATAACCGCCGCAGATGGCCAGGAGGCGCTGGAACGCGCGATCGCCGAGCCGCCGGATCTGATCGTCACCGACCTGATGATGCCCCGGCTTGGGGGCGATGCACTCGTGACCGAACTGCGCCAACGCCCCGCGCTCGCCCAGGTGCCGGTGCTGGTGCTCTCAGCGAAGGCGGACGAAGAACTTCGCGTCAAGCTGCTCGCTGAATCGGTGCAGGACTACGTCACCAAGCCGTTCTCGCCGCACGAGTTGCGCGCCCGCGTTCACAATTTACTGATGATGAAACGTGCACGCGATGCGCTGCAGACCGAGCTGGCGAGCCAGGACCAGGATCTCTCGCAGCTGACGCAGCAGATCATCGCCAACCGGCAGGCGTTGCAGCGCAGCGTGGAGGCGCTGCGCGATTCCGAACACCGCTGGCGCGCCGTCTACGAGAACTCGGCAGCTGGCATCGCGCTCACTGACTTGGGCGGGCGCGTGCTCTCGGCCAACCCCGCGTTCTGCAGCCTGCTCGGCTACACCGAGGCGCAGCTGCGCGAGATGTCGCTGGCGCAGCTCACGCCGGAGGACGAGCGTGACGTGGTGCGCGCCCGGCTCGCCCGGGTCGTTGCCGGCGAGGTCGACGAGTACCGCGTGCAGCGGCGCTACCGGCGTAGCGACGGCAGCTTCGTCTGGGCCAACGTCAGCGTGTCCATCATCCCCGGCACCGAGCGCATGGAGCCGATGCTCATGCGCATCGTGCAGGACATCAGCGAGCGCCGGCTCGCCGAAGAGGCGCTCGCGACGGTGCGCAACGAGCTGGCTCGGGTGACCCGCGTGACCGCGATGGGCGAGCTCGCCGCCTCGATCGCGCACGACGTGAACCAGCCGCTCGCAGCGATCGTTGCCAACGGCCACGCCTGCACGCGCTGGCTCGGCGCCGACCCACCGAACCAGGGCGAGGCGCATGCCGCGATCCAGCGCATCATCCGCGACGCGAACCGTGCCAGCGACGTGATCGCGCGCATCCGCGGCTTCCTGAAGCGCGGCGAGCCGCAGCAGACGCCGCTGCGCATCGACGAGCTGATCGACGAGGTCGCGGGCCTGGTCAACGATGCGGCACGCAGCCAACACGTAGCACTGCAGCAGGGTGCCGCTGCGGACCTGCCGGCCGTGTTTGCCGACCGCGTCCAGCTTCAGCAGGTGCTGCTCAACCTCGCGATGAACGCGATCGATGCGATGGCCTCGGTGCAAGGCCGACCGCGCACACTCAAGCTGTTCGCCGAGCAGCACGGGCCGGACGCGGTGGGCGTGTCCGTGCGCGACAGCGGCGTCGGTCTCGAAGCGGGTCAGCGCGAGCGCATCTTCGACGCGTTCTACACCACCAAGCCGCAGGGCCTGGGCATGGGGCTGGCCATCTGCCGGGGCATCGTCGAAGCTGGGGGCGGGCGGCTGTGGGTCACGCCGAACGACGGCCCTGGCGAGACCTTTCGCTTCACGCTGCCGATCGCGGCGCCGCACTCGTGATGCTGCAAGACCGGACCGTCTTCATCGTCGATGACGACGCCTCGGTGCGCGAGGCGCTGAGCAGCCTGCTGCGCTCGACTGGGCTGCAGGTCGAGACCTTCGACTCGGCGCAGGCCTTTCTGCGCCACCCGCGGGCCGATGCCGCCGCCTGCCTGGTGCTCGACGTGCGCATGCCGGGCCTGAGTGGGCTGGACTTGCAGCAGATGCTGGCCGAGTCCGGCCAGCCGTTGCCGATCGTATTCATCACCGGCCATGGCGACATCCCGATGACGGTGCGCGCGATGAAGGCCGGCGCGGTCGAGTTCCTGCCCAAGCCTTTCCGCGATCAGGAGCTGCTGGCCGCGATTGCGCAGTCGCTCGAACGCGACGCTGCCGCGCGCCGGCAGCGCGCCGACATCGGCGAGCTGCGCAGCCGCAGTGACGCGCTGACGCCGCGCGAGCACGCGGTGATGAAGCTCGTCGTTAAAGGGTTGCTCAACAAGCAGGTCGCCGCCGAGCTCGGCATCAGCGAGATCACCGTGAAGGTTCACCGCCGCCAGGTGATGGAGAAGATGAGGGCGACGTCGTTGGCGGAGCTGGTGCGCAAGGCGGAGCGGTTGGGGGATGGCGAGGTGGTGGGCGGCAAGGTGTAAGAAGCAGTCCATGCCGTGCTCAAAACGAAGCCCCTCTTTTGTCAGTGTGGCGCGACCGTACCGTCGAAGAACAGTGTGGGTCAAGAACAGGCGACTCGATAAAACGACGATCGGAACGCAAGACTTGACTCTGAGTCTGTGAATATTCCAATCACGAGCCAGTGGCCCATGGACCTCATGATCGGGAACCCGGGCCTGAGTGAGCCGAGCATTCAAACGACCTGGGCATTTGTCTTGCCAGCTGGCTGTGAGTCGTACCATGCCCGCAGACCACGCGCCTTACACCTTGGTGCAATCGCAGCGTCAGACTCGCCTCCCTACGCTTGCCGCCCATGAGCTTTCCGCACGGCCCGCAACTCGTCGCCATCGTCGATGACGAGGCCGCGCTCCGCGAGGCGACCGAAAGTCTGCTGCGGTCGGCCGGCTACGCGGCCGAAAGCTTCGAGTCGGCCGAGGCGTTCCTGCACTCGCCATGCCGGCAGCGCGCCGGCTGCCTGATCCTGGATGTGCGACTGCCGGGAATGAGCGGACTCGAGTTGCACCGCCACCTGGCCTGTTCCGGCAGCCCGATCCCGACCGTGTTGATTACCGCTCAGGAGGACCGCAATGGCCAGATGCAGGCGCAGGCGCTGCGGGCCGGTGCGCTGGCCTTCCTGCCCAAGCCCTTCAGCGACGACGAAGTGTTCGCCGCTATCGAGTTAGCGTTCGACGATCACGGGGCGCGATAGAGAGCAAGGGTTGACCCGGGCTATACCAAGGTGCAATGGTCAGCAGCGCTGCCTGCACTTATGGTGTGTCCGCAGATCGACAGGAGATGACATGCCGAGAATCCTCTTTCTCGTTTCGAGCGCCCGCTCGATCAAGCTGACCAACGGCCACGACCACGAGACCGGCTATTGGGCCGAGGAGGCGCTCAAGCCCTACGAACGCTTCATCGCCGCCGGCGTCGATGTGCTGGTCGTGACCCCCGATGGTCGCGAGCCCCACGCCGATTCATATGGCCTGCAGCCGATCTTCCACTACCCCGACGCGGACGAAGACTACCTGCTCTCGGTGATCCGCTCGTTCATGCCCGATGCGGACGACATCCGCGTCACGCTGCAACATTTGACGACGCTCGACCTGATCGCGGCGCGCCGCGTGTTCGAGGCGCTGAAGGCGGCCGACATGGCGCCGGAGCCGGCGCGTCTGGCGATCCAGACGGCAGCGCGGCGGGCCTGGGCCGAGAACCGCAACTTCGTCGAGGTGCTGGCCGCAGACACTGCCGTCACGCGGCATGTCGATGCGGGCAAGTTGCGCGCGCTGTCGGACACGGTCCAGCGCGATGCGCGTGAGGCGTCGGCGAAGATGAAGCAGCAGCTCGCTTCGATGCCGAGCTTCCAGAAGCCGCGCAGCCTGAAGGAGATGAGCGATGACGACATTCTGTCGTGCGACGCGATCTTCATCCCGGGTGGGCACGGCCCGATGGTCGATATGCACCGCAACCCCGATGTGGCGCGCGCGCTGAGGCTGTTGCACGAGAAGAATCGCCCGGTCGCGGCGCTGTGCCACGGCCCGGCGGCTCTGCTGTCGGCCGGCACGCGCGCCGATGGCCTGTGGATGTTCGATGGCTACAAGATGACCGCCTTCAACAACGAGGAAGAAGACCAAACCCAGGCCGGCCGGCTGGGCATGCCGTGGTACCTCGAGACCGGGCTGAAGAACGCTGGCGCGGTGTTCGATGACTCGCCGATGCCGTGGGTCTCGCACGTGGTCGTCGATCGAAATCTGATCACAGCGCAGAACCCGATGTCGGCCGATGCGATGGCAGACGCGGTGCTCAAGCGCTTGTCGGGAGCACGGGTATGAGCGCGCTGGGCCGCCCCGAGCGCGAATCCCCCTCGGGGGGCGGGCGCGAAGCGACCTTGGGGTCGTCAACCACCACGCGTCGACTCGCATTGGATTTCCTGCAACGGCTCGCCGATCACGATGTCGCCGCGGCACTCGCGCTGGCGGCGCCGAACGCGCAGGTCGACATCGTGCCGGCCGGCGTCAAGGGCGCGCTGGCGCGCGAGGGCAAGGCCTATTTCGAGGCGCTCGTGCACGCTTTTCCGGACCTGCGCATGCGGGTCAGGCGTGCGATGGGCACCGATGCGGTGGCGGTGGTCGAGACCACGATGGACGGCACGCAGGCTGCCGACTTCGTCGGCATCCTCAACCAGGAAAAGTATCTCGACGTCGACCAATGCTGGATGCTCTGGTCCAGCGGCGGAACGATCACTCGGGTGCGCGCCTACTGGTGCCAGAACCAGCTGCTGCGCCGCCTCGCGGTGAAGCGACTCGACCAAATTTCAATCACGGGGTGACACGCATGCCAACGAGCACAGCATCCGAAACCGTCACGCGGTTCTTCGACGACTACCGCGCGCACGACATCGAAGGCATGGTCGATCTTTGCGACGACATGGCCGGCTTTCACTACACGCCGGTCGAGATGTGGGGGCGCCAGCGCGTGATCCGCGGCGAGGGCAAGGTGCGCACGATCGGCAAGGTGTTCTGGACCGGGATGATCGACTCCTTTCCCGACCTGACGAACCAGGTCAACTCACTGACGCAGGACGACGACGGCAATGTCGCCGCCGAGGTCGTGATCAGCGGCACGCAAGCCAAGGACTGGGGGCCGATCGGCAACCAGGGCAAGCATTTCGACCTGCCGCACCTGTTCGTGCTGCACGTCAACCGCGAGTCGCGCATCGACGACATCACCGCCTACTGGGATGGCGCCCACATCAACCGCGCGCTGGGTCGCGTCGAAGTTGATTGAAACAGGAGTACACCACATGACAATGCTCAAGCGCGACGATTGGCAAGACCTGCTGCGCGAGGTGGACTGGACGCTGACGTACGCCGACGATGAGGCGATCTTCCCCGAGTGGCTGTCGGGCACCGGCAAGGTGCCGCGCGAGGCCTGGGCGACGTGGGAAGAGGGCTTCAAAGTCAGCTACTCCGAATACGTTGCGACGCAGCGCGAGAAGGAGGGTGCGGCCTGGGGCGTGAAGGCGGCGCTGCAGCGTTCGAAGGTCTTCGATACCCTCGACGAAGGCTGGAAGTCGAACGCGAAGATCCATTTCGGCGCGGTCTCGCTGATCGAGGCGCTGGCTTCGTACTCGGAGTTGAAGATGGCGCGCTTCGGCCTGGCCGGGGCGTGGCGCAACATGGCCGTGTTCGGCACGCTCGACGAAATCCGCCACACGCAACTGAGCCTGGCGTTCGCGCATGAGTTCGTCGCCAAGGACCCGCAGTACGACTGGGCGCTGAAGGCCTTCCACACCAACGAGTGGGGCGTGATCTCGGCGCGCGGCCTGTTCGACGGGATGATGATGAGCCCGAACGCCGTCGATCTGGCGATCATGGCGCCGTTTACCTTCGAGACCGGGTTCACCAACCTGCAATTCCTCGGCCTGGCCACGGACGCGCTCGAGTCCGGCGACATCAACTTCGCCAACATGATCTCGTCGATCCAGACCGATGAGGCGCGGCATGCACAGCAGGGCGGCTCGACGCTCGAGGTCCTGATGAAGCACGACCCGATCCGCGCACAGTGGACGGTGGATAAGGCGTTCTGGCTGTCGGCGCGGATCTTCGCGGTCCTGACCGGCCCGGCGATGGACTACAACACGCCGCTGCAGCACCGCAAGCATTCCTACAAGGAGTTCATGCAGGAGTGGATCGTCAAACAGTTCGTGCGCACGCTCGAAGACTACGGGCTGAAGAAGCCCTGGTACTGGGACGAGTTCATCGAAGGCCTTGACCACTGGCACCACGCGCTGCATCTGGGCTTGTGGTACTGGCGGCCGACCGTGTGGTGGAAGCCGCAGGGCGGCGTCTCGAAGGCCGAGCGCAAGTGGCTAAACCAGAAGTACCCGAAGTGGGAAGAGAGCTACGGCGACAAGTGGGACATGATCATCGACAACGTCAACACCGGCAACATCGGCCTGACCCTGCCCGAGACGCTGCCGTGGCTGTGCAACACCTGCCAACTGCCGATCTGCTCGTTCAGCGGCAACCCGGATGGCACGACGACGATGAAGAACTACCCGTTGACGCACAACGGCTACACCCATCACTTCTGCAGCAAGCCGTGCCGCCAGATCTTCTGGGAAGACCGCGACACCGAGCACCTGAAGACCGTGGTCGAGCGGCTGCTGGCCGGCCAGATCAACCCGCCCGATGTGCCCGGCATCCTGGCCTGGATGGGCCTCACGCCCGACGTCATGGGCGACGACGCCTACAAGTACAAGTGGGCCGAGGATTACCTCGACCGCGTCAAGAAAGCAGCGTGAGGACAGCATCATGAGTGAGCCCCAAGCGATTCCGCTGAACACCAAGTTCGGCAACGACTTCGTCATGCAGCTTGTCGTCGTGATGAGCAACGACACGATGGACGAGGTGGCGAAGAAGGTGGCACATCACGTGGTGGGACGGCGCGTGCGGCCGCAGAACCGCGACATGGCGGTGTACTACGAAGGCCGCGCAATACCCCGATCGATGACGGCGCAAGAAGCCGGCATCGCGCCGATGCAGTACCTGTTCGTCGACTACGTTTGAAGCGAAGGGACACACCATGGACAACGCTGTGGGACCGGTTCTGCGCATGGCCGGCGACGATGTGGATCTCGTCGTCCGCGCGATCGAAGACGACAACCCGGGACATCTGATCGAGGTCATCGACAGCGGCGCGTATGTGCGCATCCAGGCGAGCGGCTTCCTGCGGGTGAGCGAGGCATCTTTGAAGCGCCACCTCGGCTCCGGCTACGAGTTGCGCCAGCTCGAAGCCATCATGGCGGCCTTCGCGGGCCGGATCAAGACCACCAGCGACGAAATCACCTGGCAATTGCAGGTACGTGACGGCGCTGCCGTCGCTGCGCACTGACGCCAAGTCGCAAACAAGGAGCACAACCCTATGGAAGCCCAGACCCCGCGAGCCCGCCGAACCTGGAGCGCGTTCGGCAACGTCCGCAAGATGCCGAGCGAGTACGAGATCGTCACCCACGACACCAACTACACCTTGCGCAAGGGGCGCGCTGCGGCGCTGGAACAGAACCCGTCGTCGCCGGCCAACTTGTGGATCCTCACCTATCGCGACAAGTCGCCGCTGGCGCTGGACGACTGGCAGGTCTGGCGCGATCCCGACGAGCTGACCTATCGGCGCTATGTGACGGTCCAGGACGAGCAGGAGGCCGTGACGCGGCGGCTGGTCGACGAGTACTCCAACGCTGGCCACGACAAAACGCACTCGTCGCAATGGCGTACCACGCTCGCAACGCTGTTCGCGCCGCAACGCTACGCGACCCACGCGGTGCAACTCGCGCATGCCTATCTCGGGCAGATGTCACCTTCGCCGTACATCACCAACTGCGCGGCTTACGCGGCGGCCGACATGCTTCGGCGCGCGTCGCTGGTGTGCTACCGCACGCGCGAACTGCAACGCGCTTGGCCGGACGCCGGATTCGGCGCGAACGAACGCAAGATCTGGGAGGCCGAGCCGGGCTGGCAAGACACTCGCAAGGCGCTCGAACTGGCACTCGCGGCCTACGACTGGGGTGAATGCTTCACAGCAGTGAATCTGGTCTTGCGCCCGACGCTCGATGACATTCTGATCCGCCAGCTTGCGGAAGTGGCGCGCGCGAACGGCGACGAACTGACTTGGCTGCTGCTCGGCAACCTGGACATCGACGCGCAACGCTGCCGGCGCTGGAGCGCCTCGCTCGCGCGCCAGGCGGTCGAAGGCCGGCCGGAGAATGTGGCCACGTTCAAGCGCTGGATCGATCGCTGGACACCGCGTGCCGACGCGGCTGCGGCCGGGCTCGCCCGGCTGCTCCAAACCTTGCCGTCGACGGGTCGCCCCGCGGCGCAGATCGTTGCCGAGGCGAGTGCCGCCCGCCAGCGGGTGCTGGAAGACGCCCTGATCGTTGCTGCCGCGAACTAGGTACTCTGTCTTGAGCGATCTGGCAGAGGGGTTCGATGCTCTCGCGATGACGCAGGATCTCGTGCACGCGAACGGGCACGAGATCAGGTGCGAGCCGGCCGCCGCCCGTTTCGTGGCGCGGCCGGGTGACACTCTCCTGAAGGCGGGCCTGGCGGCAGGCTTGTCGCTGCCCTACGAGTGTGCCAGCGGCACTTGCGGCACCTGCAAGGCACGCCTGCTCGAAGGGCGGGTCGACAGCCAGTGGCCCGACGCGCCCGGGCTGAGCGAGCGCGATCGGGCGCGCGGAGACCGCATCCTGTGCTGTCAATCCGTGCCGTCGACGCCTTGCAGAATCCAGGTGGTGCTCGGCGAGCCGATGGCCAAGCCCAAGCCGCAAGAATGGCGCGCCGTCGTCGTCGAACGAGCGGCGCTGGCCCACAACGTCATTCGCCTTCGGCTGCGCGTCGCCGAAGCCTGCCCTTTCCTGGCCGGGCAGTTCATGCTGTTCGAGCTGCCTGCAGGCCGGCGCGCCTATTCGATGTCGAATGCGCCCGACGCTGGCGCAACGCTTGAGTTCATCGTCAAGCGCAAGCTCGCAGGTCGTGGGTCGGGCTACTTGTTCGAGCGCCTCGCGGTGGGCGATGATCTGACGCTCGAAGGCCCGTACGGGCATGCTCATCTGCGCGCCGACAGCGAGCGCCCGATCGTCGGCATCGCCGGCGGGTCGGGGCTCGGTCCGGTGTGGTCGGTGATTCAGACTGCACTGCACTGCGCAAGCGAGCGGCCGATGCATCTGTTCTTCGGCGTCAACGAGGCCGCCGACCTGTTCCACGACGACGAGTTCCGCGCGCTGGCGCAACGCCATCCACGTCTGCGCGTCGAGCGCGTGCTGCTGCGTCGGGGCGCAGCCGACCCGGCGGATTGCCGGATCGGTACCGTGAGCCAGGTTGCGCTGCAACAGCTTGATGACCTCACCGGCTGCGATGTCTACATGGCCGGTCCGCCTGCGATGATCGATGCCGCACTGAGGGACACGGTGCTCGCCGGCAAGGCCGCCGCCGACCGCGTGTTTTTCGATCGGTTCTACTGACACTGTGCCGCAAGAGTTCCCCATGGTGGCCGACGATGCCGACGAAGTCGAGGTCTGTGCCGCCGACGATCTTTGGGAGGGCGACATGCAGTCCTTCGATGTCGGCGAACACGAGGTGCTGCTGATTAACATTGAGGGCCGAGTGCACGCCTGGCACGGTGTGTGCCCGCATCAGAGCGTCGCGCTCGTCGAAGGGTCGCTGGTGGGCAAGGTGCTGACTTGCCGCGCGCATCTGTGGCAGTTCGATGTCTGCACGGGCCGTGGCATCAACCCGGCCGCTGCTTGCCTGAAAGAGTTTCCGGTGCGCGTGGTCGATGGCAAGGTCCGCGTCGGCCTGCAGCCGGTGCGCGGCGAAGCCGTCGTGGTGACGGCGTGTTCAGGAAGGTCAGAGCCCTGATCACGACGGCCGTCGCCGACACCTTGCTGCGAGAAGTGCGCCGCGCCGGCGGCCCGGCACCGACTACGCCGCCCATCATCGTTGGAATCGACGATTGGGCGATAGCCCGCGGACACCGCTACGGGACGATCATCGTTGACTTGCAGACTCGCCGGCCGATCGACATTCTCGATGGTCGTGACTCGACGATCGTTGCCGGTTAGCTTCGGCAGCACCCAAGCGTCAGGCTTGTCGCCCGGGACCGTGCCGGCGCCTACTCCGACGCAGTTCATACGGTCGACCCGAGCATCGAGCAGGTGGCCGACCATTGGCATCTCCTTGCCAACATGCGCGAGGCCGTTGAACGCCTGCTGATTCGGCAGGGAGCGAAGCTGCGCGAGGCCGCCAAAGCGCTGAGTGAGTCGAATCGGATCGAGGGCCTGGCCGTCACGGCCAACACGCCTCAGACGGTGTTGCGTCTGAACGCGTGGCAGCGCCTCGGCGTCGAGCGTCGCGCGGTGCGGCTTGCTCGCTATGAGGAAATTGTGCGTCGTCGGGGCCTTGGCGAGTCGTTCAAGCACATCGGGCTTGCCATTGATATCGATCAGCGGATCGTTAGCAAATTCGCCGGCGCGGGTTCGTTTCCGGAGCGCGCTCCGCGGGCGCGTGGATCGACCCTCTTGTCTGGCGCGAGCTTCAGTCCAGAGGCTTCACAGGTAGCCTCGGCACGGTCCGAAGCGCAATGGCGCGGGATCGTGCGGCGGCCGCCGAGACAGCTCCTCAACAGGGATCGCACGGATTCCGTTGCCCGTCTCCGCGCAGCGCCTATGCCTGGGTGGTCGGCTGGCAGAATCGGCACGCCTGCGAGCGCAAACAGAGCGACCACCAACGCTTCGTCGACGCTCTGTGCCGCATCGAACCCTCGATCTCCGTCGGCGCCAGCTTGGCTCGCAACTTCCTGGGCTTGACTCACCGGCGCGATCTTGCCGGCTTTGATCGCTGGCTGGAGCGTGCAATCAACTGCTCAGTGCCCGAGATGCGTCGCTTCGCGGTAAGCCTGCGCATGGACCTTGCCGCCGTGCGCGCAGCGTTCTCTTCGTCTTGGAGCAGCGGGCAGGTCGAGGGGCAAATCAATCGCCTCAAGTTCCTCAAGCGCCAGATGTATGGCCGGGCAAGTCTCGAACTGCTGCGGGTCGGAATCGAATTTCAGGTGGAAAGCAGCGCCACGGCTAGCTGGGGCCTTCACCTAACTCGATTCGTTCCCCGGTTTGTTCCCCGGTTTCGACCTGCAACGCAATATTAGCCTCTGACTCGTTCTGACAACGAAAAGGCCCTGAGCCACCTACGTAAGCTCAGGGCCTTTCGGCCGGTTTGAGGCAACTTGAATAGCTTCTGAAAACCTCACTTGGTGCCTCGGGTCGGAATCGAACCGACACTCCTCGCGGAACGGGATTTTGAGTCCCGCGCGTCTACCAATTTCGCCACCGAGGCCACGGGGCTTGAAGAGGCCGCGAGTTTGCCATAGCGGCCCCGAACGGGCAGGGACCGTAGACTCTCGGCCTTCGCTCGTCCGGCCTCGTCGTCGCCCGCATGCCATCGCTTCCACCCGTCACGCAAGCGCTGTTGCTCGCCAACGTCGCGATCTACTTCCTGGACAAGCTTCTCGGCGGAATGCTCGGCGACTGGTTCGCCCTTTGGCCGATCGGCAGCGGCAATTTCTGGCCCTGGCAGATCGTCACGTATTCGTTTCTGCACGACCCCCGGACCTATGAGCACCTCTTCTTCAACATGCTCGGCCTGTGGATGTTCGGCTCCGAGCTCGAGCTGGTCTGGGGTCAGAAGCGCTATCTGCAGTTCTATGCGGCGAGCGTGGTCGCGGCGGCGCTGACACAGCTCATCGTCAGCGCCGTCCTCGGCTCGAACGTGCCGACGGTCGGTGCCTCGGGCGGCCTGTTCGGCCTGCTGCTCGCTTTCGCGATGATCTTTCCGGACCGCATCATCCTGCTCTTCTTCGTCATCCCGATGAAGGCGAAGTACCTGGTCGCGCTGTATGGCCTGCTCGAGCTGTACCAGGGCGTCTACGTCATGAACAGCGGCGTCGCCCACTTCGCGCATCTGGGCGGCATGCTGGGCGGCCTGCTGACGATTCGTTACTGGCGACGCCAGCCGCCGTTCAGGCGGCGCTGAGCCGCCACCGGTCGGAAACAAAGGCCCTCGGCCCCACCGGGCGATCGGCCCGGATCATGCTTCGTCGAACCGACAAGCGTTCACGCGAGGGCCGCCATGACCGAGCCGTTGATTCCATCGCCGCAGCGACTGCGCTGGCGCCGTTCGGCGATCGCTTTCACGATCTGGCTGCTCGCTTCGCTCGGCGGCGAGACCGCGGCCCGGGCCGAGACGCCGCAGGACATCGCCGCGCCCGCCAACGCGGTGCTGGCCCGGCTCGAGGAGCGCAAGGCCGCACTCGCACGCGCCAACGCGTCGGTGGTCGGCGTCGAGGTGACGGCGATCGAGGACGCCCGCTCGATCGCCACGCTCGGCCGGGTCCGCGAGGGCTCGGGCGTCGTCATCGGCAAGGACGGGCTGGTCCT
>JANXXS010000134.1 GCA_025350505.1 Burkholderiales bacterium
ATACCTGCCTACAGATCCTGTCGGTCTCGGTCTTCGAGAAAACGGAGGTTTCATGCGCCTTGCAGCCCGATCGCTCTCCGCCAGAACCGAGCGATCCCGCTAACCAATTGATCTTGTTCGACTTCTAACCGGACACTACTGATCCTGCGTCTCGAATCCGGCCAACCTCGTCGTCTTCGGCGACAAGCTGCCGTCGCTGATGCAGTGGGTGGGCCGATTCATCCTGCCATCGTCGCTCGCCGTCGTCGCCACCTATGTCGTGCTGCGCTTCCTGTGTCGGCGCGACCTTCGCGCCAGGGTCGCCGAAGACGTCGACATTCCGGCCCTGTCCACGTCGGGCCGGCTCGTCGCCCTTGGCATCGCGTCGAGCGCGGCGATCCTGCTCGGCGCGTCCGCGTTCAAGATCGCACTCGGCCTGCCCACCCTGGTCGCCGCGCTCGCCGTGCTCGTCGTCATCCTGACGCGAAAGCGCGAATCGCCGCGCGAGGTGCTGGCGGACGTGTCGTGGTCGGTGCTGCCTCTCGTCGCCGGGCTCTTCGTGCTGGTCGAGGGCCTGCAACGCGCGGGCGCCATCGGGGCGCTGACGGGCCTCCTGCACGCGGCCGCGGCGACCTCGGTGACCGCGACCGCGCTGGCGGCGGGCGCCGTCGTGGCGGTGGCCTCCAACCTGATGAACAACCTGCCGGCGGGGCTGATCGCCGGGTTGGTGGTCGGCGACGCGAACGTGACGCCGGTCGTGCAAAGCGCGGTGGCGATCGGCGTCGACCTCGGCCCCAACCTGTCGGTCACCGGCTCGCTGGCGACCATCCTGTGGCTTCTTGCGATCCGGCGCGAGGGCGAGGACGTCAGCGCCTGGCAGTTCCTGCGCGTCGGCGCGGTGGCGATGCCGGTGGCGCTCGTCCTGGCCTTGCTGGGGCTGCTGGCGCAGGCATCCGTCTAGGCATCGGCTAGCATGGTCCGCCGCGCGCGAGGGCGGGCACCGGCCGGCATCGCGGTGCGCGGCAACGACGCGGGCAAGGACCGATGGGCACCTGGCAAGACGGCTATGTCATCGATGTCCCGTACAGCGCGGGCTTCTATCGCGAGCTTTCGCCGATCTACCTTCACCTGCTTGCCGTGCTGCTCGGCATTCAGCCGCCGGCTCCCGTCGATCGCGAGTTCAGCTATTGCGAGCTCGGCTGCGGCCGCGGACTCGGCCCGCTGCTGCTCGCCGCGGCGAATCCGCTCGGACGCTTTCACGGCTACGACTTCAATGCCGAGCAGATCGCGCCGACGCGCGCCCTCGCCGAGCGGGCCGGCCTCGGCAACGTGCGCCTCGGCACGGAGAGCTTTGCCAGCCTTGCCGAGGGAGGCGGCGACCCCGCGCCTGCATCGTTCGACCTGATCGTCCTGCACGGCGTCTGGAGCTGGGTCGGCGAGGAAAGCCGGCGCCACATCGCGCGCTTTCTTCGCGACCGCTTGAAGCCGGGCGGCATGGTCTACGTCAGCTACAACTGCATGCCCGGCTGGGCCGCCTTCACGCCGGTGCGGCGCCTGCTGCGCGAGTTGGTCGTCCGGCGGCGCGGGCGCAGCGACGAGAACGCGGTGGCCGCGCGCGCTTTCGTCAACCAGCTCGCGGCCAGGGGCGCGCGCTACTTCTCGGCCGACGCGTCGATCGCCAAATACCTCGAGCAGCTCGGCGAGCGCGACGGCGTCTACCTCGCGCACGAGTACCTGAACGAGCACTGGGACACCTTCTATCACCTCGATGTGGCAAGCGAGATGGCGCAAGCGGAACTCGGCTATATCGGCTCCGCAACGGTCAGCGACAACCTCGTCGCCCTGTCGGCGCCGCCCGAGATCGCGGCGATGTTCGCCGGCGCAGATCCCGGCATGGCGGAGACGATCAAGGACTTCTCGGTCAACCGCAAGTTTCGGCGCGACCTCTTCGCGCGCGCGCCCGGTCGCCTGTCGCCGGCGCAGTTTCTCGCCGAGCTCGGCCGCCTTCGCTTCATGCTGGCGGTCGAGCCCGCCGGCGCGACGACGAAGCTCATGACATCGGCAGGCGAGCTGCAGGCAAAAGAAGAACTTGCCGTGCCGGTGCTCGAGCGCTTGAAGCAGGGCAGCGCTTCGGTCGCCGAGTTGCTGGGATTGCCGGCGTTCGACGCCTTGCCGCCCGAGCAGCTGGCGCAGACCTTGTCGCTGCTCGTCGAAAGCGGCCAGCTTCACCCGATGCAGGAAGACCGCACCGCCTTCGCGGCTTCGCGGACCATCAACGACCTGCTGATCGACGAGTCGCAGCGCGACGACTCGGTCCGCTTTCTCGCCGCGCCGGCGCTCGGCTCGGCCGTTCACGTCAGCCACGCGGAGCAGCTCGTGCTGCTCGCCCTGCGCGACCTCGGCAGCGAAGACGTCGTCGCCGTGCGCGACCAGGTCTGGGCGCGGATCAAGGCGCGCAACCAGCGTGTCATCAAGGATGGGCAAGCGCTCGAGCTCGAGGCCGACAACGTCGCCGAGGTCGAGCGGCGCGTCGGCCAGTTTCTCGAAC
>JANXXS010000188.1 GCA_025350505.1 Burkholderiales bacterium
GGCGACGCGCTCCGGCGTGTAGCCGCCGACCAGCGGGTCTTCCATGTTGAAGACGACCAGCGACACCTCGACACCCGGCACCTGATAGGCGCGGATGCCGCGCTTGCCGAGGTTCGGCGCAACCTTGTGGCGCGGCACGGCCTGGTCGACGAATTCGTTCGGCAGACGCTCGATGAAGTCCTGCTCGCCGTTCAGGAACGAGAGCCAGCGCGGCTGCGACTGCTCGATGATGGCGATCTCCACGCGATCGACCATCGGCAAACGCCGGCCCTTGAAGCGCACGGCCAACGCATGGCCTTCGGTGTCGTCGAGGTTCGGCTCGGCGTCGTAGAAGTCTTCGCGGTAGCCCGGATTTCGGGCCAGCACGATGCGCGAGCTGCGTCGCCACTCGGCGAGCCGGAAGGGCCCGGTACCGACCGGGTGCTCCATGATCCTGTCGCCATACGCTTCGACGACTTCGCGCGCGACCGCGCCCAGGATGTCGCGCGCCGCCCAGGTGTAGAGATGGCGCGGTCGGGCCTGGCGCAGGCGCACTCGCAGCGTGTAGCGGTCGATCGCCTGCAAGCCCGCGACAGGACGGTCGTAGTCGAAAGGCTTGTTGCCCTTCACGGCCTCGTCGTTCAGTTCCTGCAAGCCGATGATCCCTTCGTCTTCGAGCGAAGACTGGCCCGGGGCTTTGAGCTTGGGGTCGTAGACGCGCTTGAACGAATAGACGTAGTCCTCGGCGACCAGCTCGCGACGCTTGCCCTTGAACGCCGGGTCGTCGGCAAAGTAGATGCCCGGCTTGAGGCGAAACGTGAAGGTGCGAAAGTCGGCGGAGACCTCGGGCATCGCCGCGGCCGTCAGGGACTTGAGCTTGTAGGGGCGCGCCAGATGGTCGTACGTGAGGGGCGACTCGAAAATATGCGCCGTGAGGATGCGCGAGTAGCCGTCGCTGAGTTGCGGCGGATCGAAGCCCGTCTCGGCGACCTGGAACGCATAGCGGAGCACCTTGGTCTGCGCATCCTCGGCGACGCCGCCTGCCGTCTCCGTGGCGAAGCCCGGCAACGTGCGTGCCGCCCAGGCCGCCGCCATCGCTTGCGTCAATCGCCGGCGCTTCATCGTCCGCGTGTCCTCTCGAAATCCTGGGGCCGAACGTGAAGTCTAGGCGCTAGACTGCGATCCCGCCGAGACAGCAGCGCCGTCCCCACCGCCGACCCTTACCCGATGGCCGCCTATCTCATCCGGCGCTTGTGGCAGATGATTCCCACGCTGCTCGGCGTCGTCCTCCTGGTCTTCCTGCTCTTCAAGTTCTTCGGCGGCGACCCGGCCGAGATCCTGGCCGGCCTCAACGCCACGCCGGAGCAGGTGCAGGCGATCCGCGACCAGCTCGGCCTGAACAGTCCCTGGTACGTTCAGCTGTGGATCAACGTCAAGAGCATCGTCAGCTTCGACTGGGGGCGCAGCTTTGCCACCAGCGAATCGGTGAGCCACATCTTCGCCACCCGGCTGCCGGCGACGCTGACCGTGATGACACCGATCCTCATCCTAGACACCGTTCTGGCGCTGCCGATCGCGATGTGGGTCGCTTACCGGCGCGGCTCGATCAGCGACCGTGCCATCATGGTCATCAGCACAGTCGCGCTCTCGGTCTCGTTCCTGGTCTACATCATCCTCGGCCAGTACGTGTTCGGCTTCCAGCTCGGCTGGTTTCCGGTGCAGGGCTGGAGCGACTCGGTACTGAAGAACCTCGTCACCTACGTGCCGCTGCCGGTGATGCTTGTGCTGATGGTCGGGATCGCGCCGCAGACGCGCCTGTACCGCACCTTCTTTCTCGACGAGCTCGGCCACGACTACGTTCGCACCGCGCGCGCCAAGGGCATGACCGAGAAGACCGTGCTGTTCAAGCACGTGCTGCGCAACGCCATGATCCCGATCCTCACCAACATCGGCCTGTCGCTGCCGGGCATCTTCGTCGGCTCGTTCCTGATCGAGGTGTTCTTCTCCATCCCCGGGCTCGGTCGCGAGGTGATCCTCGCCGTCAACCGCAGTGACTATCCGGTGATCCAGGCGATCACGGTCTACCTGGCGATGATCACGATGGTCAT
Organism: Burkholderiales bacterium; assembly: GCA_025350505.1. GTDB lineage: Bacteria > Pseudomonadota > Gammaproteobacteria > Burkholderiales > Burkholderiaceae_C > Schlegelella_A. Next base: position 2,088 of record JANXXS010000188.1, read on the forward strand.
CAACCTGAGCGTCGACATCCTCTACAAGCTGGTCGACCCGCGGGTGGTGCTGAAGTGAGGGCGGTCCGATGAGCGCCGTGCTGCCAACGAGCGCCGCGCCGATGGCCGGTAGCGCGCCGCGCTCCGAGGGCGTCTGGCACGCCGCCTGGCGGCGCATGCGCAGCGACCGCGTCGGCATCGTCTCGCTCGCCGTCGTCGCCGTCTTCTTGCTCATGATCGTGCTCACCGCCACCGGCCTGGTCGCGCGCGGCTGGCAGAAGGAAGTCGGCGTGCCGAGTGCGCCGCCCACCTTCATGGGGCCGGCGGCGGCTGTCGAAACCGAGGCGATCACGGCGCCGACCGGGCCGGTCGCCGACATCTCTGCTGTCGACCCGCTCGCGCCGCGCTACAAGGAGTGGGCCGACCGTGCCGCCAAGTACAAGACGGTCGAGACGCCGCGCGCCCAGACCTTGCCTTTCGGCGCCGACCGGCTCGGCCGCGACGTGCTCTCCAAGGCCATGAAAGGCACCCAGACGTCGGTCTTCGTCGGCCTGCTCGGGGCCATCGTCGCGGCCCTGATCGGCACGGTGCTCGGCGCGCTCGGCGGCTTCTTCGGCGGCAAGGTCGGCGACTTCCTCGAGTGGCTGTACAGCGTCTTCACCTCGATCCCCGACATCCTGCTCATCCTCTCGTTCGCGGTCATCTTCGGCCGCGGCATCGCCAGCGTCGCGATCATCCTGGCGCTGGTCGGCTGGACCGGCATCTACCGCCAGGTGCGCGCCGAGTTCATCAAGCACTCGACGCGCGACTACGTGCGCTCGGCCGAGGCGATCGGCGCCTCGACGGCCTCGCGCATGTTCCGGCACATCCTGCCCAACGTCAGCCACGTGATCCTGGTGCGGCTGTCGCTGCTGGTCGTCGCCTTCATCAAGTTCGAGGTGATCCTTTCGTACCTCGGGCTGGGCGTCGGCGTCGACGATGTGTCCTGGGGCACCATGCTCGCCGAAGCACAGAGCGAGCTGATCCTCGGCAACTGGTGGCAGCTCGTAGCGGCAACCGCTTTCATGGCCGTCTTCGTCACCGCCTTTTCGCTCATGACCGATGCGCTGCGCGACGCGCTCGACCCGAAGCTGCGCGGCCTCGAATGAATCCCGCCCTGCTGACCATTCAAGACCTGCGCGTCGCCTTTCGCCTCGGCAAGGAAGACGGCGTGGTGCGCCGCATCGAGGCGGTGCGCGGCGTGAGCTTCGACATCCCGGAGAACACGACGGTCGCCCTGGTCGGCGAATCCGGCTCGGGCAAGAGCGTGACGGCGATGTCGATCCTCAACCTCTTGCCCGAAAATGCCGAGCGCTCGGGCACGATCGCCTTCCAGGGTCGCGACATGCTCGCCCTCGGCCGCGACGAGCTGCAGCGCCTGCGCGGCAAGGAAATCGCCTGCGTCTTCCAGGACCCGATGAGCTCGCTCAACCCGGTGTTCACGGTCGGCCAGCAGATCGTCGAGCCGCTCGTCAAGCACCTCGGCCTCGGCCGGCGCGCCGCGCTGGCGCGCGCCGAAGCGCTGCTCGGCGAGGTCGGCATGCCGGAGCCGAAGCGGCGCCTCGACGCCTATCCGCATCAGCTCTCCGGGGGCCAGCAGCAGCGGGTCATGATCGCCATGGCGCTGTCGTGCGAGCCCAAGCTCCTGATCGCCGACGAGCCGACCACCGCGCTCGACGTGACGATCCAGCGCCAGATCCTCGAGGTGCTCGAGCGCCTGAAGGAGCGGCATCGCATGAGCATGCTCTTCATCAGCCACGACCTCGGCGTGGTCGGCGAGATCGCCGACCACGTCGTCGTCATGAGGAACGGCAT
>JANXXS010000204.1 GCA_025350505.1 Burkholderiales bacterium
GAATTACTGCCGGAAGCGGCCACCGCTCTCATCGACGCGGCCAACGAGGCGGGCGGAAAGGATAATATCTCCGTCGTACTCGTCCGGGTGAGGGGCCCGGCGGGAGCCGCGCGGTCGTGGTGGCCGTTTCGCCGCTGACCGCTCTCCGCCGCCGCCCGCTCCAGACCGGCGGGCTTTCGCATAAAGACAAAGTGACTCGAGGTCGCAAGCATGGGCAAACTGGTCGTATCGCTCGACGGGGTCGTGATCAAGGAAGTGCAGATCACGAAAGACAAGACCACGCTCGGCCGCCGCCCCTATAACGACATCGTCATCGACAACCTCGCCGTCAGCGGCGAGCACGCGGTGCTGCAGATGGTCGGCCAGGACGTCTTCATCGAAGACCTGAACAGCACCAACGGCACCTACATCAACGGCAAAGCCGTCAAGAAGCAGCTGCTCGCCCACAACGACACCGTCGAGGTCGGCAAGTACAAGATCAAGTTCATGGTCGACGACGGCACCGACTACGAAAAGACGATGATCATGAAGCCGGGCGCGATGTCGTCGTCCGGCAGCAGCGCCGGCTACACCTCGAGCGGGCGCACCTCGAGCTTCGGCGCCCTGAGCGGCGGCCCGAGCGGCAACATCGGTCCGGCGACGATCCGCGTCATGAACGGCGCCGCCGCCGGCCGCGAGGTCGTGCTGACGAAGGTCGTCACCACCGTCGGCAAGCCCGGCGTGCAGGTCGCCTCGATCACCAAGCGCCCGACCGGCTACGTGCTGGCCCACGTCGAGGGCGCGCTGCGTCCGACCGTCAACAACACGCCGCTCGCCGGCGAGACCGTCGGCCTGAAGAACGGCGACGTCATCGAGCTGGCCGGCACGCAGATGCAGTTCGTGCAGGCCGCCTGATCTTCCTCCCTCGCCCGCTTGCGGGAGGGGCCGGGGTGAGGGGTTGGACGAGGCGTTGCGGCGCCGCGTGACGCATTTCACGCCCCATCCCGGCACCGCGCCGCCGTTACGCACTCCCCCGAGAATCCGGACTTTGGGCCCTTGCAGCACGACGCCTCCGGCCCGAACATCCCCCTCCCATGATCGTTCAGGTGCTCGGATGCTCCGGCTCCATCGCAGCCGGCTGCAGGACCACATCGTTCCTGCTGGATGACGACGTCCTGGTCGACGCCGGCACCGGCGTGGGCGACCTGCCGCTCGAGGCGATGGCCCGCGTCGAGCACATCCTGATCAGTCACTCGCATCTCGATCACGTGCTCTCGATCGGCCTGCTCGCCGACAGCGTGATGCGCGCCCGCCGCGTCGAGGGCAAGGCGCCGATCTGGGTGCACGCCCTGCCCGAGACGCTTTCTGCCCTGCGCACGCACATCTTCAACGGCGTGATCTGGCCCGACTTCACGCGGCTGCCGAGCGCCGAGCGCCCGGTGCTCGCCTTCACGCCGATCGCGGTGGGCGAGACGATGCTGCTCGGCGGCAAGCGGATCGAGGTGATCCCGGCTTCGCACACCGTGCCGGCGGTCGGCTTTGCCGTCGACGGCGGTGCTGCCGGCTGGTGGGTCTACACCGGCGACACCGGGCCGAACCCGGCGCTCTGGCAGCGATTGAAGGACATGAACGTTGCCCACCTCGTGATCGAGACGGCGTTCAGCGACGACGAGCGCCAGCTCGCGCGCATCAGCCGCCACCTCTGCCCGTCGGCGCTGGGCCACGAGCTCCGGAACCTGTCCGGCAGCGTCGAGGTGCACATCACGCATATCAAGCCCGGCGAGATGGCAGCGGTGATGGCCGAGATCGGCCGCCTCGGCTCGCCGCATCGCATCCGCGCGCTCGAAGCCGGCCACACCATGAGTCTGGCCGTCGAGCCGGCCCGCGCTTACGGCTGAGCGGTCCGTGCGGTAGTTCCGCGGGAATGACGGGTTGCGTCGCAGCCGACCGGAACCGGTCCAGCGACCGCGGCGATTCGAGACCGGATCTGTCAAGTTCGTGGTCTCATGTCACGCCTTCTTTGCAATACGCGGCAGGCACAAGCCGTGCGTTGATTTGCAGCTGTCTAGTCCCCCCTTTTTTTTCATAGGAGTTGTTCACCATGAAGCGTTCCATCCAGAAGGGTTTCACCCTCATCGAGTTGATGATCGTCGTCGCGATCATCGGCATCCTGGCAGCGGTTGCGCTGCCCGCGTATCAGGACTACACGATCCGCGCGAAAGTCTCTG
>JANXXS010000233.1 GCA_025350505.1 Burkholderiales bacterium
TTTCCTCGTCGTAGTTGAATTTCCCGTTGAGGAATATCTTGTGCTTCTCGAAGTACCAGCGACGGGGCGACGGTGCCGGCGTCAAGTCGATCTGGCGGCCGCCCTTGAAGACCAGATCCAGCAGACTTTTTTTCTGCAGCACCTTGATGTCGCGGGTCGGATCTCCGTTGACAACGATGATGTCCGCCAGCCGCCCCGTTTCCAGCTTTCCGACCTCGTGGCCGAAACGACGGAGGCAAGCGGTCGCCGCAAGAGTACCGCTGTGGATCGCTTCAAGCGGCGTGAGGCCGAGCAGCTCGACAAACAGTTGCATCTCGTGCGCATGCCATTGCCCGTAAGGTACCGGCGACCAGCCTGACTCCGAGCCGGCGATCAATGGGACACCGGCGCGATAGGCCTTGGCCAACCCCTTCTGGGCAGCGTCGACTTCGCGCTTAAACGCGTCGCTTCCAGACACGCCCGCGACACTATGGTTGGCGTTGATGATGTTCACCAGCAGCGTCAATGTCGGCGTAATGACGATCTTCTTCTTGAGACAGAGTTCAATGCCTTCGTCGTCGATGTAGGACGCATGCATGATCAGATCGAAGCCGGCATTCGCCGCCCCGAGCACCGAATCGCGCGACCTGGCGTGGGTCGACGACATGACGCCAAGCCGCCGCGCTTCATCGGCAACCACCTTCAGTTCCTCGACCGTGAACGCCGATCCGTCGAGAGAGTCGGGCGTAATCAGCGAATCGTTGGAGCCAGATACCTTGATGCAATCCACCCGGTCCTTCACTTGGTAGCGGATGGCTTCGATCAGTTCGGCCTTCGATTTGATCAGCACAGCCGCCTGCCCGGGTGGAAATTCCATCTCGTTTGGGAACGAATCTTCCAGACCCTGGTGGTTGGTCAACTGGCGTCCCGACACGGCGAACCTTGGTCCTTCGATCATGCCGACGTCAATGGCGTCACGAATACACGGAGCGATGTTGTAAGTCGTCGCGGCATCAAAGGCGCTGGTCACCCCGGCTTGCAATACCTTTCGGGCGTTCATCGCGGCCTTCAACGTGCGATATTCCACCGGGGTGTAAAGGGCTAGCTCCTCCTCGGAGCGCGCTTCGCCAAAGGAAATGTGCGTATGGCCGTCGATCAGACCCGGCAGGATGCTGCGCCCTGGAAGCGAAATCTGCTGGTAGCCCGGCCGGCTGAACGGTATCGGCAGCGAGGCGCGCTTTCCGACCCAGACGATTCGTTCGTTCTCGAATACGACCGCACCGTCTTCGACCGGTGGGTTAAGTGTTCCGTCGATCACCCGGCCGTATAGGGCGGTTCCTTGGGGTGCTTGTTGGGTCATGGGCAACTCTCCGGTGGGTTGTTACTTGAACAGGTCCGAAGCAGCCGACAGCAGCTTTTGCGGATGCTCCATCGCGACCGAGTGGGAACAGCGTCCGATGAGCATCAGATCGGATTGCGGGATTTGTTCGGCCAGTGCGAGTGAAATGGCAGGCGGAAAGGCGACGTCGTTGCGCCCATGCAGCATGGTCACCGGACAGGTGACGCGCGCGAGTTCGTCGGCACTGAGCACGGCTGCGTCCGCGAACGCTTGTCTGTCGCCGGCGAACATTGAGGTGAAGTAGCGACCGTAGCTTTCGTCTTTGTGAAGAACCTCGACGCGTGCATCAAGGTAGACATCGTCAATGATCGATTTGTCATGGACCAGCAACTCAGCCGTGCGTCGCAGTTCGTCCCGCGTCGCGGGGAACGTCCACACCCGCACCGTGGCCTCGTTCACCGTGAAGGGTGCCCCCATGGCCGCCGTGGTGAGGACGTTGGCAACGCGGGGTTCGCTCGCAGCAAGCTTGAATGCGAGGACGGCCGAAAGCGAGTGTGCCAGCACTCCAATGCGCGAACCTGGCATTCGGGCAATGAGCGCCTGACACTGACGGATCCAAAGTTCGGGATCGAAGTACGGCGGCTCAGGCTTGCGCGCCGACCTCCCGAATCCGAATAAATCCATCGCGTGGACGTGGAAGCGTTCCGCCAACGGATCAAGAATGCGCCGCCAGTTGCCGATCGTCGATGCGCCCGGCCCTGAGCCATGGATCAGCAACAACGGATAGCCGCTCCCACCTTCGATAAAGTGTGCATTCAAACCATCGACTGTCAGATGACGTTCTTTGTAGGCCATAGGATCTTGTCCTTCCGGAGTGGATTTTTCCCTCATACATCGGCGTCGAGGTGGCGGCCACCTCCGCATCACATCAGATAGGTCGCGAATCAAACTTACGTTGACCCATACCATGCCTTTCTCTGCGAGGGGAGCGAACGTGTTGGCGACGGCCAGTTCGCACTCCCTCACGTGCCAGGGATGCCGCTATCAGCGCGAGCTCCGACCTGACCGGCGACGAAGATGGCCCGATCTGCGAGTATTGGCCGAGCGGCTTGCCGAGGTTGGTTGGGCTGAAGACCTGAAACTGTTCCATTCATTTTTCCTCGCGCCCTACCGCAGCGGGACGGTGGGGCGATTCAGGCCGGAGTGGCCAAATATCGGTATCAATACGACGTCAACACGACGGCGTCGACGCGTTCTCGGCATCGAACCGGTCGAGGATGTGCTCCCGCTGGCGCATCACATGCGCCCTGATCAACGTCGAGAGCGCCCCAAGGTCTCGCTGCTCAAAAGCAGCGAGAATCTCCGCGTGTTCCGAGACCGCCTGTTCGGACATGTCGAACGCCCGCGCATAGAGAGTCTCCAACCACCTGAGATACACGTCGCAATTGATACCAGCCTGGTTGACGAAATCGTTTGCACAGCCGCGATGAATTTTCTCGTAGTACTTCGCGCTCGCCGCCGCGTAGCGCTTGGGGTCCTTCGCTCTGACAGCGCGTGCCATGCGGTCAACGTAGCGACGCAGTTCTACATGGTCTTCGAGCCCGGCTTCGAGCGAGCAAAGATAGGTGCGACCGACATCGAGGATCCACCATAGATCGTATTTCTCCGCGATCATCGCGCGGGTCGGGATCGCAATCATCCGATCGCGTTGGCCGACTCGCACAGCGAGACCCACCCGCTCAAGATCGGAGAGAGCTTCGCGCGCTGGGGAGCGGCTGACGTTGAATCGGTCCGCTAACGACTCCTCCGACAGACGGGTACCCGGGGCGATCTCTCCGCTGACAACCTTCTGCTCTAGGATTGAATAGAGTTGAGACGACAGGGTCTTGCGCTCAACAGAGTGATTCGATCCGATTCCTACGAGAGACATTCGGTCACTCCGTTGGCTGCTGCGAACCACTCTTCGCCAGAGAAGCTGGCAGGTCGGAGGGCGGACCAAGCGAAAGATTCTTGTGCGCACCATCGCAGAACGGGCGATTGCCGGTCTGCTTGCAGAGGCAGAAAAAAACCAGCCCAGTGAGTTCCGCTACATAGCGCACAGGACCAAAGCCGGACCCGGCGTGGGAGGAGTCGCAAAAGGGTTGACGCTGACTGCGCCCACATGCGCACCACAAATAGGTCTTGCCTGCTTGGACAGACACGGCGATGGGTTGCAGGCCTGCGACATTTGGCTTTCGCACGTTTCAAACCTCCTTGGCGCAGGCGACGAACCCTGCTACGGCTCCCGCATTCCGGATTCAGTATACGACGTGCCGAAAAATGTTTCATTTTCGTCGATTTTCCTGTCAAATGCAGGGTGGGGATCTGGACTTGAGAGCGGGTGGGTACCTGCGATCGATGTCCGCCGGCGTGGCTTGTTCCTGGTGCCGAAGGGTGCGCAGGCCGCGATGACAGCAATCAGTACAGGAGCTTGATGATGAAGAGATCATTTCTGGTGACGTCGTGCTCGATCGTTCTCGGGTTTGCCCTGTCGATCGGGCTGTCCAACAGCGCGTTTGCGCAAGAAGATCGCTTGCGCGGGGCTGTGGAACCCGTCAAGGCGAAGAAAAAATATCGGATCGGAATTGCGGTGGTGCATTTCGTCGACGACTACTGGAAGGGAATGGCCTATGGTCTAGTCGACGAGGCCAAGCAGGCTGACGTCGAAATCGTCCGCGTCTTTGCAGCCGGGGGCTACGGCAAGGTAGCTGAACAAATCGCACAGCTTGAGACTTTGTCTGCCCTGAAACTAGACGCCGTCATTCTCGGCGCCACAAATTTCGAGGGCTACGACCGAGCCATTCAGCGCTTGACGGACAAGGGCGTCAAGGTGGTCGCTGCGGGGGTCCCGGTGAACAGCAAGTTCGTGTCGCTCGGCGTCACCATGGACGAGGTTGCGATCGGCAAGACCGTTGCCGCCTATGTTTGCAAGCAGAACGCCAACGCCAAGATGATCACGATTCCGGGGCCGAACGGCCCAGCCTGGAACAAGCTGCGCTTCGACGGCGTGATGGCCGGCGCCAAGGAATGTCCGGGAATGAAACTTCTCGGGAATACCTTTACGGGCGACACCAAGATTGAGGACGGGCAGTCGCAGGCCTCGGATCTCCTCATCAAGTATCCAGACGCCGACTTCATCTACTCGGCCGCGGCCAATCTCGGTACCGGCGCCGCACTCGCTGCAAAGAGCATGAAGCGGCCGGCCAAAGTGGTGACCGCGACGGTGACGGCGAAGACGGTCGATCTGATGAAGGAAGGCAACATCGCCATGGTCGTGTCGGAGCCCGGCATCCTGATCGGTCGATCGCTCATTCAGTACACGGTCCGGTTGCTAAATGGCGATGCGCTTCCGAACCTTGAGGACGGCGGCCCGATTCCCTACAAGCAGTTTCTGGTTCCGCTGGTGCAGCTGACCAATGCGAACATCGGCACGTACAAGCTGCAAAGCTTCGACCAGCCCCCGGCGAATTGGCAGGTCCCGTCCTTTTGACAGCAGGGCGCGATCAACTCGGATCTCCGACACACTCAGAGGCGGTACGATGACTGCAAAGGCCAAGCTAGTGATTTCCGGCGACTCGCATGTTCTGGAGCCATCGGATTTGTGGACCAAACACCTTGCGCGGAAATATGGCGACCAAGTGCCGCGCATGGTCGATGCCCACAACGGCGTCGCGGCACCACATTTTTTTACCGGATATGAGTACGTCGCCGTTCACGAAGTAGTGGAGGGAGACGAGGAGATGCAAAAGAAGCTGATCGCGGCCGGCAGTGACCCCGCGGAACGGCTGAAATGCATGGAAGAGGACGGCGTCTGGGGCGAGATCGTCAACTCGACCTGGACGCTCTATGCGATGCGAACGCGCAATGACGACCTGCTGCAGCATTGCTGCTCGATCTTCAACGACTGGCTAGCCGAATATTGCAGTCACGCGCCGAAGCGCCTGTTCGGCACGGCGATGATCCACATGCGTGACGTCGACTGGGCCTGCAAGGAACTGGACCGCGCCGCCAAAAAGGGCCTGAAAAGCGCCATCATCAACTGCGACGCTCGCCCTGAATGGCCTCCCTACCAGGACAAGTCCTACGATCCGTTCTGGGCGCGCTGCCAGGAGCTGGATTTCCCGGTCACCCTCCACATCATTACTGGCAACGAGGTCGACCTTTTCACGCTGCATGGCGCGGAGAGAATCAATGTGCCACGGAGCAGCCTTGGCGTCTTCGCGGAGGCGGGTCCGGTTCTGGCAAATGAGTTTATTTTCGGTGGCATCCTCGACCGTTTCCCGCGGCTGAAGATCGTGTGTTCAGAGTACGAGGTTTCGTGGCTGCCGTACTGGCTGTTTCGCGCGCGCCAGATCCAGGATGATTTCGGGCCTGCGCTCAGCATCCCCAAAATCAAACGGCGGGTCGATGAATACATGCCCCAGATTTATCACGGGCTGATCGACGATCCTTATCTCGACAAGGCGCTGGATGTGATCGACCCCAAGACGATCATGTGGGGCTCTGACTTCCCACACGCCCGGTGCACCTATCCCAACACCCTTAAAGTCGTCGATCAGGTGCTCGGCCGTTTAGGCCAGGCAGCGCTGGAGGACATCTCGTTCTACAACTGCGCGCGTTTCTATAATTTCGAAATTCCGCCACAGATGATGCGCACGGCCACCGAGGTGCAGTGATCGGTTCCAAGGCTGTGGCACATAAGTCGTTCCAGACACGTCGAGATTTTGTGGGAAAGGGTCACCCTGAGCGGGACGACTCTACGACGGAGTTCCCCGGCCTTCAGACTTTACTGGGCGATCGAGAGCGCCTGCTCGTTTTGCGGCGGCAAAACGCATTGCGGGCTCAATCATCGGACAACGACCACCGGACAATTTCCGAATCCCACCTGCCCCGAAACTCCGAACGGCTGCGCGCCTGGGTTCGGCGCCCGTGCCTGCAACCCGGAAGTCATCGTAAGCAGTAGGCAACAATGGTTCTGTCGCCGATGCATTTGCGGGCCGGCACTCCGGAGCCCGACGTCCTCGTCACGACGGATGTCAGAAAGAGTTACGGCCCGACCGTCGCGCTGCGCGGCGCGTCCATCACGCTGCGGCGGGGAGAAGTCCATGTCCTACTCGGCGAAAACGGCGCCGGGAAGTCCACGCTCGCCAAGATAATTGCCGGCGTCGTCCGGCCTGACGGCGGCAGCATTGCCGTTGGAAACCAGACGGTCGAGATCCACGACGCACGGACCGCGCGCGGACATGGGATCGCCATTGTCTTCCAGGAATTTTCCCTCGCTCCGCACCTTAGTGTCGCCGAGAACCTCTTCCTAGGGACGGAAAAGCCACCTCATCCCTTCGCGCTGTTGAACCGACGCGAGGAGGCAAGTCGAGCGCGTGAGGTACTCGACCTGCTCGAACTCCACCTCCCGTTGAATCAACGCGTCGCCTCCCTTTCGAGCGCCGAGAAGCAGATGCTGGAAATCGCCAAGGCACTCCTGCAGTCGCCTCACATCTTGATCCTTGACGAACCGACCTCGACACTCAGCGAGCGCGAGAAATCCTATCTCTTTTCGGTCATCGCCAAGCTCAGGGCAGAAGGCGTCTCGATCCTGTACGTGACGCACCATCTGCGCGAGGTGACTGAGATCGGTACACGGGTCAGTGCGATGCTGGATGGCGAAGTAACGGTGACGACCGACGTGACCGACGATCTCACTGAAGCCCGTCTCCTCGAGATGCTGACCGGCCGCAAGCTTTCGATGAACATCGACCGATCCGCGTCCTTGGCGGGCGACCCGCTACTCGTTGTTGATGGTCTGAAGGCGCCGCACGGCTGCCGTGGCGTCAGCTTCAACGTCCGGCCTGGTGAGGTCGTGGGCATCTATGGCGTGATGGGCTGCGGGCGCGAGGGCATCTCGCGGGTTCTGGCTGGAATCGTGACCCCGACGGGTGGATCGGTCCGACTGGACGGCCGCCCGTTCGCGCCGCGTCACCCCGCAGAGGCCGTATTCGCCGGTGTCGGCTACCTACCTATGGACCGCAAAGCGCGTGGCATCCTGCCGACTCGACCAGTAAGAGAGAACGTGACGCTGTCAAACCTGCAAGCCTTCGCGCGCCACGGCGTCATCGACCGTAAGCGCGAGCGCGGAGCGGCGCTAGAAACTTTGACTCGGGTCGGTGTCCGATATCAGTCGACGGAGCAGACGATCGTCGGCCTAAGCGGTGGCAACCAGCAGAAGGTCCTGTTCGGTCGCGCGCTCTCCTGTCGCCCTCGACTTCTCGTCATGGAGGACCCATTGGCGGGCATCGATATGGGCGCGAAGCTTGACCTCTACCGGACGATCCGCGAACTTGCCGATCAAGGCATGAGTTTCTTGCTGTTCTCAAGCGATCTCGCTGAGACGGTCATACTCTGCAACCGCATCTACGCAATGTATTCTGGTCGTATCGTCGACGAGATCGTAGATCCTGAGTTCGCCGACGAGGAGCGAATTTTGGCGGGTGTTCTCGGTAGGGAGATGGCCGATGCCCAGTAACAAAGCCGTTCCGCAACAAGAAGGTGTGCCGCTCACTGGCGGTGCTGTATCGCCGAAACCATTGCCAAATGCGCGGAAGCTCAAGATGAAGTTTTCGGCCCAAAATCTCGTGTTGCCTGCCGTAATTGTCGTGATGGTGCTGGTAACCGGGCTGATCGAGCCCCGCTTCTGGTCGGCCGAGAACCTCCTGAACCTGAGTCGCCAGATCGCGCCCCTAATGATCATCTCAGTCGGGCAAACACTCTGCGTCATCAGCGGCGGCCTCGATCTCTCGCTCGCCGCCTCATTAGGTCTGAGTGGCGTCTATGGGATCATCGCTATGCGGTATGGCGGCGTCGCGACGGGTATGGCCGTGATGCTCGGAACGGGCCTCACCTTTGGCCTGCTCAACGGTCTCATCATCACGCGCTTTCAAGTCTCGCCCTTCATCGTCACTCTCGGAATGTTGTCGATCGGCCGCGGACTCGCGTTGATGGCCTCGGGCGGCTTGCCGATCTACGATGTGCCCAACAGCTTCATCGACATCCTCGGGTACGGGTCAGTATTGGGCGTTCCCGTTCCCGCAATCATCGCGGTCGTAACCATGCTGGCTGGCGCGGCGGTTCTCCGTTTCACCATCTTCGGTCGCTATGTCTATGCCATTGGCTCGAGCCCGGCCGCTGCCTACAGCTCCGGCATTCATGTTTCGCGGTACGTCGTCCTCTGTTACGTGCTGAGCGGCGGCACCGCGGCGATTGCCGCCATCGCTCTCACGGCGTGGGTGAACGCCGCGCAACCTATGGCGGCCGCTGGCCTCGAGCTGCAGTCGCTGGCAGCGGTTGTCGTCGGCGGCATCGCTCTGACCGGCGGTTCCGGTTCGATGATTAACGCCTTCTATGGCGTGCTCATCCTCGGCATGCTGGGGAACGCACTCAATATGGTCGGCGTTTCGTCCTTCATGCAGACACTTGTGATCGGCGTCGTAATCGTCGGAGCTGTGATTCTTGACCGGCTGCGTCGCGGAAAGGCGTTCGTTGTGTAGATGGAAATAAAACGTTTTACAGGGTCGCAAGTAAGAAAAGTGCATCAGCGGGGACGTGCGCACCTGGTTCTCGCCTGCCTTATACGGCCAGCGCGTTAGCCCATAGACCGTCAGGAAGAAGACCCCCTCGTCCCATGTTCATCAGCTCTCCCGATACGGATTGGACCAACACCATGAGCATCCCGGTGGAATATCTCAACCCACCCGGCGCCTGCCCGGCGCAGGGGCTCTATTCCCATATTGGAAAGGTCCATAGCGGAACGTTGCTATTCGTCGCCGGACAGCTCTCCGTAGATGCCGAGGGCGGCGTCGCGGGCAGCGGCGACTTTGATGCCCAGTTCGAGAAGGTCTTCGACAACCTGGACGCCGTGCTGAAAGGCGTCGGTTGCGACTTCAACGACGTCGTGAAGTTCACGACCTACCTCGTTCACTCACAGGACATCGAGCATTTCATGCGCCTGCGGGCTGCCCGCTTTCCAAAGATGTTCAGGACGTCGGCGTACCCGCCGAATACGCTGCTCGTGGTCGATCGACTCGTCAAGGAAAGTTTCCTTATCGAGGTCGAGGCAATCGTCAGGGGACAGTGATGCGAGAGGAGCTTTCGGTTCCGGGGCTGTCGCCACCGATCAGTCACTACACCGACGCGGTCCGCTTTGGAGATCTGCTTTTCGTTTCGGGCTTGACCGCACACGATGAAAATGGCGCGCTCGTCGGCGCCGAGGATGCCGCGGCACAGACAAGGCAGATCTTTGCCAACCTGGCTCGGGTACTCGCCGCCGCCGACGCGGCGCCGGCCGACATCCTGAAGGTGACCGTCTTCCTCACCGATATTTGCGACCGACAGGCGATCAATCCGGAACGCCAGGCGTTCTTCGGCGCCGCCAAGCCGGCGAGCACGCTGGTTGAGGTGAGCGCGCTGGCGCTGCCGGGGATGAAGGTCGAGATCGAGGCAGTCGTCGGGCTGCGCCGGCCGCCGCTGTCGGCGCAGGCTTGAGCTCCTGTCGACAGGCAGCGAAGGACAGCCTTGTATCGCATCCGCGCGCTTTCATGACCTCGTTCATCATTGCAGGGATCTTCGAAGGTTCTGTCGCAATAAGCCGGCGCTGGTAACCTGAGCCGAAGCTGACCACGGGGTGACGGGGATGATCGAGGCGCTGCGCAAGGTGATCAAGCGGATGCACTACCCGTTGGAGGTGATGCTGGTCTGCGTGCGCTGGTACGCAGCCTATCCGCTGAGCCTGCGCCACATTGAAGAGATGATGGCCGATCGCGGCGTGTTCGTTGA
>JANXXS010000268.1 GCA_025350505.1 Burkholderiales bacterium
ACATGTCGCGCCTGCTGACGCTGAAGGCGGCGTGGATGATGGACGTCGCCGGCAACAAGGCGGCCAAGGCCGAGATCGCGATGATCAAGGTGGTGGCGCCGAACATGGCCTGCCAGGTCATCGACTGGGCGATGCAGGTGCACGGCGGCGGCGGCGTCTCGGGCGACTTTCCTCTTGCCGGCTTCTATGCAGGTGCGCGCACCCTGCGCTTTGCCGACGGCCCCGACGAAGTGCACCGCAACGCGATCGCCAAGATCGAGCTCGGCAAGCACGCCGCCTGAGGCGCGTGTCATCCTGAGGCAGCGAAGGATCTCTCGGCAGCCGAGAGATCCTTCGCGCTGCTCGGAACGACAGGCTCCGCGCGGCTCAGCCCTGCTTCTTTTTTCCCGAAGGCGCGAGCGACGACCAGGCGGTCGAGACCGTCTGCGACCAGGTCACCGGCTCGTCGCCGCGGGCACGGCCGACGCGCTGCGCCTCGGTGCCGGCGGTCTCGAACAGCGCCAGCGCGGCGGCGACGTCGGTCTCGTCGGCGCTGGTCAGCTGCATGCGCAGGTACAGGCGCCCGCGCAGGGTCATCAGCACGAACGGCGGCTCGAGGCGCAGCAGGGTGCTGGCGGCGCGCTCGAGGGCGTGGCCGAGCGGCCCTTCGAGCCAGGCCGGGCCCTCGTTGGGCAGGCTCGAGACGCCGCCGAAGTTGTGGCGCAGCAGCTTCGAGCCGCCGAGCGCGATCTTCGGAAACATGACGAGCCAACGCGTCTCTTCCGGCGTGGCGTCGCCCATCTCGGTCTGGTTGCTCTCGGTGAACTGCTCGAAGGCCTGCTTCTCGAGCAGCTCCATCAGCGCTTTCGAGACGACGAGCATCTGCAGGTCGGGCGGCAGGCCGAGCTCCATGCGCACGCGCAGCTCGTGGCCGGTGATGTAGGGCCGCTGCGGCGGGCCCCACTCGAGCCGCCAGGGCGTCTCTTCCAGCTTGCCGTCGATGACGAAGCCCTGGCCGTCGCGCTCGCGCTTGAACGAATGGCCGCGCCGCTTGGCCCAGGCCGAAACCTCGCTGTAGTCCGGGCCCAGGCCCTGGTTGGCGAAGAAGCTCTTGAACATCGCCGGCTCCGTTCCACTAGAGTCAGTCGCCGCGCCGATCGCGCCAGCGGCGAAGGACGACAACCATGATCGAAGTGTATTCGTGGGCCACACCGAACGGCCACAAGATCCACATCATGCTGGAGGAATGCGGCCTCGCGTACCGGGCGATCCCCGTCGACATAGGCGCCGGCGACCAGTTCGCGGCCGAGTTCCTGGCGATCAGCCCGAACAACAAGATCCCGGCCATCGTCGATCCCGACGGCCCGGACGGCAAGCCGATCTCGATGTTCGAGTCCGGCGCGGTCCTGCTCTATCTCGCGGCCAAGACCGGGCGCTTTCTTCCCGCTGATTTGCGCGGCCGCTACACGACCCTGGAATGGCTCATGTTCCAGATGGGCGGGGTCGGGCCGATGCTCGGCCAGGCGCACCACTTCCGGCTCTACGCGCCGGAGAAGATCGCCTACGCGATCGACCGCTACAGCAACGAGGCGAAGCGCCTCTACGGCGTCATCGACAAACGGCTGGGCAGCCACGCGTTCATCGCCGGCGACGAATACACGATCGCCGACATCGCCATCTTTCCGTGGCTGCGCTCGTGGAAGAACCAGGGCATCGTCATCGACGACTACCCGGCGCTGAAGCGCTGGTTCGACGGCGTCGCGGCGCGGCCGGCCGTGCGGCGTGGCGTCGAGGTGCTGGCCGGGCTGCGCAAGCCGCTGCAGGACGACAAGGCGCGCGAGATCCTCTTCGGCGCGCAGCAATACCAGCGTCGCTGACACGTCCAGTCGAGGGCTGGGAAGTCGGCGAGCCGGGGCGGGCTTGTCGTTTTCCCGTTCGTTTTGCTCGAGAGGGTTCACGTTGCCACAAAACTAACTGATAATCGTTCCTATTAGCAATTACAGATGCGATCGGAACGGGCCAGCAGGAGGCCGGTGCGGCGCACGACACGATGGGTCCGAGACTCTCGACGCCGCTGGCTGCATGTGCCCTGCTGCTCGCCCTGGCGGGCTGCGGCGGTGGTGGTACCGCGGAACCGGCGTCGCCACCGGCCGATCGCAGGCTGTCGGCGGAGGCCGCGCTGGGCGAAAAGATCTTTCACGATGCGTCGCTGTCGGCGTCGGGCCGACTTTCCTGCGCCAGTTGCCACGCCGCCGCGAACGGGCATTCGCCCGACAACGCCCTCGCCGCCCAGTTCGGCGGGCCCGAAGGCGACCGGCAAGGCGCGCGCAAGGCGCCGGGCCTCCGCTACCTGGCCACGAACCTGTCCTTCTTCTTCGCCGCCGACGGCAGGCCGACCGGCGGCTTCTTCTGGGATGGCCGGGCGCGCACGTTCGCCGAGCAAGCCGCCGAGCCCTTCGTCAATCCGTTCGAGATGGCCAACGCCGACAAGGCGGCGGTCGTCGCCAAGCTCGCCGCGGCGCCCTATGCAGCCGACTTCAAGGCACTGTTCGGCGCCGGTGTCTTCGCCGACGTCGAGGGTGCCTTCCTTCGCATCTCGCTCGCGGTGCAGCAGTACGAG
The DNA here is from genome assembly GCA_025350505.1 of Burkholderiales bacterium. GTDB lineage: Bacteria > Pseudomonadota > Gammaproteobacteria > Burkholderiales > Burkholderiaceae_C > Schlegelella_A. The sequence continues at coordinate 2,600 of JANXXS010000268.1, forward strand.
CGTGAAGACATCGAGTTCAACGCCTACAGCAGCAAGTACGACGCCTTCCTGCGCGGCAGCGCTGTTCTCGGCGACCAGGAGCTGCGCGGCCTGGCGCTCTACAACTCGCCGACCAAGGGCAACTGCGCCGGCTGCCACCCTTCGGCCCGCGGCGCCGACGGCTCGCCGCCTGTCTTCACCGACTTCAGTTACGACAACCTCGGCCTGCCGCGCAATCCCGAGCTGCAGCGCAACGCCGACCCGGTCTACTTCGACCTCGGCCTGTGCCAGCGCGCCGACCTGACCGATCGCACCGACCTGTGCGGCGCCTTCAAGGTGCCGGGCCTGCGCAACGTGGCGCTGCGGCAGGCCTACTTCCACAACGGCCGCTTCAAGACGCTGAAGGACGCGCTGACCTTCTACGTGCAGCGCGACACGAATCCGGAAAAGTTCTACCCGCTCGACGCGAGCGGCGCGCCGCAGAAGTTCAACGACCTGCCCACCGCGTACCGCGCCAACGTCAACGTCACCGAGGTTCCCTACAACCGCCGCCTGGGCGAAGCGCCGGCCTTGAGCGACGCCGAGATCGACGACGTGCTCGCCTTCCTGCACACCCTGAGTGACGGCTACACGCCTTGAACGCACACAGCGCGCCGTCGTCGGCCGGCCCCAGCTACTCCATCCACCCGAGAGAGGAAACCCCATGGCTCCGACACGTTGGCAAGCGGCAGCCGCAAGCGCCGCGGTAGCCGCCGGCCTGGCGCTCGCAAACGCCCCGGCGTTTGCCCAGAGCAACGACGCGCAGACGGCACTGGCGGCGCGGCTCGACCAGCTCGCCGCCGAGCTGGCGACGGTCAAGGCGGAGCTGGCGCGGCTGCAGCAGCAACAGGCGGCCAACGCGGCGAGCACGCCTTCGGCTGCGACGGCCGCAGTCGCTGCGGCGCCGGCGGTGGCGGCGCAGGGCACGAGCCTGCTCGCCGAACCGGCGACGGTACTGACGAGCTACGGCGAGCTCAACTACAACCGGCCGACGCGCGATGCGAAGAACGCCGTTGCCGACGTGCGCCGCTTCGTGCTCGGCTATCAGCACCGCTTCGACGAAAAGACCAAGGTCGTGACCGAGCTCGAGGTCGAGCATGCGGTCTCGTCGGCCAGCGATCCGGGCGAGGTCGAGGTCGAGCAGGCCTATCTCGAGCGCCAACTGACCCGCAACGTCGCAGCGCGCGCCGGCCTCTTTCTGATGCCGTTCGGGCTGCTCAACGAGAATCACGAGCCGACTGCCTTCTACGGCGTCGAGCGCAACTTCGTCGAGACCGCGATCATCCCGAGCACCTGGCGCGAAGGCGGGCTGCAGCTCGTCGCCGGCTTCGACAACGGCCTTAGCGTGCAGGCCGGCGTGACGACCGGCTTCGACCTCGGCAAGTGGGACGCCACCTCGACCGAAGGCGCCCAGTCGCCGCTCGGCGCGATCCACCAGGAGATGGCGCTGGCCAAGGCGCGCGACCTCTCGGTGTTCGGCGCCCTCAACTGGCGCAGCATCCCCGGCCTGCTGCTAGGCGGCTCGCTCTTCACCGGCGGCGCGACGCACGGCCGGACCGTGGCCAGCTCGCGTATCACGCTCTGGGACCTGCACGCCCGCTATACGCCGGGCAAGTGGGACCTTTCGGGCGTCTACAGCCGCGGCACGATCTCGAACACCGCGGCGTTCAACGTGCCGCTGGTCGGCAGCCTGACGCTGATCCCCCAGTCCTTCGACGGCTGGTACGGCCAGGCCGCCTATCGCCTCTGGTCGAGCGGCGACTACGCGCTCGCGCCGTTCGCGCGCTGGGAGCAGTTCAACACCGCACGCAGCTACGCCGACCTCGGCGCCGGGCTGACACCGCCCGGGGCTCGCACCGAGCGCGTCATCACCGTCGGCGCCAACTTCAACATCGGCTCGGGCATCGTCGTGAAAGCGGACTACCAGCGCTTCCGCGAGAAGCCGGACAACAATCGCTTCGATCTTGGATTGGGCTGGAGCTTTTGATGCGAATCGAGTTGGCAGGCGCGATCGTGGCGGCCTGGGCGACAGCGCCGACGAGCGCCTTCGCCGTCGACTACATGAGCGCCGAGCAGGCGGCTCACCTCATGTTCCCGGACGCCGACCGGCTCGAAACGCGCGAGGTCGTGCTCGACGCGGCGCAAATGCAGGCGCTTGCGGCGCACGGCGTCAGCGCGCGCTCGGCGCGCTGGCCGGTGACGATCGCGCGGCGCGGATCGGCGGCGCTGGGTTATGTCGTCAGCGATGCGGTGGTCGGCAAGTTCGAGCTGATCGGCTATGCCGTCGGTATCGACCTCGCCGGCGCCGTGACGCAGGTCGAGATCCTCTCCTATCGCGAAAGCCACGGCGGCGAGATTCGCCTGCCGGCGTGGCGACGCCAGTTCACCGGCAAGACGGCCGAGTCGCCGATCCGCGTCGGCGAGGACATCGCCAACATCAGCGGCGCGACCTTGAGCTGCGGCCACGTCACCGATGGTGTGCGGCGCATCGTCGCGGTGGTGCAAGCGGCCGGGAAGAGCGGGAGCCTGGCTTGAACGCACCGCACGCCGCCGATCTTGCAGGCCGGCGGGTCGTGCGCCGCGCCCGGCCGCAGCTCGGCACGCTGGTCGAGATCGGCGTCGCCGACGGCGACGAGTCGTTGCACGGCGTGGCCGCGACGCAGGCGATCGACGCGGCCTTTGCCCGCATCGGCGTGGTCGAGAAGGCGCTGTCGCGCTTCGATGCGCAAAGCGAGATCGGACGCTTCAACGCCGCCGCCGCCGGCACGACGATCGCCGTCGGCGGCGATGCCCGCATCGTGCTGGGCGCAGCGGCCGCGCTCGGCGCGGCCAGCGATGGTCTGTTCGACGTTTCGCTCGGTACCGGCGCCGACGGCTGGTGCTGCGAGGGGGCGCATCTTCACAAGCACCTGGCAGGCGTTCGCCTCGACCTCGGCGGCATCGCCAAGGGCCATGCGGTCGACGCCGCGGTCGAAGTGCTGCGCGGCGCCGGCGTCGCTGCCGGCTGGGTCAACGCCGGCGGTGACCTGCGCGTGTTCGGTGCGCTCGCCGTGCCGATCGACCTGCGCGATGAAGAGTCCGGTGGCGTGCGCCGCTTCGCCGTTTTGCAGGAGGGCGCGTTCGCGACGAGCCGGATGATTGGCCCAGCCTTCGCGAACCCTTCGTCGCGCCGGAACGCACGATCGCGCGACCCTTCCGCTGCCGTCCCGCGTCATGCAAGCGTCGCCGCCGAGAACTGTCTCTGGGCCGACGCGCTGACCAAGGTCGTCGCGCTGGCCGGCGACGCGCGGCATGCACTGCTGCGCGCCCACGGCGCTCAGGCCTGGCTGCACTGATGCGGCAGCGCTTCCTGCGCCGGATGGCGCACGTGAATCCGGCCGGCGGCGCCGTGCCGGAGGCGCACCGTCTGGCGGCGTGGCAGCGGCGCTCTCTCTGCGGCGCGGCGGCGGCGCTGTTCGCCACAGGAGCGGCCTGGCTCGCCGTTCACTACACACGCTCGGCCGATGCCCTGCCCTCGCCCGCCGAGCCCTGGCTGATTCGCGCGCACGGTCTCGCCGCCTTCGTCGCGTTGTTCGTGCTTGGCGCCCTCGCCGCCTCGCACGTGCCGCGCGGCTGGCGACTGGCGGAGCGGCGCGGCTGGCCCGCACAACGTCGCACCGGTGTCGTCTTGTGCGGCCTCGGCGCGGCGGTGGTGCTGACGGGCTACCTGCTCTACTACTTCGCGCCGGACAACATCCGGCCTGCCCTCGGCTGGTTGCATGCCGGGCTCGGCGCAGCGATGGCGCTGCTCGTCATCGCGCATCGGCGCGGCACCGGCCACGATCGCCATCACGCGCGGTCGTAGCCAGGTAGTCCTGCGGAGGCCGCGACGGACGGCACGCGCGATGCACGAGGCTTGCCGCGCGACCCCCTGCGTACAATCGTTCTCGTTCGGGGCGTAGCGCAGCCTGGTAGCGCAACTGGTTTGGGACCAGTAGGTCGCGAGTTCGAATCCCGCCGCCCCGACCAGCACGGAAAACTCATGTCGACCGGCCGAGCTGCCCGTAGCTCAACTGGATAGAGCACCAG
>JANXXS010000156.1 GCA_025350505.1 Burkholderiales bacterium
CAAGCGAGCTCGACGAACCTGCGCCACCGCCGACGTGCGGCTGCGCTGCAGTGCCATCAATTCATTGCGCTCGGCTATCGTCAAGTTCATGTGTTCCATGCACCTTCGAGTAGGTGCGATCTCATTGGTTCACTCGACTAGCTCCGCCTGGCATCGTGCCTCCCGTCACTTCACGACGCGCCCAGACCTCATCCCAGACTGCCATCGCCATGAATCGCCGAGCCCCCCGACTCCGATCGTCTTTCGTCGCAGACGCCTGGACCGCGAGAAGCGATGACGGCACGCTCTCGTTTACGCTGGCCCCATGCGGCAGCGGCATTTTCGCTGGGCGGTTGCAGACGACTCTTGCCTCGCGAAGAGTCGTTCAATCCATCATCTTCGAGGATGAAGCTGGGTTCATTCGTTGGTGCGACGCCGACCGCGCCAGGCCCGCCTATCCCCTGGTCTGCAGCAACCTGCGGAGGCGAGGCTCTGAGCTCTTCGCCCCGAGCACGAATGTCAAAGACGGTACGCACGATCTCTGAGGACCCCGAGTTTTTCGCGGAGGTCGGCCGCCGGCTCGAGCGGGTCGGCGCGTGTCGGGACGAGATGGAACTGGTGGGCCTCCTCCGGGAGACGTCGGGGAAGCTCGGCGCCGACAACGCGTTCTTCGTGAGTTTTACGCGAGAGGATTCGTCGTTCGAGTCCTATGAGTTTCTTCTGGCCTGTGATCCCTTGTGGGCTCTGGAGTACGAGCAAGATGCATGTTTCGGGGATGACCCCTGGCTGGCCTACTCACGCTCTCATACCCAGCCGATTCGAGGTAGTGAGGTGGAATGTTCGACGGAGCGCGAACGCGCAGTCCTGGAACTTGCGGAACGCTACGGCTTCCGCTCGACGGCCGTTGTACCCGCCCCGGCCGGCACTGATTCCTCACGGTTGGGCATGCTCGTCCTGGGCTCCGAGATCATCGACTTCTTCGAGGGCGACGGTTACGTCCCGGTCAAAGTGCTTTCGCGGAGCCTCGCTATGGAACTAAACGACCAATTTGGCGCGCTGCTCGGACGCGAGATTCTGCTGAACAGCCAGCTCACGGCTACCGATCTCTTGCTTCTTGTCTACGCACGCGAAGGTCTCCAGACGAAGAATATCGCCAGGGCGGTGGGCCTGACTGCCGAGGCAATCGACACTCGATTTCGGCGCATGAATACAAAGCTGCGCACCCCGAGTCGCAAGGCCGCGGCGAGGATCGCGTCGGACTACGGACTGATTTAGCGTCCCGAAGCTTTCGCTCGCTGGTGACGGCGCGCTACGGGTGTTGCATCGGTGTCATCGAAACGTCAATCCGTTCCGTGGGACAACCGCTTTGAACCGGCCGCCTGCAACCCAATGGATCCCGTGGCGACTGGAGTGATTCATGATGCGCTGGCGCTGATACCCCTTTCAGGGCACTTTGGATCAGGCATATCCCACCTACCCCGCAAGGTGAACGAGGCTGATCGACCGTACCTTCCCCGCACTCGGTCAGATCTCTTCGAGCGGCTCTCGCAAGGCGGGCGGTTGCCCGTCGATCCGCACTGGAAATGCGGCCTCGTAGATGCTCATGGACGGATGCCGTCGAACCAGCCCACGTTCGCTGAAGTGCGTCGAATGTACGGCCGCCTCCAGGTCGCGAACTCGTTGCAGGCAGCAATCGACGCCACCGTAGCGCGCGTCGATGTCGGCGCTCGACAGCAGCGCGAAATGCGCTTCGACGTCGGCGATGAGCGCCTGCTGCGGCAAGGCCTCGTCGTGGCGTTCGATCCAGTCGGGCCGCGCCGAGGCCTGGCAGAAGGCATTCCAGAAGTGCGCCTCGATCGCGCCGAGCGCGATGACGCCGCCGTCGCGCAAGCGGTACGGCCGATAGCAGGCCCAGCCGCCATTGAGGAACTCCTGCTCGGCCTTCGGCACGTGGCCGGCGAAGCCAAGCGAGGCGAGGGAGAACAGTTGGAACGGCATCGTCACGTCGACCAGCGCCAGGTCGATGACGCAGCCATGGCCATCGCGGCCGCGGGCGATCAGCGCGCCAAGCACCGCCGCGAGCGCGAACATCGAGGCCGTGCAATCGGCCAGCGGCGGGTGGATGTACGCCGGCGCGTTGGCCGAACCGGTGGCGCTGAGCAGGCCGTTGAAGGCGAGGTAGTTGGCGTCGTGGCCGGCCACGTCGTGCATCGGCCCGTCCTGGCCGTAGCCAGACATCGCGATGTAGATCAGGCCGGGATGGGCGGCGCGCAACACGTCGGCGCCGACACCGAGGCGGGCCATTACACCGGGCCGGAACGATTCGACCAAGACGTCGGCCGTGCTGGCCAGCTCGATCAAACGGGCCTTGCCTTCTGCCTTCTTAAGATCGATGCGCAGCGATCGCTTGCCCGCGCTGATGGCATCGAAGAACAGCGAGCGACCGCTCGGCCCGCGCGGGCCAATGAAGCGCATCTCGTCGCCGGCCGGCGATTCGATCTTGGTCACCTCAGCGCCCATGTCGGCCAGGAGCAGCGTCGCCAGCGGACCGGGCAGGTGGCGCGACAGGTCGAGCACGCGGATGCCGGAGAGAAAGCTGTTCAGGCGAGAGGTCATGGACTCGACGGAATAGCGGCCAGGCCTAGCCGAGCCAGCGCTTGCGCCGCTTGTAGTGCTTCACGTCGCGAAAGCTGCGTCGCTCCTGAGTCAGGCTCAGCCCCAAGTAGAACTCGCGCACGTCCTCGTTGCGCTCAAGCTCGGCCTTGGCCGCGTGCACCACGATGCGGCCGTTTTCCATCACGTAGCCGTAGTCGGCGATCTGCAGGGCGGCGCGCACGTTCTGCTCGACGACGAAGATCGACAGGCCTTTGCGATCCCGCAGCCCGCGCAGGAAATCGAACAGGTTCCTGACGATGAGCGGCGCCAGGCCCATCGCCGGCTCGTCGAGCAACAGCAACTTCGGTCGTGCCATCAGGGCGCGGCCGACGAGCAGCATCTGCATCTCGCCGCCCGACAGGTAGCCCGCGGCGCGCTGGCGCATCAGCTGCAGGCTCGGAAAGCCCGCATAGATCTCGGCCAGGTCGTCGGCGATCTGTGCCTTGTCGCCGCGCAGATGGGCGCCGACCAGCAGGTTCTGCTCGACGTTGAGCTGCTTGAGCACCTTGCGGCCCTCGAGCACCTGCACGATGCCGGCCCGGATGATGCGCGCCGGCTCGGCGTTGGTGATGGCCTCGCCCTGGTAGCGGATCTCGCCCTGCTCGACACGGCCCTGCTCGACCCCGAGCAGGCTCGAGATCGCCTTCAGCGTCGTCGTCTTGCCGGCGCCGTTGCTCCCGAGCAAGGCGACGATCTGCGCCGGCCGCACCTCGAGGCTGACGCCGCGCAGCACCTGGATCACGCCGTTGTAAACAGCGTCGACGTTGCGCAGCTCGAGCATGGCGGTCGTTCGGTCAGGGTCGCCCGCGGCTTACCACTTCGGCAATTCGGGCACCGGCATCCAGTCGGCCGAGACCGGCACGAACTTGCCGTCTTTCACCGTTACCGCCTTGACCGAGAGATTGGTCGTCGGGAACGGCGCGTCCTTGGTGAAGGCCACCGATTTCATCAGGCCCTGGAAGTGCTCGGGGCCGAACGGTGGGCCTTCGAGCGCGTCGTACACGGCCTGTCCGGTCAGCTTGGTCGGACCCACCGTGGCGATTGCCCGTTCGATGGCGGCCGTGGCCAGCAAGGCCTGCGACGAGGTCTGCGCCGCGGTAATGCCCCAAGTGCCCTTGGTCTTGTTGTACTTCTCGAAGATCTGCGCCGCGGTGACCGATGCGTCCATGCTCGGCGCGAAGCCGAACACCGAATAGGAGCCCTCGAGGTCCGCCATCGGCAAGGCCTTGGCCACCTCCGTGAGCCCGTTGTGCGACGAGGTCACCACCGGCACCTTGGCGCCCAGCTCCTTGATCGCTTTCAGCGTCGCCACGACCTGGGCCGTGTTGGTACCGACCATGATCAGGTCGGGCTTGGTGGCGAGCAGTTCGCGCACCTGGCTGGTGATGTTGATTGGCGTGTTGTCGACCCATTGCGAGCCGGCGATGACGAAACGGTCGGGATAGGTTGCGGCGAGCTTGACGATACCGTTCACCTGGTCGACGTAGCCGGGAATGCCTTGCGTGCTGACGGTGCCGATGCGCAACGCGCGCTTCCCGGGCAGCCTGTCCTGCAGATACGCGAACAGGCCGGCGAACTCCTGCGAATAGGTGGGCCGGAACGAGAAGTGCCAGCCGTTGGCCGTCCACAGCGGGCCGACCATGGCGGTGCCCATGATCATCGGCACCTTGTCGGCGGGCAAGCGCTTCATCAGGCTCACCAGATCGGGCGTGCCCATGCCGAGAAAGACAATCGGGTTGTCGTCGGCCAGGATCTGCGGCCAGGTGCGCGCCACCTGGCTCGCGTCGTAGCGCATGTCGTAGGTCTTGACGTTGAGCTTGACCCCGAGCTTCTTGCCGCGCGTCTCGTTCCACCAGTCGAAGACCGATTGCTGGCCGCCGTACCAGCTGTCCATCACGGCCGCGAACGGGCCACTGTAGTCGAGCGAGATCGAGACGTTGTACGTCGACTGCGCTCGCGCGTCCTGGCCGGCCAGCGCCATCAGCGCGAACGCTCCGGCAGCGAGTGCGCCGCTCATCTTTCTTGATAGGAATCGATACATCTCTTGTCTCCTGCTTGTGCGAGGCCATGGCCCCGGGGGTGAATGGGAAGGCTCAAGCGCGCGGATAGGGCCAGATCCGGTACGCCGACTTCAGTACGCGCCAGCGATGGTTCAGTCCGTTCGGCTCGCGGATCAGCATGTAGATGATGGCCGCGCCGAGCACGACGTTGGTCACCGAAAAGATCACGCCACCCGAGAGCTGCGGCATCGCCGCCATCATCCGGTTGCCGCCCCAGTGGATGATCTCCTGCAAGGCGGTGACCGCGAGTGTGCCGAGGATCGCGCCGAGCGGCCCGTTCAGGCCACCGACGATGAGCATGCCGAGATACCAGATCGACAGCCAGATCGTGAACTGGTCGGTGGTGACATAGCGGATGTAGAACGCGTACAGGCCGCCGGCCACGCCCGCGAACACGGCGCCGGCGAAGAAGGCCATGATCTTGTAGCGGCCGAGCTGCACGCCGAGCACCGAGCTGGCGATGTCGTTGTCGCGGATGGCGCGAAAGGCCAGCCCGACATGCGAGCGCTGCAGGTTGAAGGCGATCACCAGCATCGCGATCATCACGATAACGGCAATGAAGTAGAAGCGCGCCGGCGTTTCCATCGCTACGCCGAACAGCTGCACCCGGTCGATGCCGATGCCGGCCGAGCCGCCGAACCAGGCGGCCGGCAGACGCAGCACGACGACCGGAAAGACGACCTGCGCGGCGATCGTGGTCAACGCCAGGTAGAGGCCGCGAATCCGGATCGCCGGCAGGCTGAAGACGATGCTGATCACGCCCGAGGCCAGGCCGGCAAGCAGGATCGCCGGGATCATCGGCACCCCGTAGTTGGCATAGAGGCCGGCGGCGGCGAACGCGCCGACGCCGACGAACGCCGATTGCCCGAGGTTGAGCAGGCCGGCCATGCCGACCGTGATCTGCAGCCCGGCGACGGCGACGATGGTGATGGCTACCGTGATCACCAGGCCGATCACGTACGCGCTCGCCACCATCGGCAACAGCGCCAGGCACGCGAGCAACGCGACGAACGCCGCCCGCTGCGGCCCGGTGCGCAGGAAGCGCAACTCCTCGGCATGGTTCTTGAAGTGAACGCCGGAGGGCAGCATCACAGCCTCTCGATCACTTTCCAGCCGAACAGGCCTTGCGGACGCACGAGGAGCACCACGATCATCAGCATGAACGGGAAGATCTGCGACATCGCGCCACCGGTCAACGGGTCGAGGTAGTGCGCCGCGAACGCCTCGCCGATACCGACGATCACGCCGGCGAGCACCGCGCCGCGCAAACTCTCGAGCCCGCCGAGCAGGGCCACCGGCAAGGCACGAAGGCCAATGTCGCCGGCCTGCAGCCCGAGCACGTTGCCGGAAAGCAGGATCATCGCCGCCAGGGTCGAAAGGAAGGCGCCGGCGCCCCAGGCGATGCGCGTCGAGGCCTGCACCGAGACGCCGAGCGAGAGCGCGACGAAATGATCTTCGGCCACCGCCGCCAGGCGTAGGCCGATGCGCGTCTTCAGGAAGAAGATGCGCAAGGCCTCGACGGCAGCGATCGTGATCACGGCACCGATCGCCAGCCGCTTGTTGACGAGCAACGCGTCGAGCTTCCAGCTGCCCTCCGGCAGCACCGCGGCGAACGGCCGCGTCTGCGCGCCCCAGACCAGTTGCACGGCTCCTTGCAGAAGGATGAGCAGGCCGATGCTGGCCATTACGATGCTGAAGATCGGCTGCCCGATCAGCGGCCGGAACACGAGACGCTCGATCAGCGCGCCGATGAGGATGCTGGCGGCCAGCGCCAGCACGATCGCCGCCGGCAGCGGCAGACTTGCGAGCAGCGTGCCCATGACATAGGCGCCCACCAGCACGAGCTGGCCCTGCGCCAGGTTGACGATCCGCGAGGCCCGGAAGATGACGACGAAGGCGAGCGCCACCAGCCCGTAGACGAGCCCGGTGAGCGTGCCGTCGACCGCGAGCTGCAGCAGGTCCATGGCTTCAGGCCGGCAGCGCCGCAACGTCGGTCGAGAGAATGCGCACGCCGGCGTCGACGCTGCCGACGGTGCCGTCCTGGTAGACGACGTTGACGCTCAGGCGGCAGCTCTCATCGCCGGCGTAGATGCTCTCGATCAGCACGGCATAGCGCTCGGCGATGACACCGCGCTTGAGCTTGCGCGATCGGGTCAGCTCAGCATCGTCGGCGTCGAGCTCCTTCGGCAAGGTGGCGAAGCGGGCGATGCGCGAGCCGGGCGGCAGCATCGCGTTGACCTTGTCGACCTCGCGCGCGATGCGCTCCAGCACGGCGTCGAGCTGGCTCAGCTCGACGAAGGTACCCCAGCCGATGTTGCGGCGCTCCAAGTAGCGGCCGAAGATGCCGGCATCGACGTTGACGAGCGCGGCGATGAAGCCGCGCGTCTCGTCGCCGAGCACGATCGCGTCGCGCAAGAAGGACGAGGCACGCAGATGGTTCTCGATCGCCTGCGGCGCAAAGGTGCTGCCGCCCGCCAGGCGCCGCATGTCCTTGACGCGATCGAGGAAGACCAACTCGCCGGATTCGGGCACGTGCATCGCGTCGCCCGTATGGAACCAGGCGTCGGCGTCGAGCACGCTATTCGTCGCCGCCTCGTTGCCGTGGTAGCCGGCGAAGCCGGCGCCGCCGCGCACCAGCAACTCGCCGTCGGCGGCGATGCGAAGCTCGAGCGGCGCGCCGACCGAGCGCGCGATGTGCAAGGGCCGCCCGAGCGTCGACGGCTCGGCCTCGCCGCCCCAATGGGCCGAGACCAGGCCGGCCTCGGTCGAGCCGTAGAGGTTCTTCAGCGGAATGCCGAGCGCATGGAAGCGGCGAAAGATCTCGGCCGACAAACCCGAGCCGGCGCTGATCGGAAATTGCGCGCGCGCGAGGCCGGTGTTGTCGCGGATCGCACGCAACACGAGCGCGTCAGCGAGCCAGCGCAGGCGCGCCGGCGCCGTGATCGCCCACTGGTACAGGCGCTGGCGCATCGGCCTGGCGTCGAGCATCCGGGCCTCGATCTGCGAGGCGATCATTTCCCACTGGCGTGACGTGAAGAGCAGGAACTCGGGGCTGATCTCGCGCATGTCGGCCGGCACCGTCTCGGGCTTTTCGGCGAAGTGCACGACGGCCGGCGCGAGCAGGCTGAGTCCGATGCCGGTGAACTGCTCGGCCGCCCAGGCCGGCGAGATGTACGAGAAGTAGTCGATATGGGCCGCGATGCCGAAGCTCGCGATCAGGCGGTAGGCGTTGTCGAGCAGATGCCGGTGCGTAAGGCGCACGCCTTTCGGGCTGCCGGCGGTGCCCGAGGTGTAGCAAAGCGCGGCCAGGTCGCTATCGACGCCAGCGGCGATACGCGCGTCCAGCGCCGCGCGCGCTGCGTCGTCGCCCGGCGCTTCGGCCAGGAAGCCGTCGAATGCGACGAGGCGGGGATCGTCGTAGTCCCACAGGCCGCGGCCATCGAGGTAGACCACGCCGAGCACCGCTGCCGTCGCGTCGCCGGCCTGCAGGAACTTGTCGACCTGCTCCTGGTCTTCGGCGAACAGCAGGGTCGCGCCGCTGTCCTTCAGCACATGGCCGAGCTCGGCCGCCGAGGCATCGGGATACAGGTGCGTAGCGGCCGCGCCGGCGCAGAGCGCAGCGTATTGCACGAGGTAGGCCTCGGGCAGGTTCTCGCCGATCACCGCCACCAGGTCACCGGCCTTCAGGCCGCGGATCATCATCGCCCGTGCCAGCGCTTCGACCTTCGCGAGCGCTGCGCTCCACGACACCGCCGCCCAGACGCCGTGCCGCTTGGCGCGCAGGAAGTCGCGCGGCCCATGCTCGGCAACACGGCGGCGCAGCAGGCGCGGCAGCGTCTCGCCGTGCGGCTCGCGCGCGTCGTCGCCATGGCTGCCGCGAAGCTCGATCATTCCTGCCCCAGGTAGGCCTGGATCACCTTCGGATCGGCTCGCACCTCGGCCGGCGTGCCGTCGGCGATGGTGCGGCCCCACTCGAGCACCATGACGCGATCGGAGATGTCCATCACGACTTCCATGTCGTGCTCGACCAGCACCACCGGCACGTCGCGCGCGTCGTTGACATCGAGGATGTAGCGGGCCAGGTCGGCCTTCTCGTCGGCATTCATGCCGGCCATCGGCTCGTCGAGGATCAGCACTTTCGGAGCGATGGCAAGCGCCCGGCCGAGGTCGACCCGCTTGCGCAGGCCGTAGCCGAGATCGCCGACGCGGGCGTGGCGCAGCTCCTCGAGCTCGAGGAACTCGATGATGGTCTCGGCCTCTTCGATGAAGCGCACCATCTCGCGCCGGCTCGGCCCCCACCAGAGCGCGCCGGCGACGAGCCCCGTGCGCATCCGGCAATGGCAGCCGCAGAGGATGTTCTCGCGCACCGTCATCGACTCGTAGGTCTGGATGCCCTGGAAGGTGCGTGCGATGCCAAGCGCGGCGCGGCGCGGCGGCGCCAGGTGGCCGATCTCGGCGCCTTCGAAGCGGATGCTGCCGGCGCTCGGCGTGTAGAAGCCCGACAGGCAGTTCAGCAGGCTGCTCTTGCCCGCGCCGTTCGGGCCGATGATGGACACCAGCTCGCCAGGCTCGACGCGAAAGCTCACGCCGACGAGCGCCTGAATGGCACCGAACGAGAGATGCAGATCGCGCGCCTCGAGCACGGGCGCCGCGCTGGCCGCGGCCGCTGCGCGCGGCGCCCCATCGGCGGCGGGTCGAAGCGCCTGCATCGCCATCAGCCCCGGCGCCGATCGTCTATGACGCAGCTGTCGGCGGTAAGGGCGAGATCGGCCTCGATGCTGTCGGCGCGCAGCCGGCAGGCCTCGCGAAAGGCCGCTTCGAGCGCCAACGCTCCCGGCAGCGGCGCCGACCCCGGCCGCAGCGTCACGGCCAGGCCGTCGCGGTCGTCGTGCCGTGTCACCTCGATGCGAACGGCGGCGCCGCCGACCGCCGCGACGAAGCGCCGCAACTGGCTCGCGTGCAGCAGCATGCCCTTGACGCGAACGCTCGGATCGACTCGGCCGAGCACCTGCAGCGAGCCGCTGCGCCCGCAGGCACAACGGGCCGGATCGATGCGGACCCGATCGCCGGTGCCGAAGCGAAGGAGCGGAAAGCCGGGGTTGTCGAGGCTGACGACGAGCTCGCCTTCCCCGCCAGCGGGCACGCCGAGGTCGGTCTCGGGATCGAGCACTTCGGTCAGCGCGTCGGCGTGAAAATGCAGTGCGCCCGCCTCGGCGCATGAAGCAGCGATGACGCCGGCCTCGGCGAAGCCGTACATGTCGACAGAGCGGACGCCGTGCTGTTGCAGAAGCGCGGCGCGGATCGAGTCGCCGTGCGGCTCGGCCCCGGCCATCGCCAGCCGGATGCTGAGCGCCGGCTGCTGCTCGAACAGGATCTTCAGGTGACTGGCAATGCCGACGAAGGCGTTCGCGCCGAGCGCCTGCGCGTAGTCAACCAGTATCGCCGTGTTCTGGCCGCCGCCCGGCAGCACGGTGCAGCCGGCGTGCGCGAGCGCTTCGTGGAACAGCAGGCCGGCCGGCGTGACGTGATAGCCGAAGCCGTTCAGCACCGTGTGCCCCGGCCCGAAGCCGGCCGCGCGCAGCAGCTCGGCCAGGCGCTCGACCATGCGCGGTACCAGCGGCTCGACGATGCCGCCCGAAGACATGAACGCCGCCACCGGCACGCAGCCGTCGCCGAGCATGCCGCCCCATGGCGGATGGGCGGCCTGCACGCGCGCCAGCTCCGACTTGCGAAGCACCGGCACCCGGCCGAGCGCGTCGTCCGCGGATCCGCGGGCCCAGCCTGTAGCGGCGAGACGCGAAGCGATCTCCGGCACGCTGCCCGCGTACGTGTCGACCAGATGACGCAGCAGGGCGCCGCCCGACATGGTCAGTGCCTCAGAACTGGACGTCGAGCCCGAGGCCGCGCGCGATCAACTGCAGCTGGATCTGGCTGCTGCCGTCGCCGATCGTGCAGATGCGGTTGTCGCGCAGGTAACGCGAGGCCGGGCAGTCGTCCATGAAGCCCCAGCCGCCATGCACCTGGATCGCCAGGTTGGCGCATTCGCTGCCGATCTCGGTGGCGTAATACTTGGCGATGGCGAGGTCCTTGCCGGTCGCCAAACCCTGGTCCGACAGCCAGGCCGCCTTGTAGACCACCATCCGCGCGGTTTCGAGCTTCACTTTCGGATCGCCCAACGCGCCCTTTTCCACCGCGACACCGATCGCGAGCGGAGCGGCGTGATCTTTTTTCGGATCGAAAAACGGGACCGTGTTTCTGTCACCGGAATATTCCGTTTCGCCCCATAATCCCTCGGGCGCGGCCATCACGGGGGTGATGCGCAGTTGCGCCGTGGTTTCCTTGGTGCGGTCGAGCGCCAGCGATTGCGTCTGCCCCACGAGCATCACGCCCACGTCTTCGAGATTTTTCGTGACCGGTGAGCCTTTGCCGATGACGCC
>JANXXS010000344.1 GCA_025350505.1 Burkholderiales bacterium
GCGCTCGGTGATCGTCACCAGCGGCAAGGACCGGATCTTCTGCTCGGGCGCCAACATCTTCATGCTCGGCGTGTCGAGCCACGCCTGGAAGGTGAACTTCTGCAAGTTCACGAACGAGACGAGGAACGGCATCGAAGACACCTCCGCGCATTCGGGCATCAAGTTCGTCGCCGCGGTGAACGGCGCCTGCGCCGGCGGCGGCTACGAGCTGGCCCTGGCCTGCGACGAGATCGTCCTCGTCGACGACCGCTCCTCGTCGGTGTCGCTACCCGAAGTGCCCTTGCTCGGCGTGCTGCCCGGCACCGGTGGCCTGACCCGCGTTACCGACAAGCGCAAGGTCCGCCACGACCTCGCCGACATCTTCTGCACCAGCGTCGAAGGCGTGCGCGGCCAGCGCGCCGTCGAATGGCGGCTGGTCGACGCGGTCGCCAAGCCGGCGCAGTTCGCCGCCGTCGTGCACGAGCGCGCCGCCAGGCTCGCCGAGGGCAGCGCCCGGCCGGCCGACGCGAAAGGCGTCGCCCTGCCGAAGCTCGAGCGCGAAGACGCGGCCGACGCGATCCGCTACGCCCATGTCGATGTCGCCATCGACCGCGGCAAGCGCAGCGCGACGATCACAGTGAAGGCGCCCACCGGCGCGCAGCCGAACGACCTGGCCGGCATCGCCGCCGCCGGCGCCTCTTGGTGGCCGCTCGCCATGGCGCGCCAGCTCGACGACGCGATCCTCAACCTGCGCACCAACGAGCTCGAGATCGGAACCTGGATCCTGAAGACCCAGGGCGACGCCGGCGCGGTGCTCGCCGCCGGCGCACTCATGCGCGCGAACGAGAGCGACTGGTTCGTGCGCGAGACGATCGGCATGCTGCGCCGCACCTTCGCGCGGCTCGACGTCTCCTCACGCACCCTGTTCGCGCTGATCGAGCCGGGCTCGTGCTTCGCCGGCCTGCTCGCCGAGCTGGCCTTCGCCGCCGACCGCGCCTACATGCTCGCCTTGCCCGACGACGCGGCGAAGGCGCCCAAGCTGCAGCTCGACGAATTCAACTTCGGTCCGCTGCCTCTGGTCAACGATCAGTCGCGGCTGGCGCGCCGCTTCCACGAGGAAGCCGGGCCGCTCGCCGCGGCGCTCGACAGCATCGGCAGTCCGCTCGATGCAGATGCCGCGCTGCACTTGGGCCTCGTCACCGCCGCTCCGGACGACATCGATTGGGACGACGAGATCCGCATCGCCCTCGAAGAGCGCGCCGCGATGTCGCCCGACGCGCTGACCGGCCTCGAAGCCAACCTGCGCTTCGCGGGCAAGGAGAACATGGCGACGCGCATCTTCGGCCGGCTCACCGCCTGGCAGAACTGGATCTTCCAGCGGCCCAACGCGGTCGGTCCCAAGGGCGCGCTCAAGGTCTACGGCACCGGCGAGAAGGCCGGCTTCGACTTCACACGGGTTTGACCATGTCCATCGACTACACACAGAAGATCCCGAACAACGTCAACCTCGCCGACGACCGCACGCTGCAGCGCGCGCTCGAGCAGTGGCAGCCCAACTTCATCAACTGGTGGGACGGCGTCGGCCCCGAGAACTCGACCGACCACGAGGTCTACCTGCGCACCGCCACCAGCGTCGACCCGCAGGGCTGGGCGGTGTTCGACTACGTGAAGATGCGCGACTACCGATGGGGCATCTTCCTCAACCCGGCCGATGCCGAGCGGCAGATCCAGTTCGGCGATCACAAGGGCGAGAAGACCTGGCAGGACGTACCCGGCGAGCATCGCGCCAACCTGCGCCGCATCATCGTCACGCAGGGCGACACCGAGCCGGCGTCGGTCGAGCAGCAGCGCCACCTCGGCCTGACCGCACCGTCGCTGTACGACCTGAGAAACCTGTTCCAGGTCAACGTCGAGGAGGGCCGCCATCTCTGGGCGATGGTCTACCTGCTGCAGAAGTTCTTCGGCCGCGACGGCCGCGAGGAAGCCGGCGCGCTGCTCGAGCGCACCTCGGGCGACGCCGACAACCCGCGCATCCTCGGCGCCTTCAACGAGAAGACGCCGGACTGGCTGGCCTTCTTCATGTTCACCTACTTCACCGACCGCGACGGCAAGTTCCAGCTTGCCGCGCTGGCCGAGAGCGCTTTCGACCCGCTCGCGCGCACGACCCGGTTCATGCTCACCGAAGAAGCCCACCACATGTTCGTCGGCGAGAGCGGCGTCTCGCGCGTCCTGCAGCGCACGGCGCAGGTGATGAACGAGCTGCAGACCGACGACCCTGCGCTGGTGCGCGCGGCCGGTGCGATCGACCTCGGCACGGTCCAGCGCTACCTCAACTTCCACTACTCGGTGACGATCGACCTGTTCGGCGCCGACCAGTCGAGCAACGCCGCCACCTTCTACTCGTCGGGCCTGAAGGGCCGCTACGAAGAAGGCAAGCGCGTCGACGATCATGTGCTGAAGGCCCAGACCTACAAGGTCCTCGAGGTGCAGAACGGCCAGCTCGCCGAGAAGGAGGTGCCGCTCCTCAACGCCTTGAACGAGGTGCTGCGCGACGACTTCATCAAGGACTCGGTTGCCGGCGTCGGCCGCTGGAACAAGGTGCTCGAGAAGGCGGGCCTCGGTGCGCGCATGGTCGTGCCGCACAAGGCCTTCAATCGCAAGATCGGCGCGCTCGCCGGCATCAGGATGTCGCCCGATGGCCGGGTCGTGAGCGAGGAGGAATGGAAGGCGAAGGAGTTCGAATGGCTGCCGAGCCCGGCCGACTTCGCCTTCGTCGCTTCGCTGATGGGCCCGGTGCTCGAGCCCGGCAAGTTCGCCGGCTGGATCGCGCCGCCGGCGATGGGCATCAACAAGCAGCCGGTCGCCTTCGAGTACGTCCGTTTCGGCTGAATCCCGCTGTCATCCTGAGCGCAGCGAAGGATCTCAGCCCTGCGCATAGACGAGATACTTCACTTCGTTCAGGATGACAGCCATGAGCGCCATCGAATCTGCTGTCATCAAGCAGCACCTGATCGATCCCGAGATCTGCATCCGCTGCAACACCTGCGAGGCGACCTGTCCGGTCGGCGCGATCACGCACGACGACCGCAACTACGTCGTCGATGCCAGCGTCTGCAACCTGTGCATGGACTGCATCTCGCCGTGCCCGACCGGCTCGATCGACAACTGGCGCACGGTGCCCAAGGTCCTGGCCTACGCCATCGCCGACCAGCTCGGCTGGGACGAGCTACCCCCGGAGCTGACGCCCGAGCAGCTGGCCGCCGAAGGCGTCTCGGCCGACGCCGCTGCCGCGGCGGGGAACGAGTCCGTGCTCGCGGCCAAGCCCGAGGCCGCGGCGGGCGAAGCGCCGTTCAACTCGGCCGCCTTCGGTTCGACCGTGCCGCCCTGGTCGGCCGAGAAGCCCGTCACCAATCGCTTCACGCCGAAGAGCCCGACCACCGCCATCGTGGTCGGCAACGTCGACTGCACCGAAGACGGCTTCGCCAGCCACACCCATCACATCGTGCTCGACTTCGGCGCCGTGCCGTTCCCGGTGCTCGAGGGGCAGTCGATCGGCATGGTCCCGCCGGGGCTCGACGCGCACGGCCGGGCGCACATGCCGCGCCAGTACTCGATCGCCAGCCCGCGCAACGGCGAGCGGCCCGGCTACAACAACCTGTCGCTGACGGTGAAGCGGGTCACCGAGGACCACCAGGGCCGGCCGTTCCGCGGTGTCGCTTCCAACTACGTGTGCGACCTGAAGGTCGGCGACACGGTGCAGGTGGTGGGCCCGTTCGGCCAGAGCTTCCTGATGCCCAACCACCCGAAGTCGCACATCGTCATGATCTGCACCGGCACGGGCAGCGCGCCGATGCGGGCCATGACCGAGTGGCGGCGCCGGCAGAGGAAGACCGGCCAGTTCGAGGGCGGCAAGCTGATGCTCTTCTTCGGCGCGAGAACGCGCGGCGAGCTGCCCTACTTCGGGCCCCTGACCAGCCTGCCGAAGGACTTCATCGACATCAACCTGGCTTTCTCGCGCATGCCGGGTCAGCCCAAGCGCTATGTGCAGGACCTGATGAAGGAGCGCGCCGCCGACCTGGCGCTGCTGATGGCAGACCCGAACGCGCACTTCTACGTCTGCGGTCTGAAGGCGATGGAAGAAGGCGTGCTGCTGGCGATGCGCGAGGTGGCCGAAGGCGCGAAGCTCTCGTGGTCGACGATCGGCCCGACGCTCAAGAGCGAGGGCCGGCTGCACCTCGAGACCTATTGAAGACGGCGACAAGTCCGCTTCGCGTCGGCCCGATCTCCGACACGCACGGCCTGCGAGCGCCGAAGGGCCGGGCGGCCGTGCCAAAGGCCGCCAGCTAGGGCCGGGACGCCGAGGGGCCGGCGGTTGGCAAGGGAACGAGCTTTACCTCGACGGACGTGGGCGTGGGCGGCATCGGCGATGGCCGATGCTTCCACAGCAGACTGACGATCACGACGGTGAGCGCTGCGAAGACGACGGCGAGCGCCGCTGCCGTCAGGCGCGCCCGGCGACTCGGCCCCGCCCAGTGGCTGTCCACCGGATCGGCGTCAGGCCTTGCTTGCGATGAACCCGAAGACATAGAGAACGGTGGCCAGGACGACGCCCCGAAACGGTGTGCGGAAGAAATACATTCTGGCGAGGAACACGTAGGCGAGCAGCACGACGAGACCGAGCGCGAGAAGAAAGACCGAGCCGAACAGAAGAGCATCGTGCGCCAGGGCCAGGTCGCCGTACACCGCACCGAACAGGATGAGGCCGACGCCGTGGCTGGCGTTGAAGCCGATCCACGCGTTCCACATCGTCGTTTGCCGGGTGATGACCGGCGACACGGCCTGCATGCGCCCTTGCAGATCGGCGTCGCGCGGCAGGAGCTTGATGCCGCTGAAGGTGAAGAGAAGGTGCGCGAGGCCGAGCAGGAGCAGGATCGCCGCGCTTGCGGCGACGAGCCAAGGGGCGATCGAGGGCATGGGACGAGGTCTCGGATGGGTTCGTCTCGAGCATCGCACAACGCCGCGGCAAGCGATGGCCGGGTTCGCCGTCGGCCGGAACTTCTTGCGCGTGTCGTGGGCGGCGTCGGTCGGCGCCGGTTGCACGGGTCGAGCGGCCCCGTGTTCGGCCCTGCGCCGACGCGGCGGCCGAAGCGGGTTCAAACTCCCGCCTGCGTCCCCATCTCCGCTATCCATGGCTGCCGTCTCCTTCGCCCTCGACAACTCCTACGCTCGCGACCTCGAAGGCTTCTCGGTGCCCTGGCGGCCGGAAGCCGCGCCGTCGCCCAAGTCGCTGTTCTTCAACGTGCCGTTGGCCGAGGAGATCGGCCTCGACGTTGCCGCCCTGTCGGGCGAGGCCGGCGCCGCCTTCTTTGCCGGCAACGCACTCCCCGAAGGCGCCGAGCCGGTCGCTCAGGCCTACGCCGGCCACCAGTTCGGCGGCTTCTCGCCGCAACTCGGCGACGGCCGCGCCGTGCTGCTCGGCGAGGTCATCGACCGTGCCGGCCAGCGCCGCGACATCGCCTTGAAGGGCTCGGGCCGCACGCCGTTCTCGCGCGGCGGCGACGGCAAGGCGGCGGTCGGGCCGATGCTGCGCGAGGTGCTGATCGGCGAGGCGATGCATGCGCTCGGCATACCGACCACGCGCGCGCTGGCGGTCGTGGCGACCGGGCAACCCGTGCTGCGCGAAGCCGGCGCGCTGCCCGGCGCGGTGCTCACGCGCGTGGCGGCGAGCCACATCCGCGTCGGCACCTTCCAGTTCTTCGCGGCGCGCGGCGACCACGCGCGCGTGCGCCAGCTCGCCGAGTACACGATCGCCCGCCACGACCCCGACCGGGTCGGCACGCCCGGCCGCTTTCTCGGCCTGCTCGAGCGCGTGGCCGGGCGCCAGGCGGCGCTCATCGCGCAGTGGATGAACGTCGGTTTCATCCACGGCGTGATGAACACCGACAACATGACGATCTCGGGCGAGACGATCGACTACGGGCCCTGCGCCTTCGTCGAGGCCTACGACCCGAAGGCGGTGTTCAGCTCGATCGACAGCCAGGGCCGCTATGCCTTCGGCAACCAGCCTGGCATCGCGCGCTGGAACCTGGCGCGGCTTGCCGAGTCGCTGCTGCCGCTGCTCGCCGACGACGAGGACCAGGCCATGGATCGGGCCATGGGCGTGATCGACGCCTTTCCGGCGCTGTATGCGTGCCACCTTTTGAGCGGCCAGCGCGCCAAGCTCGGGCTGGGTGTCGGCCAAGCTGCCGACGACGTGGCCGACGCGGCGCTTGCCGACGACTGGCTCGCCCAGCTGCATGCCGGCCGCATCGACTTCACGCTCGCCTGGCGCCGCCTCGCCGACGCCGCGGCCGGCGACGACGCGCCCTTGCGTTCGTTGTTCACCGCTGCGAGCGCGCCGGACGCGTGGCTCGCACGCTGGCGAGAGCGCTGCGCGCGCGAGGACGAAGGCGCTTCGGCAAACGGCAACATCGCCGCAGGCACGGCGCGCGCAGCGCGGATGCGCCTCGTCAGCCCCTGGGCGATCGCGCGCAACCATCGCGTCGAAGAGGCGCTGACCGCGGCCTCCGACGACGAAGACCTCGGCCCGTTCGAGCGCCTGCTCGAGGCCCTGCGCCACCCCTACGACGAGACTGCCGACAACGCCCGCTACGCCGAGCCGGCCCCGGCCGACGTCACCGCGGGCTATCGCACCTTCTGCGGCACCTGATCGCTCAGCGCCGCTCGCACAGCGCCTCGGACTACGCTTCGTCGAGCGCGTTGGCGAAGCCGTCGCGAGACTCGCTTTTCGTCAGCGCGACGATCCTTGCGATGCCACGGCGATGCGTCAGCCACGCCCGGCAAACAGGATCTGCGCGAAGCCCTTCGAGGTCTGGGCGCGATTCCAGTCGCGTTGCAGTTCGCAGATGAGCTGCACCCAGCTCACCGGACGCGCGCCGGCCTGGGCCATGCGCTCGAGGCCGGCGCGATGCGCTTCGACCGACGTGCCCCCGACGGCGTCGACGACCGGGTAGACGTCGAAGCCTTCGCGCAGCGCGTCGAGCATGCTGCCCGCCAAGACGCGGGTCTTCGTCGCCTTCCTGCTCGAGCGTTTTCGTTCGGCAGGCTTCGCCCGGCTGGTCGACGGGCGCTGAGGTCGGCGCCTGTCGGCGGCCCGACGCTCGGCGATCCGGCGCGCTGGCGGCCACGCCATCGCGCCGCCGCGATCTTGGAGCGGCTGTCTCAGGCCAGTCGCTTTGGCCGCAGCCCCAGCCACACCACCGTCGCGACGACGATCAGCGCGCCCAGCACTTGCGATGGCGCGATCGACTGGCCGAGGATCAGCCAGGCGAGCACGAGCGCGAACACCGGCTCGACGTTCATGATGGCCGAGTTGCCGACCACGCCGAGGCGCGGCAGGACGATGAAGAGGATGGTGATGCCGGTGCCGTAAAGCAGCGTCAGGAGCGCCAGCCCCCACCAGCCGGCGCTCGCGTTCGGCAGGTGCAAGCCGCCCTGCCAGGCGACGCCGGCGAGCGCGAGCACGGCGACGATGGCCATCGTGCTGGTCGTGCGCAGCCGCCCGTCGAGCGTGCCGGCCTCGTGCTGCGTCAGCACGAGGGCAATGCCGAAGGTCGCCGCGGCCGTCAGCGCGAAGGCGACGCCGGCGCCGATGCGCTGCCACTGCAGCGTCGCGCCGAGCCCCGAGGCAGCGCCGAGCACGTCGAGGGCGAGCGCCAGGCCGATCAGCATCACCGGCATGGCGACGACGACGCGGCGCTCGGGCCGGTGCGCATAGAACATGCGGGCCCAGAGCGCGGTCCAGAGCGGGTAGGTGTTGAAGGCGAGCAGGGCCAGCGCCACCGGCAGCCGCGCCACCGCCGAGTAGAGGCAGACGCTCTGCACGCCGACGATGAGGCCGATCACCGGCAGGAAGCGACGCTGCCGCGGCGTCAGCGCCACCGGTACGCGCTGGACGACGATGAGCGAGCCGACGACCAGCGCGGTGACGATGCTGCGCACCGCGACCGCGGTGGTGACGTCGACGCCGTGGTCGAAGGCGACGCGGGCGGCGACGTGGTTCGCGCCCATCAGCAGGGCGATCAGGAGGAGCGTGGCGAAGGCGGTGATCGACAGGGCCTTGCGCTCGCTCATCGCGCCATTGTCCTAGACCGCGTCGAGCGCCGGCAGTGCCGACTTCCCCTCCAGGCAGTGCCACAGGTAGAGCGCCAGTCCCGCATCGCCCGTCCACAGCGTGTAGCGGCCCTGCCCATACTGCCGCCGCGTCTGCTCGCTTTGCGCGATCGCGTGCATGGCGAAGGCGCGCGCGCGGTCCAGCCAGAGCGGGTCGCCGGTGCGCTGGTGGAGCTTGAGAAACGCGTAGCCGTTGCCGGCCGTGCCGTGGCAGACGCCGCAGCCCTTGGTCAGCGGCCCGGCTCTCCAGACGGCATGCCCGGCGCCGATCAGTATCGCGTCCATCTCGGCCGAATGGCCGCGCGGAAAGTCGGCCAGCGCCGTCACCATGCCGGGCGCGCCGTGGCACCACTGCATGAGTATCTTCGCGCCGCCGGGTCGCGGCACGTAGGTACCGGGCGGCCAGTTGACCGCGCCGTCTTCGGTGATCGCCAGGGCGCGCAAGGTCTCGACGCAGCGCGCGTGCAGCGTCTCGCGGCGCGCGTCGTCGAGGAGGGCCGCGCCCTTCAGCAGCGGGTAGACGTTGCCGGCAAAGCCGTGGCCGGCGCCGAGGTACTGCACGACCTTGCCGTACATGTCCTGGGTCCAGAGGTGGCACCCTGCCTTCGCGTCGAACAGCCAGGTGCGCCAGACCTGCTCGACGTTGGCGAGGAAGAGATCGCGCCAGCGGTCCTCGGCGGTCGCCTGCCACAGGTGCCAGGACGCGACCATGGTGCCGGGCGCGGCCCAGAGCGACTCGTTGGTCGGGTTGCCGATGTTCGATTCGATCGATGCGTAGAGGCGATCCGCGGCCGCGCCCGATCCGGTCATGCGCCAGCTGGCGAGGAGCACGCCCGCCTCGCCGAGAAGATAGGAGGGCACGACCGAGCCGGTGTCCGGGTCGGCGAGGTAGGCGGCGTGGGTCTGCTCGATGCTTTCGGCAGGATCGGTCGCGAGCGACACCGCGCCTTCGCGCTGCAGCGTCCAGAGCGCCCACAGCACGCCGGCGATGCCCGCGTACAGGCTCTTCTCGGTGCGTGGCACTCCGCTGTCGCCGTCGAGCGGATGCGCGGGCCAATGGCCTTCGGCCAGGCGGCTTTGCTCGATGTCGCGGGCGATCGAGACGAGGGCTGCACGCGCCCCGGTCGCGTCCCAGGCGGTGTCGCAAAGCGCCTCGTGGCGGTCGGCTTCGAAGAGCATGGAAGGAATCGCGATCGGGCTGGTCAGCGATGCCGCGACGCCGGCACGGTGGCGAGCGCATTGGCGCGCTCCTCTTCGGCGCAGAAGCGGATCCGTTCGGCGCGCTCGCCCGGCGTGCCGTAGCGTGGGCTGCGCTCGTCGGGGCGCTGGCGCAGCAGCTCGATCACCGCGCGGAGATAGCGGCCGCCGTTCGGCGCCCGGGCCAGCGTCTTCGCCGCCCAGCAATCGGCCTCGGCCTCGTCCGAGGTGTCCAGCGCCAAGTGGCCGAACTCGTGCACGAAGTAGAAGTGCTCCGCGCCCGGGTAGTTCTTCCGGATCAGCTTGACGACGATCGGGCACAGGTAGACCGCCGGCGGGTTGCGCCGCGACACCGCGACGTCGCCGCTGGTCTCGTTGCAGTCCCGCACGACCGGGACGGCCTTCAAGGCGCCCGTCGGCAGCCACTGCGCCCGCGCGCCGGCGGCGGGCACGAGACACAGCACGGACAGCAGCAGGGCAGCGACGATGAAACGGTTCACCACGGTCTCGGAGATACGACACCAGTGTGCACCCGGAGCGCACCGCCGCCCGACTTCGTGACGCTTTGCTCAGCTCGGCCCCGCGCCTGCGCGACTTCGACGGCGATCGTCACGTCCGGTGCGCGCCGATCGGGACAATCAGGCGGTGCATCTCGACATCGCCACGCTGCTCTTCGCCATGACCGTCTGCATGGTGACCATGGCCGTGGCCCTGCCCGCGGTCATGGGCGAGGTCAACGAGCCGGCGCGCCGCGCCCAGGCCGGTGTCGTGCTTCAGGGATTGGGCTGGGTGCTGCTGCTCATGTCGGGCCTCGTCGACCGCGGCTCGATGACCGATCGCGCCGTGTCGACTCTGGCGATGGCCGGTATCGCCGCCGGGCTCGCACTGAACGCCGCGGCGTTCGACCTGTGGTGCGGCCGCGTTCGCGAAAACCGCGTGCCGGTGCTGGTCGCCATCGTCCTGCCGCTCGGCTACGGGCTGGGTTTTTCGAGCTATCCGTTTCGCGTCGGCTGGGCCAACGGCCTGCTCACGCTGCAGATGGCCTTTGTCGTCGCCGCCGTCTGGCGCAAACCCGCCGTGCCGGTCGGCAAGTGGCGCTGGCTGCTCGTGCTCAGCCTGCTCGCGCAGATGGTGGTCACGCTCTGGCGCGGCGTGCTCGGCGCCTTCTTCACCGAAAGCTATCCGACTTTCCTGTCGCCGCATCCGGTGAACTACGCCTTTGCCATCATCGCCAATGCGACGACCGTGCTTTCGCTGATGGCGATCCTGCTCGCCCATCGCGACGAGGCGGCGCGCGAGCTCGAGCGCCTGGCCACCCTCGACGGCCTGACCGGCGTGCTGAATCGCCGCGCCTGGATGACGCGGGCCTCGACCGAGCTGTCGGTGAGCGTGCGCTACATGCACCCGGTCGCGGTGCTGATGATCGACCTCGATCACTTCAAGCACATCAACGACAGCCAGGGTCACGACGCCGGCGACCGCGCGCTGATGTTCATCGCCCGCGCCCTGCAGGCGGCGGTGCGACCCGGCGACCTGGTCGGCCGCTTCGGCGGCGAGGAGTTCTGCGTCCTCATGACGCACGCGGACAACGCCGCCGCCAAGGCCTTCGACCTGCGCATGCGCGCCTACCTGGCAGAGGCGGTCGATCGCGAACTCGGCTTCGCGCTCAGCTACAGCGGCGGCATCGCCATGCGCAACTCGGCCGAGGACCGGATCGAGGCGATCATCAAGCGTGCCGATGAGGCGATGTACAACGCCAAGGCACAGGGTCGCGCGCGCACCCTGGACGCGCGCGACCTGCGTCTGCAGGCCGCCTGAAGCGGCCCGCCTGCTTTAGCTCGTGCGCTCGCGCGCCGGCAGTTTCCAGCCCGGCCGCACGAAGTGGCAGGTGTAGCCGTTCGGAATGCGCTCCAGATAGTCCTGGTGCTCGGGCTCGGCTTCCCAGAACGGCCCCGCCGGCGCCACCTCGGTGACGACGCGGCCCGGCCACAGGCCCGAGGCGTCGACGTCGGCGATGGTGTCGAGGGCGACCCGCTTCTGCTCGTCGCTGGTGAAGTAGATCGCCGAGCGGTAGCTCATCCCCGTGTCGTTGCCCTGGCGATTCTTCGTCGACGGGTCGTGCACCTGGAAGAAGAACTCGAGCAGTGCGCGGTAGCTCAGGCGCGCCGGGTCGAAGACGACCTCGATCGCCTCGGCATGCGTGCCATGGTGGCGATAGGTCGCGTTCGGCACGTCGCCGCCCGAGTAGCCGACGCGCGTCGAGATCACGCCCTTCATCTTGCGGATGAGGTCCTGCATGCCCCAGAAGCAACCCCCGGCGAGCACCGCACGTTCCTGACTCATTTGATGTCCTCCACCTGGTCGATGTAAGCGCCGTAGCCCTCGGCTTCCATGTCGTCGCGATGGATGAAGCGCAGCGACGCCGAGTTGATGCAATAGCGCAGGCCGCCGCGCTCGCGCGGGCCGTCGTTGAAGACATGGCCGAGGTGGCTGTCGGCGCCGGTCGAGCGCACCTCGGTGCGGATCATGCCGTGCGAGACGTCGCGCAACTCGTTGACGTGCGCCGGCTCGATCGGCTTGGTGAAGCTCGGCCAGCCGCAGCCCGACTCGAACTTGTCGGACGAGGCGAAGAGGGGCTCGCCCGAGACGATGTCGACGTAGATGCCGGGCTCCTCGTTGTCGAGCAATTCGCCGCTGCCGGGCGCCTCGGTGCCGCTGCGCTGCGTGACGCGAAACTGCTCCGGCGTCAGCGCGGCGACGGCTTCGGGGGTTTTTCGATACTCGGCCATTTCAGTTCTCCACATGAGGGGTCAGGTCGCCACGACAAGGCAAAAGCTTACGCGTCGCGATAGAAGGCCTCGACCCGGCCTTTCAGCTTGATCATGAGCGGCTGGCCGCGACGGTCCAGCGACTTGCCTGCCGGCACCTTGACCCAGCCTTCGCTGATGCAGTATTCGCCGACGTCGAAGCGCTCCTTGTCGTTGAGGCGGATGCCGATGCCGTGCTCGAACACGGCGGCGACGTGGTGCGGGCTGCGCGGGTCGACCGAGAGGCGGTCGGGCAGCGGGGGCGCTTGGGCGGCTTTGTTCATGCCGCCATTTTCGGCCCGCGCGCATGTCAGCGCCGCAGGATGGGTTTCGAGGCTTGGCCCCGAGATGCCGCGATGCCCCAATACCTTCACGTCAGGGCCTTTTGTGCACGAGGAGGTGCTCGAATAGGTTCTGTCGCGATAAGGAGGCCTTGACGAGCGAGAGCGGCTGCGGCGGGCCGAGATCAGACGGCGAGGCTGTAGAACTGGTCGGCAGGGGACATGAGTTGGCTTGCGGGGCAGGTCATCTGCCCCTTCCTGATCATGTGC
>JANXXS010000349.1 GCA_025350505.1 Burkholderiales bacterium
ACCCCAGAACACCTGGTTCTTGTGGTTGAGCAGGACGATGCCGACGTTGGGTCTGAACCCATCACGGTCGAGCATAATCAACCTCGATTCTTGCGTTGACCGATTATTGCACCGGCATGACACGAGTCAAACCTCGCGTCCCCCGGGACGCCCGGCCGGCGCAGTCCGCGCGAGCGTGAGTCGCGCCAGCAGCCGCAACGAATCTCCGCGACGATGAAAGCCAGCCAGTTCTTCATTTCCACGCTGAAAGAAGCCCCGGCCGATGCCGAGGTCGCCAGCCACCGGCTCATGCTGCGCGCCGGCTTCATCAAGCGCCTCTCGGCGGGCATCTACACCTACATGCCGATGGGCCTGCGCGTGATTCGCAAGGTCGAGGCGATCGTGCGCGAGGAGATGAACGCGGCGGGCGCGGTCGAGCTGCTCATGCCGGTGGTGCAACCGGCCGAACTCTGGCAGGAAAGCGGGCGTTTCGCCAAGTACGGTCCCGAGCTGATGCGCGTGAAGGATCGCCATGATCGCGACTTCGTGATCCAGCCGACGAGCGAAGAAGTCATTACCGACATCGCCCGCCAGGAGCTGCGCAGCTACCGGGCACTGCCGCGAAATTTCTATCACATCCAGACCAAGTTCCGCGACGAACGAAGGCCGCGTTTCGGCGTCATGCGCGGCCGCGAGTTCACGATGAAGGATGCCTACTCCTTCGACCGCGATGCCGCCGCCGCCGAACTCAGCTACCGCAAGATGTACGACGCCTACGTGCGCATCTTCGAGCGCATGGGCCTCGTGTTTCGCGCCGTTGCCGCCGACACGGGTGCGATCGGCGGCGACCGTTCGCACGAGTTCCAGGTCATCGCCGAAACCGGCGAGGACGCGATCGCGTACAGCACCGACTCCCGCTACGCCGCCAACGTCGAGCTCGCCGAGGCCTTGCCGCTGATCGCTGCACGTGCCGCCGCCGACGAGGCCTTGGTCAAGACGCCGACGCCGGACAAGAGCACCTGTGAGGACGTCGCCGCCCTTCTCGGGCTGCCGATCGAGCGCACCGTCAAGTCGCTCGTCCTGGCGACCGACCACAAGGACGCGGCGGGCGCGCCGGCGACGCGCCTTTGGCTGTTGCTCGTGCGCGGCGATCACTCGCTCAACGAGGTCAAGGCCGGCAAGCTTCCGGGTTTCGGCGACGGCTGGCGCTTCGCGACCGGCAGCGAGATACGCGCGGCCTTCGCCAGCGATCCCGGCTACCTCGGACCGATTGGCCTCGAGCGGGCGGGCGCGAACGGCGTTCGCGTCGTCGCTGACCGCACCGTCGCCGCCATGCACGACTTCGTCTGCGGCGCCAACGCGTCGGGGTTCCACTTCACCGGCGTGAACTGGGGCCGCGACCTGCCCGAGCCCGACCTCGTCGCCGACATCCGCAACGTCGTCGTCGGCGACCCGTCGCCCGACGGCAAGGGTCGTCTGGCGATCCAGCGCGGCATCGAGGTCGGCCACGTCTTCTTCCTCGGCACCAAGTACAGCGCACCGATGAAGGCGACCTTCCTCGACGAGAAGGGCCAGCCGCAGTTGCTGCAGATGGGCTGCTACGGCATCGGCATCACGCGCATCGCCGGCGCCGCGATCGAACAGAACCACGACGAGCGCGGCATGATCTGGCCGGCGTCGATCGCACCGTTTGCAGCGGTCGTGTGCCCGATCGGATACGACCGCTCGCCGGTGGTTCGCGAAGCCGCCGACGCGCTGCTTGCGCAGCTGCTCGCAGCCGGCATCGACTGCATACTCGACGATCGCGGCGAGCGCCCCGGCGCGATGTTCGCCGACTGGGAGCTGATCGGCGTGCCGCATCGCGTCGTCCTTTCCGACCGTGGCCTCAAAGCCGGCGAGGTCGAGTACCAGGGCCGCCGGGACGCCGCCGCGTCGGTGCTGCCGGTGGCCGAGGCGCTCGCCTTCGTGAAGGCCAAGCTCGCGGCATGAACGACGGGCTCTCCCGGCCGGGGAGCCCACGGCGCGGCTTCATCGCCGGAGCCCTGATCGGCGTCGCCACGCTGGCGCTGCCGCGCATCGCGCGCGCCGGCGCCCAGGTCGAGGAGCCGCTCGCCGACTCGGTGCGGTCGGTGCTGTCGGCGGCGATTGCCGAACGCGCGCCGCCCAAGCCGGTGTTCGCGACCATCGACGAGCGATTGGCCCATCTGCGCTGGCTCGGCGCCATGAGCGACCGGCTGCACCGGCAGAAGGCCGAGTTCGTGACCCGCGTCGAGTTTCTCGAGACGCTCTGGTACGAGAGCACCCGCGCCGGGCTGGAGCCGGCGCTGCTGCTTGGCCTGGTTCAGGTCGAAAGCGGCTTTCGCAAGTACGCGATCAGCATCGTCGGGGCGCGCGGCTACGCCCAGGTGATGCCGTTCTGGGCCCGCCTGATCGGCGACGGCGACGTGGCCCGGCTGTTCCACATGCAGACCAACCTGCGCTTCGGCTGCGTCATCCTGCGCCACTACCTCGACCTGGAAAAGGGCGACCTCTATCTCGCCC
>JANXXS010000353.1 GCA_025350505.1 Burkholderiales bacterium
CCATGGTCGCCGGCCAGCTTCCGGCGCCACCGATCTGCAAGACGCTCGACTTCATCATGGTCGAAGCCGACTTCGGGCGCATCGTCTTCCAGGGCCGGCCGGGCCTGGCCCACTACAACCCGATGGGCACGGTCCATGGCGGGTGGTTCGCGACCCTGCTCGACTCGGCGGTCGGCTGCGCCGTCGGCTCGGCACTTCCGGTCGGCAAGGCCTATACGACGGCCGAGCTGAAGATCAACATCGTCCGCCCGCTCACGACCAAGGTGCCCCTGGTGCGCGCGGAAGGCAAGATCATCTACATCGGCGACCGCATGGCCACTGGCGAAGGCCGTCTCACCGGTCCGGACGGCAAGCTGTACGCTCACGCCTCCACCACCTGCTTCATCTTCGACAATGCATGAGACCCCCACGCTCACTTCGTCCGCTGCCCCCCGAGGGCGCGTCAGCGCGCTTGGGACGACCCGGCGCGCGCTGATATGAGATTCCTGCACACCATGCTCCGGGTCGGCGACCTGCAACGCTCGATCGACTTCTACACCCAGGTCATGGGCATGAGGCTGCTGCGCACGACCGACCGGCCGGAGCAGAAGTACTCGCTGGCCTTCGTCGGCTACGCCTCGAATCCGGAGCAGGCCGAGATCGAGCTCACCTACAACTACGGCACCTCCGAATACGAGCTCGGCACCGCCTATGGCCACATCGCCATCGGCGTCGCCGACGCCAAGGCGGCCTGCGAGAAGATCCGCGCCGGCGGCGGCGCCGTGACTCGCGAAGCCGGCCCGGTCAAGGGCGGCACGACGGTGATCGCCTTCGTCACCGACCCCGACGGCTACAAGATCGAGCTGATCGAACGCGACGTTTGATCAGGCCGGCCTGAGCGCGCTCGCCTCGGCCGCCAGTCGCGTGATACGCGGCCAATCCTCGGCTTTCAGCGCCTCGGCCGGCGTCAGCCACGAACCGCCCACGACCTTGACGTTCGGCAACGCCAGCCAGGCCGGCGCGGTGTCGATGGCGATGCCGCCGGTCGGGCAGAAGGCGACGTCGGCGAACGGGCTGGCCCAGGCCTTGAGCATCGCCACGCCACCGGCCGCCGACGCCGGAAAGAACTTGAGGAAGCGAAAGCCGTCGTCGGCCGCCTGCATCACCTCGCTCGCCGTCGCCACGCCGGGCAAGAGTGGCAAGGCGAGCTCGCGACACGCCGCCGCGACCGCCGCGCCATAGCCGGGGCTGACCGCGAAGCGGGCGCCGGCGGCGTGCGCCGCGCGCGCGTCGGCGGCGGAGCGCAATGTGCCGGCGCCGACGATCGCCTCGGGTACGGCGCGCGCGATCGCCTCGATCGCCGCCAGCGCCACGGACGTGCGCAAGGTGACTTCGAGTACGCGCACGCCGCCGTCGAGCAGCGCCCGCGCCATCGGCACGGCATGCTCGACACGCTCGATGACGATCACCGGAATGACCGGGCCGTAGCTCGCCAGATCGAGCGGCTGCAGCGCGGCTGAAGCGGGACCTAGAGCCATGTGCAGGCGCCCTCCTCGGCCGTGAGCACGTTCCTTCGCATGCCTGCGAACAGCTCGCGGCCGAGGTCGTGGCCGTTTCGCACGGCGGCTTCCGGCGTCAGCTGCGCGACCTCGCGCGCTTGCCACTCGGCGGCATCGACCAGCGCTTCGAGCCGGCCGTTGACGGCGTCGACGCGGATCATGTCGCCGTCGCGGATCTTGCCGAGCATGCCGCCGGCCAGCACCTCGGGACTGACGTGGATCGCCGCCGGCACCTGGCCCGAAGCGCCGCTCATCCGCCCGTCGGTGACGAGCGCGACGTGATAGCCCTGCTTCTGCAACGCACCGAGGGGCGGCGTCAGCTTGTGCAGCTCGGGCATGCCGTTAGCACACGGCCCCTGAAAGCGGACGACGACGACGACGTCGCGATCGAGCTGGTGCCGGGCGAAGGCCTCGAGCATCTCTTCCTGCGAATCGAACACCGCCGCTGGCGCTTCGACGATCCAGCGATCGGCTGGCACCGACGAGACCTTCATGACAGCGCGCCCGCAGTTGCCTTCGAGCAGCTTCAGGCCGCCCTCGTCGCTGAACGGCCGGGTCCAAGGACGCAGCACCGAATCGTCGCCGCTCGCTGCCGGCAGCGACGACCAGGCGACGCGCGCGCCATCGCTGCGCGGCACGCGCGTGTAGTCGGCAAGGCCACCCGCCGCGACCGTGAGGACGTCGCCGTGCATGCAGCCGCCCTCGATCAACTCGCGGATGACGAAGCCCGGCCCGCCCGCCGCCTGGAACTGGTTCACGTCGGCGCTGCCGTTCGGATAGACACGGGCGACCAGCGGCGTCAGGTGCGACAGCGCGGAGAAGTCGGTCCAGTCGATGACGATGCCGGCCGAGCGCGCCACCGCGACCCAGTGGATCAGGTGATTGGTCGAGCCGCCGGTGGCGAGCAGGGCAACCATCGCGTTGACGATGGTCCGCTCGTCGACGAGCCGGCCGATCGGCGTGAAGCGTGCTGCGCCGCCCGGTGCCGCGGTCGACCAGCCTGCATTGGCCAGCACCAGGCGCACCGCCTCGACGGTGAGCGCATCGCGCAGCTCGGCATGCGGATGCACGAAGGCGGCGCCCGGCACATGCAGGCCCATCGCCTCGAGCAGCATCTGGTTGCTGTTGGCCGTGCCGTAGAAGGTGCAGGTGCCGGGCGCGTGGTACGACGCCGCTTCGGCGGCGTAGAGCGCGTCGCGGCCGACCTTGCCGAGCGCGTACTGCTCGCGAACCTTGGTCTTCTCGGTGTTCGGCAGGCCGCTCGACATCGGCCCCGCTGGCACGAAGACGCAGGGCAGATGGCCGAAGTGCAAGGCGCCGATCAAGAGGCCCGGCACGATCTTGTCGCAGATGCCGAGCAAGAGAGCGGCATCGAAAACGTCGTGCGAGAGCGCGATCGCCGTGCCCATGGCGATCGCGTCGCGCGAGAACAGGCTCAGCTCCATGCCCGGGCGGCCCTGGGTGACGCCGTCGCACATCGCCGGCACGCCGCCGGCGACCTGCGCCGTCGCGCCGAGCCCTCGCGCGGCGTCGCGGATCACGCCCGGAAAGCGTTCGTACGGCTGGTGCGCCGAGAGCATGTCGTTGTAGGCGGTGACGACGCCGATGTTGGGCGCTTTCTCGGCGACGATGCGCAGCTTGTCGGCCGCCGGCAGGGCCGCGGTCGCGTGTGCGAGATTGGCGCAGCCCATGCTGTCGGGCCCCCGCGGTCGCGCGACCAGTGCGTCGATGCGCGCCAGGTAGGCGCGTCGCGTGCCGGCGCTGCGTTCGCGGATGCGCTCGGTGACCTCGAGGATGCCCGGTTTCATCGGCCGATCTTCGTGCCGGCCAGCGACCGCTCTCAGCGCAGCGTCAAATCGACGTGGTTGCCGGCGGCCTCGGTCAGGCTGCCCTCCGGCATCTCGACCAGCTCGACCTGCATCTTCGCCGAGCCAATGCCGTTGGCCTCGAGGGCGTGGCGGATCGCGCCGGTGCGCGCCTTGGCGAGCTCGAGGTCGCGCGCCTTGTTGGCGCCGGTCAGGTAGCGCGCGCTGACGCGAACCGAGCTGGCGCTGGCGCGCGCCGCGTCGGCAAAGCGGGCCAGGTCGTCACCGGAATGCGGCGGCAGCTTGTCGGAGGCCGGGTCGAAGACGAGTTCCTTGGGCACCGCGTCTGTCGGCGAAGAGGCGGCCTGCGGCGTTGAGCCCGACAAGGCCGGCGCGGTCGAGCTCGCCGAGGGTGCCGCGGCAACCACCGGATCGGCCGGGGCACGGCGACCGGCGAGCACGATTCCTGCAATCGCGACCACGATCAACACGGCGACGGCAACGATGACGATGGTGCGTGAAGAATTGCTCGTTGGCGGCTTCTTTGGTTCGCTCATGAATTCCCCGGCTGATTTGTTCTGTTCTGCGGTGGCCGATTCTAGTTGGCGATGAACACGTACGACGCTCTTCTGCAACGCGGCCGCGATCCGGAACGGCTGCTCGACGACGCGCTCGCCGCCTGGGGCGGACAGGGCGATGCCTGGATCTTCGGCTACGCCTCGCTGATCTGGAAGCCCGAGTTCGATTCGGTCGAGGACCGGCCGGCGACGGTCTATGGCTGGCATCGCGCCTTGACGATGCGCTCGCGCGTCAACCGCGGCACGCCCGAGTGCCCCGGCCTGGTGTTCGCCCTCGTCGGCGGCGGCTCCTGCCGCGGCCGTGCCTATCGCATCGAGCGCTCGCTTGTCGAGTCCGAACTGCGCCGGCTCTGGGGCCGCGAGATGCCGACCGGCGTCTACGACCCGAAGTGGTTGCCCTGCCGCACGCCGCTGGGCGTCGTGCGCGCCCTCGCCTTCACGCTCGACCGCAAGAGCCCGAGCCACACCGGGCCGGTGCCCGATGCGCAGATGGTGGAGATCCTGCGTACCGCCAACGGCCGTTACGGCAGCACTCTTTCCTACCTCGTCGAAACCGCGACGTCGCTGCGCAACTGCGGCATCCGCGACCGCGACATCGAGCGACTGGTCGACCTGGCCCGGCGCAACGCCCTCACGGCCTGACGCCGTCGGTGGTGCGCAAGGCCGGGGTCGCAGGAGCGGCGAGGCGCGCCGAGCTCAGGTCGTCGGAGGTGTCGATGTCGATCAGGATGCCCGGGTCGTCGAGCTCCACGCCGAAGGCCG
>JANXXS010000392.1 GCA_025350505.1 Burkholderiales bacterium
GCTGCTCGTCTACCGCACCGGCGCCTATGCGCCGAACGGCACGCCCTGGGCCAACGGCAAGCAGGACTACCTGAAGATGATCAACGCCCGCGACGGCGGCGTGAACGGCGTCAAGCTGACCTTCGAGGAATGCGAGTACGGTTAC
This sequence comes from Burkholderiales bacterium, assembly GCA_025350505.1. Classification (GTDB taxonomy): domain Bacteria; phylum Pseudomonadota; class Gammaproteobacteria; order Burkholderiales; family Burkholderiaceae_C; genus Schlegelella_A. The sequence continues at coordinate 146 of JANXXS010000392.1, forward strand.
GCGACCGACCGCGGCGTCGAGTGCTACGAGCGGCTGAAGGGCCGCGCCGGCGTCACTCTGTTCGAGCCGCAATCGACCGGCGTGACTTTCGCCCTCACCGAAAAGGCGCCGAGCGACAAGATACCGCTGCTCACGGTCGGCTACGGCCTGTCGGCGGCCCAGGACGGCTTCGCCTTCAAGTGGAACTTCCCGATCATGGGCAGCTACTGGACCGGCGCCGACGTGCTGATCCAGCGCATCGCCCAGAAAGAGGGCGGCTTCGACAAGCTGAAGGGCAAGAAGATCACCCTCGTCTATCTCGACGCGCCCTTCGGCAAGGAGCCGATCCCGCTGTTGCAGGAGCGCGCGAAGATGCACGGCTTCGAGTTGCAATTGATTCCCGTCACCGCGCCCGGTGTCGAGCAGAAGGCGGCCTGGCTGCAGATCCGCCAGAACCGTCCGGACTATGTCTTCCTGTGGGGATGGGGAATCATGAATTCCACGGCGCTGAAAGAAGCCCAGGCCACCGGCTTCCCACGCGACAAGATGTATGGGGTGTGGTGGGCCGGCGCCGAGCCGGACGTCAAGGATGTGGGTGAAGGCGCCAAGGGCTACAACGCGCTGGCCCTCAACCCCGCAAGCCAGCAGCCCAAGGTCATCCAGGACATCCTTAAGCTGGTCCACGACAAGGGCCAGGGCACCGGGCCTCGCGACGAAGTCGGCTCGATCCTTTACACCCGCGGCATCATCATCCAGATGCTCGGCGTCGAGGCCGTGCGTCGCGCCCAGGAGCGCTATGGCAAGGGCAAGGTCATGACGAGCGAGCAGGTTCGCTGGGGCCTCGAGAACCTGGCGCTCGATCAGAAAAAGCTCGACTCGCTCGGCTTCGCCGGCGTGATGCGGCCGGTGTCGACCTCGTGCGGCGACCACATGGGCTCGACCTGGGTGCGCATCGAGACCTGGGACGGCTCGAAGTGGGCGATGAGCTCCGACTTCATGCAGGCCGACGAGCAGATCATCAAGCCAATGGTGAAGGCGGCGGCGGAAAAGTACTTGAGCGACAAGAAGCTGACGCGTCGCACGACTGAAGACTGCCAAACCTGATGACTGCCGGGCCCGCGCTTCTCCTCGATGTCAACGGCATCGAGGTGATCTACAGCCACGTCATCCTGGTACTGAAGGGCGTGTCGCTGCAGGTGCCCGAGGGCAAGGTCGTGGCGCTGCTCGGCGGCAACGGCGCGGGCAAGACGACGACGCTGCGCGCCGTCAGCAACCTGCTGCGCGCCGAGCGGGGCGAGGTGACCAAGGGCTCGATCGAGTTGCGCGGCGAGCGCATCGAGGCCCTCAGCACCTCCGACATGGTGGAGCGCGGCGTCATCCAGGTGATGGAAGGACGGCACTGCTTCGCCCACCTGACGATCGAGGAAAACCTGATGACCGGCGCCTACACGAGGAAGGACGGCAAGGCCGCGGTCGCGGCCACGCTCGACAAGGTCTATCGCTACTTTCCGCGCCTCAAGGAAAGGCGAGCCTCGCAGGCCGCCTACACCTCGGGCGGCGAGCAGCAGATGTGCGCAATCGGCCGGGCCCTCATGGCCAATCCGAAGATGGTGCTGCTCGACGAGCCGTCGATGGGCCTGGCGCCGCAGATCGTCGAGGAAGTGTTCGAGATCGTGAAGGACCTGAACCAGAAGGAAGGCGTGACCTTTCTCCTGGCCGAGCAGAACACCAACATGGCGCTGCGCTACGCCGACTACGGCTACATCCTGGAGAGCGGCCGCGTCGTCATGGACGGCGCCGCGGCGATGCTGCGCGAGAACGAGGACGTGCGCGAGTTCTACCTCGGCACCGGCGCGGCCTCGGGCGAACGCAAGAGCTACCGCGACGTGAAGAGCTACAAGCGCCGCAAGCGCTGGCT
>JANXXS010000420.1 GCA_025350505.1 Burkholderiales bacterium
ACGATGCGGCCCGCCTTCAGCATGGCGATACGGTCGCAGAGCTCCTCGGCTTCCTCCAGGTAGTGCGTGGTCAGCACGATGGTGTGTCCGTCGCGGTTCAATCGCCGGATGAACTGCCACAGGCCCTGGCGCAATCCCACGTCCACGCCGGCAGTAGGCTCGTCGAGCACGATCACCGGCGGCCGGTGCACCAGCGCCTGCGCCACCAGCACGCGCCGCTTCATGCCGCCCGAGAGCTGGCGCATGTTGGCGTCGGCCTTGTCGGCCAGGCCCAGGTTCAAGAGCAGCTCGTCGATCCAGGCATCGTTGCCGTGCACGCCGAAATAGCCGCTCTGGATGCGCAGCGCTTCGCGCACGCTGAAGAAGGGATCGAACACCAGCTCCTGCGGCACGATGCCGAGCACCCGCCGCGCCGCCGCGTAGTCGGCGACGACGTCGTGGCCGAGCACCGAGACCGATCCCGAGGTGGCGCGCGCCAGTCCGGCAAGGATGCTGATGAGCGTCGTCTTGCCGGCGCCGTTGGGCCCGAGCAGGCCGAAGAACTCGCCCTGCTGGATATCGAAGCTCACGTCGTCGAGGGCACGCACGGCGCCGCGCGGCGAGGGATAGACCTTGGTGACGCTCTGGAAGGCGATGGCCGGCATGAAGGGCGAGATTGTAGGGAGCCAACCGCCCTTTGCCCGCTGTGGCTACTACCACCGCAACCCTAGGGGGCGAACCGATTGGAGAGCCCCGAGGCCGGTGCTAGATTGGTCCGGCGCCCCACACAGACCACCATGGCTTCGCAGACCAAGAAACCGCGGCGCACCGCCGAGCGCATCCTCGACACGACGCTCGACCTCTTCAACCGCTTCGGCGAGCCCAACGTCTCGACGACGCTGATCTCGGCCGAGCTCGGCATCAGCCCGGGCAACCTCTACTACCACTACCCGGCCAAGGACGAGCTGATCACCAAGCTCTTCGACCGCTACGACGCGGCGCTGACCGAGCTGCTGCGCGCCGCCGAGGACGTGACGGACATCGAAGACGCCTGGCTCTTCTTCCACGTGCTGTTCGAGCTGATCTGGGCCTACCGCTTTCTCTATCGCGACCTCAACGACCTGCTCTCGAACAACCGGCGGCTCGAGACGCACTTCCAGTTCGTGCTGCAGCGCAAGACCCAGGCCGTCCAGGCGGTGCTCGACGGCATCGGCCGCGCCAGCGCCCTGCGTATCGACCGCCGCGACGCCGAGCCGGTGGCCACGGCGATGGTCGTCGTGCTCACCTACTGGCTGAGCTACGAATACGTGAAGAACCCGCGCAAGGCGCTCGAGCCCGAGAGCGCCGGTCCAGCCTTGCTGCGCGGCGCATTCCACGTGCTCTGCCTGCTTCTGCCCTACCTCGACGAGGACGGCCGCGAACACCTGCACGCCCTCGCTTCACGCTACCTGTCGTCCCCCTGAGGAGAACCCCGCCATGGCCAAATGGACCGCCTTTCCGCACGCCGCCGCTGCCTACACCTACGACAACGCGACGCTGAAAAAGAAGTGGGCTCGCCTGCACATCGGCGACGCCGAGCCGCTGCCGAAGGACGACTCGGTGCTCTCGGCCTGGGCGCTGTATCACGCCGGCCAGTTCCAGAAGGCGACCGAGGCCGGCCTGAAGGCGCACGCCGCCGGCCATGGCGCCGGCATGACCGTCGCGAACAAGTCGCAGGCGATCTACGCGACCTATCTCGAGGAGAGCGAAAAGACCAAGCTCGCGTTGCTGCACGAGGTCGCCGAGCGCGCCGAGGCGCGCACCAGGGAAGATTCGAAGGACGCCAACGCCTGGTACTGCATGGCCTACGCGCTCGGCCGCTACAGCCAGGGCATCAGCATCGCCAAGGCGCTCTCGCAAGGTCTCGGCACCAAGGTCAAGAACGCGCTCGAGACGACGATCAAGCTCTCGCCCAAGCACGCCGACGCGCACACCGCGCTCGGCGCCTTTCACGCCGAGATCATCGACAAGGTGGGCTCGCTGCTCGGGCGCACGCAGGGGGCGAGCAAGGACGCTGGGTTGGCCAACTACAAGACGGCGCTGAAGCTGAATCCTGGTTCTGCGATCGCGATGATCGAGTACGCGAATGGCCTCGTGATGCTCGAAGGCGACAAGCGAATGAAAGAGGCAACCAAGCTCTACGAAGAAGCGGCGGCTTGTGAGCCTTTGGATGCGATGGAGAGGCTGGACGTCGAGATGGCGAAGGCTGAGTTGGAGGACTGAGCCCGCATCGGTTCGGTTTCCGCGGCTCAGGCGCAGGGCGGCCAGGCGGTCGCGCAGCCGCGGCGGTCGGCCCTTCGGGCCGACTTCCCTGCGCTGCTCGCGCTCGGGGCGTGCCGCAGAACTCACTTCCCTCTCTTCGTTCAAACAGGCCGCGGCAAGTCAGATGGACGATGCGCGCTGCGCGCGCACGCCCCGAGCGCTGCGCTGCTCAGCGCCGCCGATGCGCGCCCGCCCGGCCACCCTGCGCCTGAGCGAGCAGAGTTGGCGCCAACAGGGTCGCAGCTCAACCGGATCCACCGCAGCGAGGAACCGACCCTATTCCTCGCCCCAAGGCAACATCATCGTCAGCAACGACAGCTGCTTGAACTCCGGCTCGAACCGATCGATGATGGCCTGTGGATGAGGGCACAAGGCATCGTCGGTGATGAGGCTGAACTGAACGCCGCCACCGTACGAAAGAATGCTGACGCCGACGCCGATGTCGCCCGAGGCGGGCACCCAGAACATCGTCTGGCGCAGCGTCGAACCGCAGAATTTCAAGGGCACCGCCGGGCCCGGGACGTTGGTCATGACGGCGGTCGCCTTCTTGGCGAAGAGGCCGAGGATCATGTCCTGGACCGGCTTCGGGCTCTGGCCGGCGACGGCCAGCACGGCGAAGGCGAGCAGCGGCTGGTAGCTCGACTTCAGCGCGTTCATGCGCGCGCGCACCGCGTAGACGCGCTCGACCGGATTGGCGATGCCGATCGGCAGCACCAGCGGCGCCAGGCCGAAGCGGTTGCCGAGCTTCCACGCTTCTTCGAGCGGGCGCAGGTTGACCGGCACCATGGCACGGATCTCCTTGCCGGCCGGGTCGTCGCCCTGCTCGCGCAGCCAGTCGCCGATCGCGCCCGAGACGCAGGCGAGCAACACATCGTTGATCGAGCAACCGAGTGCCTTGCCGATCGACTTGACCTGGTCGAGCGCGATCGGCTCGCCCCAGGCCACGCGCTTGGTGCCGTTGGGCTTGCCTTTGAGCAGCGTCGGCGAGTCGTCGGCCATCATCGCCATCGCCGCGATGTCGCTCAGCACCTTGCCCGCGGTGCGGGCGCCGTCGATCGAATCGGCGAGGCCGCGCTGCGGGTCGGCAAAGGCGTCAAGGGCGCGGGCGATGCTCGCCTCGGCGATGCCGGCGGCCTTGGCCGAAAGGCCGCCGAGCGGCTTCAACACGGCGTCGCTGAGCCAGTCGGCGCCGTCGCCGTCGGCACTGGCCTCGCGGGGCCTGCGTGCCGGCGGGTCGCTGCCGCCGTCGGTGATCGACATCGTCACGGAGATCAGGGCGATGCCGTCGCCGATGCAATGGTGCAGGCGCGCGATCATGGCGCTGCCGCCGTCGTAGTCTTCGATGAGATGGAACTGCCAGAGCGGCCGCGCCGGATCGAGCGGCGTCGTTGCCAGCGCGCCGACGCGCGCCTGCAAGGCTTCGCGCTCGCCCTGCCCCTTGCCGCGAACGAGCTTCTCGCGCACGACGTGACGGTGGATGTCGAAGCTGTCGTCGGTGACCCAGCTCGCCGCGCCGGTGGCGTCGCGCACGACGGCCTGGCGAAAGCGCTCGTACTTGAGGAGCTTGTCCTCAATGCGCCGGCACACCGCCTGGTACGACAGCCTGGGCTGGAGCAGCCAGACGCCGACGATCATCATCAGATTGACGTCGTTGTCCATGCGCAGCCATGCGGTGTCGACGCGCGACATGCGCTCTCGGTGGGCGGCAGCAGGCATCGTCATGGTCGCGCCGGCGAGCGGCGCGTTGGCTTCAAAGGGGCGATCAAGATGCTGGGTAACATGGGCGCCGTCAATCGCGACTTTCACCCAATACGAGACAACGGAGATCGGTGATGGCAGACCTCAAAGCGACGTTCGAACAAGCGGTGGCGGACTCGAAGAGCCTGCCGGAAAAGCCCGACAACATGACCCTGCTCAAGCTCTACGCGCTCTATAAGCAGGCCTCGAGCGGCGACGCCGACGGCAAGCGCCCGGGCTTCGGCGACATGGTCGGCCGCGCCAAGTGGGACGCCTGGAACGAGCTGAAAGGCAAGTCGGGCGACGAGGCGATGCAGGAATACGTCGACCTGATCGAGTCGCTGAAAGAGTAGCCCGCTCTACTTCTTCTTCGCCGCACTCTTCGCCGCCTTGGCTGGCGCCGACGCCTTGGCGCTCTTGGTGAGCAGGGTGTCGAGGTTTTCCTCGATCTCGCGCTCGATGCGATGGCGAAACGCGCCGACGAGCAGGCCGAGCCGGGCGTTCAGCTCGAATGCATCGGCAGTGACGACGAGGGTGCCGTCGACGCCGGCGCGCTTGAACTCGACGACGTCGTTGTCGTCGCCTTCGATCACCGTGCAGTCCATGCCGAACTTCGCTTCGGCGTCCTCGGCCCATTTCCAGGCGGTCTTGCGCGCTCTGGCGAGACCGAGTTTGTGCGTGCGATGGATGTGGATGTCGGCCATGGTGGTGCGATCCTCGAATCGGCAATCGTTGACGGGATGTCAGCTCGCGAGCGCGGCGCGCCGCTCGGCCAGCGGCAGCGCGGCGAGCCGCCTGACCTCGGCATAGAAGCGCGGGAAGTCGCGGCCCTCGCGCTCGAACAGCCGCTCGAACGCCGGCACCAGCGAGGTGTAGCTGGCGAGCACGCCGAACGAAGCGTTGTTGGCGTGCGCGAACCAGCCGTCGTAGCCGGCGTAGCCGCCCCACTTCGCCGCCTTCATCGCCGCGTAGTCGGCGCGCAGGCGCAGCAGCAGCGCCGCCTTGGCCTCGCGCTTTTCGGTATCGCTGACGCCGCCTTTGTAGAGCGCCGCGAACTCGTCGCGATAGCGTGCCGTGAGCGCCACGAAGTCGGCGCGCCGGGCGTTGCCGCGCTCGTAGTCGGCGCGCGCCTCGGCATCGGCATGCGTCCTGAGCCAGCGCTCGGCGCCGATCTTTTCGACCGTGCTGGCGAACGATTCGTTGAAGAGCGTGTCGCCGGGCGCGAAGGCGACCTGGTGCGCCAGTTCATGGAAGATGAGTCGCGCCAGCTCGCCTTCCGGATAGTCGATGAAGGTGTTGAGCAGCGGATCGGCGAGCCAGCCGGCGGTCGGCAGCTTGCCGAGGGTCGAATACGCTGGCACCGGATAGACCGAGACCTCGAGCCCTTCGGCCTTGAGCCCGGCCGCGAAGTCTTCGGCGCCGGGACGCTCGTAGTAGCCGCGGTAGCCGACGCAGCCGACGACGGCGAAGCACCAGGTCTTCAACTCGAGCGAGAGCTCCGGCGCGGCGACGACGTTCCAGACCGCGGCACTGCGCTTCAGGTCGGCGTAGCGGCGATAGCTGGCGTTGTCGGGCTCGCCGAGGTCGCTGACGGCAAAGTCGCGGATCCGCTGCGACAACGCGAGCCGCGCTTTCAGATTCGGCGGCGTGTCGGCGTCGGCCAGCCATTGCGACACGGGCCGAGCCGCTTCGACCAGGTTCAGGTGCCCGGTCGCCGACTGCGCGTAGTAGCCGATCGTCGAGCAGCCCGAGGTCAGGCAGACCGTCGCGCCGGCAAGCAGCGCGGTGGCGACGAGACCGCCGAGGCCGAGACTAGCCATCCACCAGCCGCGCTTCACCGCGACGGCGGACGCGTAGCCGAGGCGGGCTCGACCTCGACCAGGCAGTCGTAGAAGCTCGGCCCCCGGCCGATGTCGGTGAGGTGCTGGTGCGTCAGCTCGTTGGCGTTGTGGCCGTCCTTGGCGAGCTTCTTCCACCAGACGCCGAGGCCGTTGACGACACCCGGCCGAGCGCGCGTCCCGACGACGGCCTTGCACTCGATGGCGCCGCGGTCGTTCCAGATGCGCACTCGCTGCCCGGTCTCGATGCCGCGCTTCGCCGCATCGCCGGCGTCGATCTCGAGCACCGGCTCGCCGTCGATGCCACGCAGGCTGGTCACGTTGACGAAGCTCGAGTTGAGAAAGTTGCGCTCCGGCGGCGAGATCATGGCGAGCGGAAAGCGCCTGGCCAGCTCGGGCGTGCTCGTCGCCGATTCGTAGTTGGGGAGGTAGTCGGGAACGCCGTAGCCCGGCGCGTCGATGCGGCACTTGCCGTTCGGCGTGGCGAAGCCGCCCTCGGCGAAAGGCGCCTCGGCGATGTCGAGCTTGACCCAGCCGTGCTCGCGCAGGGCCGTGAAGTCGACGCCGCCTTCGGCCGGCGCGCGAAACGCGATGCGCGCCAGCGCCTCGTCGCTGTCGGCAAAGCACGGGTCGTCGAAACCCATGCGCGCGGCGAGCCGGCGAAAGATCTCGGTGTTGGGCAGCGCCTCGCCGAGCGGCGCGATCGCCGGCTCGTTGAGCATCGCGTAGGTGTGGCCGTAGGCGGTGTGCAGGTCCAGGTGCTCGAGCTGCGTCGTCGCCGGCAGCACGTAGTCGGCGAGGTCGGCGGTGTCGGTCATGAAGTGCTCGAGCACGACCGTGAACAGGTCTTCGCGGGCAAAGCCCTGCGCCACGCGCACCGATTGCGGCGCGACCGCGACCGGGTTGCTGTTGTAGACGACGAGCGCTTCGATCTTCGGCCCGAAGCGCGCGCCGTCGGGCAAGGCCTCGCCGGTCTCGCGCAGCAGGTCGTCGCCGATCGTGCTCATGTTGATGGTGCGCGGCCGGCGCTTGCCGAGCAGGTCGCGCCGCTGCAGCGCCGCGTCGTTGCGCGCATGGCGAAACCAGCCCGAGGCCGAGAGCAGCAGGCCACCGGCCCGATGCCGCCAGGCGCCGATCAGGCACGGCAGGATCGCCACCAGCCGCACCGCGTTGCCGCCACCGCGCGCGCGCTGCATGCCGTAGTTGAGGCGGATCGCCGCCGGCTGGGTCGTGCCGTAGTCGCGCGCCAGCGAGCGCACCGCGTCGGCGGCGATGCCGCACACCGCGGCGACGCGCTCGGGCGGCCAGGCCAGCGCCCGCTCGCGCAGCGCCGGCCAGCCTTCGGTGTGGCGCGCGATGTAGTCGTGGTCGAGCCAGTCGTGGGCGATCAGCTCGTGCATCACGCCGAGGGCGAGCGCGCCGTCGGTGCCCGGCAAGAGGGCGATGTGCTCATGGCATTTCTCGGCCGTCTCGGTGCGCCGCGGGTCGATGCAGATCAGCTTGGCGCCGGCGCGCTTGGCCTGTTGTGCGTGGGTCCAGAAGTGCAGGTTCGAGGTGATCGAGTTGCTGCCCCAGATGACGATGAGGTGGCTCTCGGCGTAGTGCTCGACGTGCATGCCGATCTTCGCGCCATAGGTCGCGGCCAGCGCCTCGCCGCCGGCCGACGAGCAGATCGTGCGGTCGAGCAGCGACGCGCCGAGCTGGTGGAAGAAGCGCGCGGCGATGCTCTCGCCTTGCAGCATGCCCATCGTTCCGGCATAGCTGTAGGGAACGATGGCTTCGGCGTTGGCGCCGTCGGGACCGGCGATCCTGGCAAGGCGCGCGGCGATGTCGGCCAACGCCTCGTCCCAGCCCACGCGCTCGAAACGTCCGCTGCCTTTCGGCCCGACGCGCCTCATCGGATGCAGCACGCGGCCCTCGTGGTAGGTGCGCTCGGTGTAGCGCGAGACCTTGGTGCAAAGCGACCCGTGTGTCGGCGGATGGCGCGGGTCGCCGTGCACCTTGATCGCCTTGCCGCCTTCGACCGTGACGACGATGGCGCAGGTATCCGGGCAGTCGTGCGGACAGGCAGCGCGGACGAGCGTCGTGGTCACGCCGAAACTATGGCACAGGCGAAGCAGGGGCCACGGGCCGCGGGTAAACTGGCTTTCACACGGAGTTCGCCATGCAAGTCATCGAGTCCATTCTGGCCGACGCGGCCCAGATCGCCGCCGTACGGCGCGACATCCATGCCCATCCCGAGCTCTGCTTCGAGGAAAAGCGCACCTCCGACGTCATCGCCAAACAGCTCACCGACTGGGGCATCCCGATCCACCGCGGCATGGGCACGACCGGCATCGTCGCGATCCTGAAGAGCGGCAGCAGCGACCGCGCCGTCGGGCTCCGCGCCGACATCGACGCCTTGCCGATGACCGAGCACAACGAGTTCGCGCACAAGAGCACGCACGTCGGCCGGATGCACGCCTGCGGCCACGACGGCCATACGGCGATGCTGCTGGCGGCAGCCAAGCATCTGTCGAGGCACCGCAACTACGACGGCACCGTCTACCTGATCTTCCAGCCGGCCGAAGAGGGCGGCGGCGGCGCGCGCGAGATGATCCGCGACGGGATTTTCGACAAGTTCCCGATGGAAGCCGTGTTCGGCGCGCACAACTGGCCGGGCATGAAGGCCGGCCAGTTCGCGCTGAAGAGCGGCCCGGCCTTCGCCTCGAGCAACGAGTTCAGGATCGTCATTCACGGCAAGGGGTCGCACGCGGCGATGCCGCACAACGGCATCGATCCGGTGCCGGTTGCCTGCCAGATGGTGAGCGCCTTCCAGACCATCGTCAGCCGCAACAAGCGGCCGATCGATCCGGGCGTGATCTCGGTGACCATGATCCATACCGGCGAGGCGACCA
>JANXXS010000169.1 GCA_025350505.1 Burkholderiales bacterium
TTGTTTTCGCCGGCACGGTGGAACTCGGGGTGCCACTGCACCGCGGCCATGAACTGATGGCCGGGCCTCCTGATCGCCTCGATCATGCCGTCGCTCGGGCAGCGCGCCTCGACGACGAAGCCGGGCGCCAGGTCCTTGATCGCCTGGTGATGCACGCTGTTGACCGTCGCGCGCGGCGTGCCTTCGAAGATCTCGGCGAGGCGCGTGCCGGCGACGAACTCGACCGGGTGCAGGTTGTTGTCGTAGGTCACGGCGTCGCGGTGGCGGACCGGGCCGGGACGATGCGTGTCGATGTCCTGGACCAGCGTGCCGCCGTGCGCCACGTTCATCAGCTGCAGTCCGCGGCAGATGCCCAGCACCGGCTTGCCCTGCGCCGCAAAGGCGGCGAGCAGCGCGCGCTCGTAGTCGTCGCGGACGCGGTCGCCCTGCCAGCGCTCGTCGAGCGGCTGTTCGCCGTAGCTGCCGGGCGCGACGTCGGAGCCGCCTTCGAGGACGAGGGCGTCGAGCCAGCCGGCGTAGTCGTCGAGGCTGGCGTCGCCCTTTTGCGTGTCGCCGGCCGGGCTCGGGATCATCACCGCCAGCGCGCCGCTGGCCATCACCCAATGCGCGACCGACTGCTCGACGTATTGCAGGGTCTTGCCGGTGAAGATGGCACGCTTGGCATCGGCGTGGAAGAAGCAGGCCGAGATGCCGACCTTGACGCGCTCATCCCCGTGGCGTCGGTCCTGGCTCACATGGCCTCCGCGAACAGGCGCTCGAAGTCGGCCGCCTGCACCGGCCGCGGATTCGTCTGATGGCAGATGTCGGCGATGGCGATGGCGACCAGCTTCGGGATCGACGCCCGGTCGACGCCGGCCTTGGTGAGGTTCGGCGCGATGCCGATCTCCTGCTTCACCGCCTTCAGCCAGGCGAGGAATCCGGCAGCCCCTTCGCTCACGCCGACCGCATGCGCCAGCTCATCGAACTTCTTCGGCACCGCCTCGGCGTTCCAGGCGAGCACGGTGTCGATCATCAAGGCATTGGCCAGGCCATGATGCATGTCGCACACCGTGCCGAGCGCATGCGCGCACGAATGCACCGCGCCCAGGTCCTTCTGGAAGGCGATCGCGCCCATCATCGAGCTCATCATCATGTCGGCACGCGCATCGATGTTGCCCGGCTCGCGCACCGCGGCGGCGAGCGAGCGCGCGGCGATGCGCACGCCCTCGAGCGCGATGCCGTCGCAGAGCGGGTGATAGGCCGGCGACAGGTAGCTCTCGACGTTGTGCGTCAACGCGTCCATGCCGGTCGCCGCGGTCACGGCGGGCGGCAGGCCGAGCGTCAGCTCGGGATCTGCGAACACCACCTTGGCCAGGATCTGCGCCGAGAAGACGACCCGCTTGACGTGCGTCGCCTCCTCGCTGATGACGCTGCTGCGGCCAACCTCGCTGCCGGTGCCCGAGGTCGTCGGCAGGGCGACGAAATACGGCAGCGTGTCGCTGATGGGCCGCACCTGCGGATGGTCCCAGACGTACTCCATGACATCGCCCTCGTGCGTGGCGAGCAGGCCTACGATCTTCGCGACATCGAGCGCGGCGCCGCCGCCGATGCCGACGACGCAGTCGGCGCCGTGCGCCTTGTAGGCCGCGGCGCCGCTCATGACCTGGCTGCCGGTCGGATTGCCGAACACGCCGGCGTACACGGAGGGCGCCAGGCCCGCATCCGTCAGCGTGGCCGAGAACTGCGCGAGCAGGGGCAGCGCCGCGAGCCCCTTGTCGGTGACGACGAGCGGCCGCTTGAAGCCGAGCTCCTTCAGATGCGGGCCGCAGAGCCGGCTCGCGCCGGGGCCGAACTGGATCGTCGTCGGGAAGGAGAAGCGGGTAATGGTCATGGGCAATCCGGTCGAAATCGCGTGACGGGTTCAGGGCTGCACGCGCAGCCAGCGCAGCTCGGGCGTGTCGTTCGGCCACATGACCGCGCGCAGGTTCTTCTTCATCGCCCAGCTCAGGGTGCGACGATAGAGCGGAACCGACGGCAGCTCGTCGCCGACGAAGCGCAGCACCGTCGCCACCATGGCGCGGCGCCGCGTCGCGTCGGGCTCGACGCGCATCGCGTCGATCAGCGCGTCGAGCTTGACGTTGCTGTAGCGGCCGGCATTGAAGGTACCGAAACCGGCGCGGTCGTAGGTGCGGAACAGCGCGTTGAGCGTCACCCAGGCGTCGGTCGCCGGCGTCCAGCCGAACTCGGCCAGGCTGGCCGTGCCCTGACTCAGCTTGGGAAAGAACTGGTTGGTCGGCGACGAGCGCAGCGTCGTGCGGATGCCGACCTGCGTCAGCATCGCCGTCATCGCCTGGCAGACCGCCTCGCGCCAGGCGACGTTGACGCAGTCGAGGGTGACCGAGAAGCCGTTCGGATAGCCGGCCTCGGCGAGCAAGGCTCGCGCCTTGGCCGGGTCGTAGGGCAGGCGCTTGTCGAGCTCGGCGAGTGAGCCGTCGACGCGCGGCGACAGCCACGCACCAGTCGGCACCGCCAAGCCGCGCATCACCTTCTGTGCGATCAGATCGACGTTGATCGCCTGGTAGACGGCACGGCGCACGCGCAAGTCCTTGAACGGGTTGCGACCCTTGACGTCGGAGCCCTCGAGCTCGTCGCGCGCGACGTCGAAGACCAGGTACTGCTCGCCGAGGTCGGCCATCTGCAGCATCGTCAGCGCCGATTCGCTCTTCAGCCGTGCAACGTCGGGAATCGGCGGGTCGAGCACCATGTCGACCTCGCCGGAGATCAGCGCGGCCAGCCGCGTCGCGTCGGAGCGGATCGCCAGCCAGACGACCTCGTCGACGTTGCCCGAGCGCTTCTCGCTCCAGCCCCACCAGCGCGGGTTCTTCCTGAGCACGGTGCGGATGTCGGGCTCGTAGCGGTCGAGCATGTAGGGCCCG
>JANXXS010000433.1 GCA_025350505.1 Burkholderiales bacterium
GACGATCTTGATGCCGGTCTCTTTCTCGAACGGCTCGAAAAGCGCTTTCTGCTGGCCGGTCTGGTAGGCACCACCGAACCCTGCGAACACCAGTTGTCCAGCGGCTCGCGCCTTCGTCGCGACGAATGGCATGGCAGCCAAGGCCAGTGATGAGCCCGCAGCCGAAACGAACTTCCGGCGCCCTGTGTTGTGACCGTCTGTCATGGCTTCCTCCCACGTCCCACGATGGGCGCGCTACTCGAGTCAGTATGAAAAGAAGCCGAGGAATCGTCAACAGAATTTCGACATTTATGGTTTATTTCGACATTTCTCCAGCGTTGCGCCCGACGCCGTCGCGTCCATGAATGGATCAACTGGCGACGGCCCGCGTCATAGTCGTCGGGGCCACGGAGGCAGTGCTTAGCGATGCAGGGCTCGACGCAAGCCTAGATCTCGTCCGCGACGACTGCACCCGTCGCACCCTTCGTGAAGACCGAGTGGATTGTCGTTCTGCCGGATCGCCACATCGCTCAAAGGCGATGGTTGCATTCATCGCTCAAGAGCGATACATTACAAGTATCGCCTTTGCCCAATATTTGCACATTCTTCATGGACTATCCCATCCGACTGGCGGATCAGCTGAAAGCGCATCTCCGATCCCTGCGCAAGCTGCGTGGGCTCACCCAGGCTCAGCTCGGGCAGCGGCTCGGCATCGGCCAGGTCCGCATTGCCGAGATCGAAGCCAGGCCCGGCCTGGTGAGCGTCGACCAGCTCGTCAAGCTGCTGTCTGCGCTCGGTGCTGGCTTGGTGGTCCGCGACCTCGAAGGCCGCTCCGCCTCTCCCGCCACCGAGCCGGCGCTGGAGCGGGCTTCTTCCGCGCCCCCACGCGCGAGCCGCAAGAAAGCCGTTGTGGTCGCCGGCAAGGCACCCAGCCGCGCTCAAGGTCTTCGGATTCCTGCAAAGAAGGGCTCGTGGTGAGCTCGATGCTCGGCATCTGGATGAATGGCGAGCTCGTCGGCCACTGGACGGTCGAGCGAGGCAGCAGCACCCTCACCTACGCGCGCTCGTGGCTGCAGTCGGACAAGGTTCGCTCTTTGTCCCTGTCGCTGCCGATCACCGGCTCGCGCGAGATCCGAGGCACGGTCGTCGCGAACTGGTTCGACAACCTGCTGCCCGACAACGACCGCATCCGCAAGCGCCTCAGCCGGCGCTTCCGGACGAAGAATGCCGAGACGTTCACTCTGCTCGAGGCGATCGGCCGCGACTGCGTCGGCGCCGTCCAGCTTCTTCCCGAGGGCATGACGCCGGAAGGCTGGGATCGCGTGGCCTGCGAGCCACTGACGACCAACCAGGTTCACGCGCTGCTGGGCGCCGTGCCGTCGGAGACGGCGCTCGGCATGGGCGGAGACGACGACGATCTGTTCCGGATCTCGCTCGCCGGCGCGCAGGAGAAGACAGCGCTGACGAAGCTCGGCAGGCGGTGGTGCCGGCCGCATGGCGCAACACCGACGACCCACATCTTCAAGCTGCCGCTGGGCCTCGTCGGCGGATCGCGCCGCGTCGACCTGTCCGACTCGGTCGAGAACGAGTGGCTCTGCGCCGAGATCCTCCGCGCGATGGGCTTGCCGGTGGCGCACACCGAGATGGCCGAGTTCGCGGGGCAGAAAGTCCTGATCGTCGAGCGCTTCGACCGGGCCTGGATGGACGGCGGCCAATGGATCGCGCGGTTGCCGCAAGAGGACTTCTGCCAGGCCCTCGGTTATGCGCCCGACCAGAAATACGAGAAGGACGGCGGGCCTGGAATGGAGGCCTGTCTGAGGCTCCTCGACGGCAGCACCGACGCCGGGGTCGATCGCCTTTCCTTTCAGCTCACGCAACTGGCGTTCTGGTTGCTGGCGGCAAGCGACGGGCACGCCAAGAACTATTCGCTCTTCCTGCGGTCAGGAGACGCTTACGCGATGACGCCGCTCTACGACGTCATTTCGATCTGGCCGTACATCGGCGACGCCGCCAACCGGTTCCGCTGGCGCAGCGCCGGCCTCGCGATGGCGGTTCGCGCCAAGAACGCCCACTACACGTTCCAGTCGATTCGCGTTCGGCACTGGCACACGCTGGCGATGAAGAACGGCGGCCCGGCGGCGTGGCAGGCGATGCTTGCGATGGTCGGACAAGTCGAAGGTGCGTTGGCGACGGTCGAATCACGTCTGCCGCGGTCCTTTCCGGGCCGAACCTGGGACACCATCCAGGCGGGAATGCGGTCACAGGCGTACGCTTTCACCGCCGGCACAAGCGAACTGGAAGGCCGCTAGGTGTGAAGGTCGATCGCTCACGCGGTGCAGGCCGGGAGTTCCTGCTCCAGGAAGGATGGAGCAACTTTCGGGGCCACCGGCGCCCCTGGGAACAGGATCGTCGCCCGCTGTCGTCAAACTGTCACATTTCGTCACTTGAAACGCCGGTACGGTCCTTGCCTTTCGATCCATGCATGGACCAGGAAGAGCTCTGCGCCAATCCACCGATCGATCGCTTTGCGTGGCAGTACTCGTTCTACGCCTACCTCGTCTACCGTCAGGCACCGGCGCGTGGCCGGGCGCTGGCTGACCTTTCGCAAGTCCTTCATGTCTGGAAGGGTCATCTCAGCCCGATCGAGGTCGCAGATGCCGTGTTGCGCACCTGGCCGTTCGATGTGACGGATTGAGGCTCAGTAGAACTACTCATGTGCGTCGGGCCGATTCCAGTCGGCGGACCCGACCCCGTTCGGATGCCTTGATTCGCTGCTGACCGGCGACGCATTCCCGACGCGCATCCAGCGCATGCGCATTGATCGCTTGTCGACGCCCGGCCGCAGGAGGAGCATCGCGCGCTCGTACCCAGGAACGGCGCCGGCGAGCGATGCGTGAGACGCATGCACAAGCCTCCGCCACGGAGGATTCGCCATGATCACCACGCATTCGTTCCCGCAGCCCCTCGCCTCGCCATCCCCCTGCACCGCGCGAGCCTGGCTGCCCGACGGCACACCGCCGACGCCGGTCTGTACGACGCCATCACGCGCCCCTGCACCGCGCGAGCCTGGCTGCCCGACGGCACACCGGTGCGCATCCGGCCGATCCGGCGCAGCGACCTGGAGCTCGAGCGGCGGTTCGTGTGCGGGCTGTCGGCGCGCACGCGCTACCTGCGACTGCTGTCGGGCCGCCAGTTGCAGCCCGGCGAGCTCGAGCGCTGGACCGACATCGACCCGGCGCGCGAGATCGCTCTCATCGCTCTCGTGACCGAGAGCGACGACGAGCGAGAGATCGCGGTGGCGCGTTGCGCACTCGACGACCGCGATCCGCCGCGCTGGGACTTCGGCATCGTCGTCGGCGACGCCTGGCAGGGCCAGGGCCTCGGCGAAGCCATGCTCCGGCGCCTGACGCAGTGCGCCGAAGAGGCAGGCGTCGCCGCCCTGAGCAGCATCACGCTGTCGGAGAACCGCCGCATGCTGTCGCTGGCGCGGCGGCTCGGCTTCTCGATCCGGCGCGAGGCCGGCGACGCGACCCTGGTGCGGATCGAGAGCTACCTTCGTCGCCCCGGCGCGGCCTTCACTTCTGCGCCCTGAGATAGGCGATGAGGTCGGCGCGACTTTGCGCGTCGTCGATCTTGAAGAACATCTTGGTGCCCGGAACCAGCGCGCTCGGGTTGACGAGCCAGCGATTCAAGGTGGCCTCGTCCCAGGTCAGCCCCGAGCTCTTCAGCGCGGGCGAATAGGCGTAGTCGGCGACGCTGCCGGCGCGGCGCCCGACGACGCCGCGGTGCTTCGGCCCGACATCGTTCTCGTTGAGCGAGTGGCAGCTCTCGCAGCCCTGGTAGAGCGCCTTGCCGCGCACCGGATCGCCGGGTCGTGCGGCGACCGCGACCGGCGCCGCCTGCGCGAGTGCCGCGCTCGCCACCAGCCAGGTCTGCGCGAAGAAAAGAGCCGCGACGACCGCGCGGATACCGCCCCGGCGTGTGAATTCGTTTCGTTTCATGGGTTCGCCTTCGTGGTTCGGTGATGGGGACGATCAGGCGATCGTCGTGTCGGTGAAGGCGAGCGCGCCGCGCGGGTCGACGACCGACACGCTCGACACGCCGAGCATCTTCTGCAGCTGATCGGCGGGCACCTTGAGCGGGCCCGGGCCGGCACCGACGCCGGCGACCGGCTGTGGATACGCGGTCGAGCGCGCGGTGTGGAAGGTGACGTTGCCTTCGACCTTCTGCACGATCTGGTGGATGTGCCCGTTCAGCACCGTCACCGAGCCGAAGCGGCGCAGCTGTCCCATGAGCTGGTCGGCGTCCGAGGTGCCCCAGCCCCAGGGCTCGTAGATGGTCCACAGCGGCATGTGGGCGAAGACGACGATCGGCGTGCTCGAGGAACGCGACTTGAGGTCGGCGCCGACCCAGGCGATCTGCTCGGGCCCGAGGATACCGAGGCCGCCGTCCTTGAACTGCAGCACGTTGATGAGGGCGATGAAGTGCACGCCGGCGTGGTCGAAGCTGTAGTAGCCCTTGTTGTTCGACGCCTTGCCGAAGCGACTGAAGTATTCGGTGACCGCGGCGTCGGTGGTGTCGTGCTCGCCCGGCACGGTGTGCAGCTCCGTCACGCGCAACTGGCCGAGCATCTGCTGCGCGAGGTCGAACTCGGCGGGCTTCGACAGATGCGTGATGTCGCCGGTGTGGATGACGAGCGCCGGCTGCTCGGGCATGGCGTTGACGAGCTGCACGGTGCGCGCAAGCGTGCCGTTGACGTCGGGATTCGCCTCCTTGGCAAAGCCGATGTGGGTGTCGCTGATCTGCAGGAAGAGCGGCTTGCCGCGCCTGGCGACACCGGTCGGGTCGTCGGCGGCCCGCGCCAGGTCGACCGGCGTGAAGACGCCGCCGGCGATCACGAACAAGGTGCCGGCGCCGCCATAGGCCATGCACTTCAAGGCGTCGCGACGCGAGAGTTTCGAGGGATCGTTGGACATGGTTGGACTTTCCGGGTGATTGGTATGAGCAGTAACCGCGGATCGCCCGGTTCTATTCCGCGCTGCGCAGAATTTCGCGGCGCACCATGGGCGTGGGCGGCTCCGACGTGTCGATCGAATTCCCCTGTGCGTCGCCCGGGTTTGGAATAGATCGACGCCGGCGCGGGTAGGAGCGGTGGGAGGAATCGCAATGGGCGATGACGAGAACCGCCGGCGCTTCGAGTCGCTGGCGCTGCCTCATGTGGATGCGGCCTACAACCTGGCGCGCTGGCTGACGCACAACGACCAGGACGCGCAGGACGTCGTGCAGGAGGCCTTGATGCGGGCGCTGCGCTACATGGCGCGCTTCCACGGCGACAACGCCAGACCGTGGCTGCTGCAGATCGTGCGCCACGCCTGCTTTTCCTGGCTCAGGGAAAACCGCCCCGCCGAGCGGACGTACCTCGACGATGCCGACGATTCGCTGCACGCGATCGCCGCGCCCGCCGCCGACGAGCCGCACTCGGTGGCGCAGCGCAAGGCCGAGCGACGCGAGATCAACCAGGCGATCGCCGCGCTGCCGATCCCGTTTCGGGAAGTGCTGGTGTTGCGCGAGCTCGAGGACCTTTCGTACAACGACATCGCCCGCATTGCCGAAATCCCGATCGGCACCGTGATGTCGCGGCTGGCGCGGGCGCGCGGCCTGATGCGCGAGGCCCTGATGCCGAGCGGCCGGCCGGTCCTGCGACCCGTGCCGCGGTCGACACAGAGCGGGAGCAGCTCATGAAGCCGCACGACGAAAACCAGCAGATCAACGCCTTCGTCGACGCCGAGCTCGACCTCGGCAGCCAGCTCGAGATGGAAGCGCGGATCGAGGTCGACGCCAGCCTGCGCGAGCAGGTCGAGGGCCTGCGCCAGTTGCGCACGGCGATCCGCGAAGGCGCCGACTATCACGCCGCGCCCGCCGCCTTGCGCATGCGCCTGGGCAACCTGACCGCGCCCGGCCCGGCCGCGCCGTCGCACCCGTCGGCGGTGGCCGCCGCGGTGCAGCGCTGGTTCGGCTGGCGCCCGCTGGTCGCGTCGTTCGGTTTCGTCGCCGTGGCGGCGCTGGCAGTGAATCTGGCCGGCCTGCGCCTGTCGCCCGACGATCGCCTGCAGGACGAAGTCGTCGCCAGCCATGTGCGCTCGACGCTCGGCCAGCATCTCGTCGACGTCGCGTCGTCGGACCATCACACGGTCAAGCCCTGGCTGTCGGCCAAGCTCGACTTCTCGCCGCCGGTCAACGAACTGCACCTGCCGGATTGCGTATTTGTCGGCGGCCGTGTCGACTACCTCGACGGCCGGCCGGTCGCCGCACTCGTCTATCGCAAGGGCGAGCACATCGTCAACGCCTTCGTCTGGCCGACCACCGACAAGGACAGCAACGCCGACTTCTCGTCGCAGCGTGGCTTCCAGACCGCGCAGTGGTCGCAGGGCGCGATGACGCACTGGGTCGTCTCGGACGTCAACCGGGAAGAGTTCAAGACGATCGTTCGCGCCGTCCAGGTGGCGGACAGCGAGCGCTAGTCGAAAGAGGCCACCGTTCCCGGCGATACCGGCGCCTGCGGAGGCCTGCGCGCGGAAGCGCCCCTAGCGCCGGTAGAGCGACTCGATCTGCGGCGCGTAGTGGCCCGCCAGGTTGGCGCGCTTGAGCTTGAGCGTCGGCGTCATCAGGCTGTTCTCGACCGTCCATGGCTCGAGCGTCGCCCACACCGCGCGCGGCTGCGCGTAGCGCGGGAAGGCCGTGGTCAAGGACGTGATGCGCTCCTGCATGGCGGCCCGGGCCGCTTCCGACTCGACGCTCGCGGGCGCCGATGGATCGAGGCCCAGGCCGGGCGCGAGCCGCGCCCATTCGGCGTGCGCCACGACGACGACGGCAGCGATGAACGGCCGGTTGTCGCCGAACACATAGGCCTGCTCGAACAGCGGATCGGCGGTGATCGCCAGCTCGAGGTCGACCGGCGCGATCTTCTCGCCGGTCGAGGTGACGATGATCTCCTTGACGCGACCGAGGATGCGGATCCGCCCGGCTTCGATCGCCGCCTGGTCGCCGGTGCGGAGCCACCCGTCGATGAAGGCATGCGCCGTGTCTTCGTCGCGCTTCCAGTAGCCGCGCATCACGTTCGGGCCGCGCACCAGCAGCTCGCGGTTGTCGCCGATGCGCACCTCGACGCCGGGCAGGGCCCGGCCGACCGTCGCCGGGTCGTTGTCGTCGGGCGTGTTGACCGAGACGACGGGC
>JANXXS010000005.1 GCA_025350505.1 Burkholderiales bacterium
ACGCGGCCGTCGTCGTCGTAGCCGACCTCGTACTCGTAGTGGAAGCAGTGGCGCCGGCCGGTGATCATGAAGTCGTCGTCGCGGTCGAGGCGCAGCTTGACCGGGCGGTTCAGCTTCTTCGCGGCGATGGCGGCGACGCAGGCGAACAGTCCCGACTGCGATTCCTTGCCGCCGAAGCCGCCGCCCATGCGCCGGCATTCGACCTGCACATGGTGCGAGTGCAGCTTCAGGCAGTGCGCCACCAGGTGCTGCATCTCGCTCGGGTGCTGGGTCGAGCAGTGCACCAGCATGCCGTCGTCCTCGCGCGGGATCGCGTAGGAGATCTGCCCTTCGAGATAGAACTGCTCCTGGCCGCCGACCTCGAGCGTGTCGACGAGGCGATGCGGCGCGGCATCGATGGCGGCGCGCGCCTGGCCGCGCGCCAGGTGCATCGGCGGCAGCACATAGCTCTGCGCGGCGTGCGCTTCGACCGGCGTGAGCAGGGCGGGCAAGGCCTCGACGCGGATCGCTGCCCTGGCCTGCGCGGCCGCGCGCCGCGCCTGGTCGCGTGTCTCCGCGATCACCGCGAAGACCGGCTGGCCGAGGTAGTGGACGACGCCGTCGGCGAGGATCGGATCGTCGTGCATGACCGGGCCGCAATCGTTCGGCCCCGGAATGTCGCTCGCCGTGAGCACGGCGACGACGCCGGGCATCGCCGAGATGCGGCCGATGTCGATCGCGAGCAGCTTGCCGTGCGCCACCGGCGAGAGGCCGAGCGCGGCGTGCAGCGTGCCGGCGAGCTCGGGCAGGTCGTCGACATAGGGCGCGCTCCCGGCGACGTGCAGGTGCGCCGACTCGTGCGGCCGCGACACGCCGACGCGCGCGCCGGCGGCGAGGTCGGCGTTCGGCACGGCAAGCCAGTGCGGGTCGAGGGCGCGGTTCATGGCGCTGCCCCGACCGGCGTCGGCGTCGTCGTCGGCAGCACGTGCGGTAGCGCGCTCCAGACGCTGGTTTCGTGCAGGGCGAGCGGCGCCTCGGCGCGCGTTTCGAGCCAGAGGCGCCGGAGCAGGTTCTGCGCGACCTGCAAACGGTAGGCGGCGCTCGCCCGCATGTCGGAGAGTGGCGCGAAGTCGACAGCGAGCGCCTGCTGTGCCGCGACGACTGTCGCTTCGTTCCACGGTTGGCCGACGACCGCTGCCTCGGTGGCGGCGGCGCGCTTTACCGTCGCCGCCATGCCGCCGAAGGCGAAGCGCCCCGTCGTGACGACGCCGCCGTCGAGGGTGATCGCGAAGCCGGCGCAGAGGGCCGAGATGTCGCAGTCGAAGCGCTTCGAGATCTTGTAGGCACGTACCTCGGCGGGATCGTCGAGAGGGACTTCGATCGCCTGCACGAATTCGCCGGCCTCGAGCTTGTTCTGCATGTAGCCGATGTAGAAGTCGTCGAGCGCGATGCGACGCACCCGCTCGCCGCGGCGCAGTACCAGCGTCGCGGCCAGCGCCATCAGCACCGGCGCCGAGTCACCGATCGGCGAGCCGTTGGCGACGTTGCCGCCCATCGTGCCGGTGTGGCGCAAGGGCACGCCGGCAAAGCGCAGCCAGACGTCGGCGAGCTGCGGCCAGCGCGCGACCAGCACGCGCCAGGCGTCTTCGAGCGAGGCGCCGGCGCCGATCGAGAGCAAGCCGTCGTTCACCTCGACCGCCTTCAGCGCGTCGACACCGCCGATGAAAAGCAGCGAGGGTAGATCGCGGAACATCTTGTTAACCCACAGGCCGATGTCGGTCGAGCCGGCGAGGATGCGCGCTTCGGGATATGCCAGCCGCTCGGCCGCGAATGCCTCGAGCGTCTTCGGCGCGGCGAAGGCGGCGCCGGCGTCCGCATAGCGGAAGGTCTGGTCCGAGCGCATCGCTTCGAGCGCGGCGCGCGCCGGCGCGGTATCGAGCCGGGCCGCGGGCAGGTCGAACATGCGCTCGCCGGCGTCGAGGATCGGCCGGTAGCCGGTGCAGCGGCAGAGGTTGCCGGAGAGCTCGTCGGCGAGCTCCTGCCGCGTCGGCCGCGTGCCGCGCGCGCCGTGGTGCTGGTAGGTGGCCCAGAGCGACATGACGAAGCCCGGCGTGCAGAAGCCGCACTGCGAGCCGTCGCACTCGACCATCGCCTGCTGGACGGGATGCAGCGCGGCGCCGTCTGCCAGGTCTTCGACGGTGAACAGCGCCTTGCCGTCGAGGGCAGGCAGGAACTGGATGCAGGCGTTGGCGGTGGTGAGGCGAAGCCCGCCGACGACCTCGGGCGCGCCCGCATGCGCCGCGCCCGGCAGCTCGCCGACGACGACGGTACAGGCGCCGCAATCGCCCTCGTTGCACCCTTCCTTGGTGCCGACGCAGCGCACTTCTTCGCGCAGCCAGTCGAGCACGGTGCGGGTCGGCGAGACGCCGTCGACCTCGACGACGGCGCCACGGTGGAAGAAGCGGATCGGGCGGCTGCTCATGGCACGGTCAGGGTCTCGAATGATGCAGCGAAGGTAAACCCTCACGCGAAAAGCGATATACAACCACAAGCATGCTGCCTATGATTGCGGCAGTATGACGGCAGACGCTGCATTCGGGAAGATCGAGCTTCATCTCATCCGGGTGTTGCAGACCTTGATCATCGAACGGAGCGTTTCGCGGGCGGCCATGCGGCTGGGCAGCACCCAACCGGCGGTGAGTGCCCAGTTGCGCCGGCTGCGTGTGCTCACCGGCGACGCGCTCCTGGTTCGCGCCGGCAACGCCATGACGCCGACCGAGACGGCGATGCAATTGCTGGGCCCGGCCACCGCCCTGCTGCGCGAGGCCGATCGCCTGTTCGGCGCGCACGCCCGCCAGCGCAGCTTCGAGGCGGCGAGCGCCGAGGCGACCTTTCGCATCGCTGCCAGCGACTACCTCGACCCGCTGTTCCTGCCCGAGCTGGTCGCCCAGGTGAAGCGGCTGGCGCCGCAGGTCCGCCTCGAGTTGCTGCCGCTGACCGGCGAATACGACTATCCCAAGCGGCTCTCCGCCGGCGAGGTCGATCTCGTCGTCGGCAACTGGCTGCAGCCGCCCGGCGAGCTGCACCTGGGCCGACTCATCAGCGACGAGATCGTCTGCCTGGTCGGCGACGCCTTTGCGTCCGGCCGCGGCCGCTGGACGGCCGAGCGCTACCTGGCCGCCGAGCACGTCGCGCCGATGCCCTTCCACGCCAATTCGCCGGGCGTCGTCGACGACCACCTGGCCTCGCTCGGGCTGGCGAGAAACGTCGTCGTCAAGAGCGCCCACTTCGGCCTCATCCCGACCATGGTCGCGCAGAGCAGGCTGGTGCTGACGACCGGGCGGCTCTTCTGCTCGCGCTACGTCGACGCGCTGCCGGTGAAGATCCTGCGCTGCCCGGTGCCGTTTCCGCCGCTCAACTACTACCAGCTCTGGCACGACGTGACGCACGCGTCGGCGCCGGCCAAGTGGTTGCGCGAGCAGGTGCGCGAGGTGGCGCGCAACCTCGCCGGGCACGGCATGTTGAGGCGGGCCGCATGAGCGAGCGAGGCGCCCGCGTCGCCGTGCGTGGCGACCTGCTCGACTTCACCGGCGCGCCGGCCTGGGGCGAGACCGACTCCGCGGCGGTGCGCTTTCGGCCCGATCACTGGCTGCTCATCGAAGACGGGCGCATCGCCGGCGCGCAGACCGAAGCGCCATCCGAAGGCTGGCTGCGGCACGACCATGCCGGCCGCCTGATCCTGCCCGGCTTCATCGACACGCACGTGCACAGCCCGCAACTCGACGTCATCGCCAGCTACGGAACCGAGCTGCTCGACTGGCTGACCACGCACACTTTCCCCGCCGAGGCACGCCACGCCGACATCGCGCATACCGAGGCGACGGCGTCCTGCTTCCTCGATGCGCTGCTTGCGCACGGCACGACCGCGGCGGTCGTCTTTCCGACCGTGCACAAGGCCTCGGTCAACGCGCTGTTCGCGGCGGCCGAGACGCGTGGCATGCGCGTCATCGCCGGCAAGGTGCTGATGGACCGCAATGCGCCCGAGAACCTGCGCGACGACGTCGTCACCGGCGGGCACGACATGGAAGAGCTGATCGCCCGCTGGCACGGTCGCGCGCGACTCGCCTACGCGGTGACGGTGCGTTTCGCGGCGACCAGTTCGCCCGAGCAGCTGGCGCTCGCCGGACACCTCTGCGCCGCGGACCCGAGCCTCTACATGCAGACGCACGTCGCCGAGAACCGCGCCGAGGTGCGCTGGATCAAGGAGCTCTTTCCGGCGGCGCGCAGTTACCTCGACGTCTATGCCGATGCCGGCTTGCTCAACGGCAAGAGCGTGTTCGCGCACGGCATCTGGCTCGACGACACCGACCGCGCCGCGCTCGCCGCCGCCGGCGCGCAGATCGCGCACTCGCCTTCGTCGAACCTCTTTCTCGGCAGCGGCCTGTTCGGCTGGCGCGCCGCCGAGCAGGCCGGCGTGAACGTCAGCCTGGCCAGCGACGTCGGCGGCGGCACGAGCCTGTCGATGCTGCGCAACATGGCCGACGCCTACAAGATCCAGGCGCTCGCCGGCGAGCGGCTGACGGCCTGGAAGGCGCTCCATGCGGCGACGCGCGGTGCCGCGCACGCGCTCGGCCTCGGCGACGAGATCGGCTCGCTGGCCGTCGGCAGCATGGCCGACGTCTGCATCTGGGACCGCGCCGCCGGCCCGGTGGCGGCGCGCCGCGACGTGCTGGCCCGCACATTGCATGAGCAGGTCTTCGCCTGGATGACACTTGCCGACGAGCGCAACCTCGTCGCCGCGTACGTGGCCGGCGAGAGCCGCTACGCTCGCGTCTTGTCATCCTGAGCGCAGCGAAGGATCCCGCCCCATGCGTCTCGAGCTCGTCGACATCAGCAAGCAGTACCCGGCCGTCAAGGCAAACGACCGGGTCAGCCTGCGCGTCAAGCCGGGCGAGATCCACGCCGTGCTCGGCGAGAACGGGGCCGGCAAGTCGACGATGATGAAGATCATCTACGGCGCCGTGCGCCCCGACGAAGGCGAGATCCGCTGGAACGACGCGCCGGTGCAGATCGCCTCGCCCGCCGCGGCGCGCGTGCTCGGCATCAGCATGGTCTACCAGCACTTCAGCCTGTTCGACACGCTGACCGCGGCCGAGAACGTCTGGCTCGGCCTCGACAAGTCGCTAACGCTCGCCGAGGTGTCGGCGCGCATCACGAAAGTCGCGAGCGTCTACGGCCTCGACGTCGATCCGCTGCGGCCGGTGCACACGCTCTCCGTCGGTGAGAAGCAGCGCGTCGAGATCGTGCGCGCGCTCATGACCAACCCCAAGCTGCTGATCCTCGACGAACCGACCTCGGTGCTGACGCCGCAGGCGGTGCAGACGCTCTTCGTCACACTGCGAAAGCTCGCCGAAGAAGGCTGCTCGATCCTCTACATTTCCCACAAGCTCGACGAGATCCGGGCGCTCTGCCATCACTGCACGGTGTTGCGCGGCGGCAAGGTCACCGGCGAGGTCGACCCGACCCAGGAAACCAACGCCAGCCTGTCGCGCCTGATGATCGGCGCCGAGCCGCCACAGCTGCAGCATCGCGAGGCCCGCGCCGGCGGCGTCGTGCTCGAGGTGCGCGAGCTGTCGCTGGCCAAGGAAGATCCGTTCGGCACGACGCTCGATCGCATCTCGTTCGAGGTGCGCGGCGGCGAGGTGCTCGGCATCGCCGGCGTCTCCGGCAACGGCCAGCAGGAGCTGATGCGTGTGCTCTCCGGCGAGGACGTGCGCGCGCCCAAGGGAACGATCCGCCTGTTCGAGAACGACATCGCCCGCCACTCGCCGCGTCGCCGGCGCAAGGAAGGTCTGCACTTCGTTCCCGAAGAAAGGCTCGGCCGCGGCGCCGTGCCGACGCTCTCTCTGGCGCAGAACACGCTGCTGACGCGCACCCGCGCGGTCGGCCGATCGGGCTGGATCCGCATCGGCGACGTCGCCGCCCTGGCCGAGGCGCTGATCCGCCGTTTCTACGTCAAGGCCGGTGGACCGGGCTCGGCGGCGAAGAGCCTCTCGGGGGGCAATCTGCAGAAGTTCATCGTCGGCCGCGAGATCGACGCCGACCCGAAGCTGCTCATCGTCTCGCAGCCGACCTGGGGCGTCGACGTCGGCGCGGCGGCGCAGATCCGCGGCGAGTTGCTGGCGCTGCGCGACAACGGCTGTGCCGTGCTCGTCGTCAGCGAAGAACTCGACGAGCTGTTCGAGATCTGCGACCGGCTCGTCGTCATCGCCCAGGGCCGGGTCTCGCCCTCCGTGAAGACCGCCGACGCGTCGATCGAGATGATCGGCGAGTGGATGAGCGGGCTCTGGCAGAAGAGCCCTCACCCCGGCCCTCTCGCGCAGGCGGGAGAGGGAGGAGGGCCGGCGCATGCTGCGGCTTGAGCCCCGCCCCGAGCCCTCGCGTGCGATGTCGGTCGCCTCGCCGCTGATCGCGCTGGCGATCACGGTGGTCATCGGCACCGCGCTGTTCGTGCTGCTCGGCAAGGACCCGCTGCGCGGCCTCGCCGTCTTCTTCGTCGAGCCGGTGCGAAGCGTCTACGCGCTCACCGAGCTGGCGATGAAGGCGACGCCGCTGCTCCTCATCGCCCTGGGCCTGGCGGTGTGTTTCCGCTCCAACGTCTGGAACATCGGCGCCGAAGGCCAGTTCATCGTCGGCGCGATCGCCGCCAGCGGCATCGCCATGATGGCGACACCCTCGACCGGCGCCTGGTTCTTTCTGCCGGTGCTCGTCGGCGGCGTGCTCGGCGGCATGCTCTGGGCGGCGATCGTCGCCTTCCTGCGCGACCGCTTCAACGCCAACGAGATCCTGGTCAGCCTGATGCTCGTCTACGTCGCCGAGCAGCTCCTCAACTACGTCGTCTACGGGCCCTGGAAGGACCCGGCCGGCTACAACTTTCCGCAGACGATCACCTTCCTGAAGTCGACGCAGGTGCCGCGCCTCTTCGCCGGCTACCGCGTCAACGTCGGTGCGATCGGCGCGCTCCTGGCCGTGGCGGCGTTCTGGGTGCTGCTCTTTCGCACCTACGCCGGCTTTCAGCTGCAGGTCGGCGGTCTCGCGCCGGCGGCGGCACGCTACGCCGGCTTCTCGTCGCGCAGCGCCCTGTGGACGGCGCTGCTGCTCTCGGGCGGCATGGCCGGACTGGCCGGCGGCCTCGAGGTCGCGGGTCCCCTCGGCCAGCTCACGCCGCACGTGCCGGCAGGCTACGGCTTCGCGGCGATCATCGTCGCCTTCGTCGGGCGGCTGCATCCGCTCGGTATCGTCTTCTCGGCGGTCCTGATGAGCATGTTCTACATCGGCGGCGAGCTGGCGCAGTCGCGCCTCGGCCTGCCGAAGTCGCTGACCGGCGTGTTCCAGGGACTGCTGCTCTTCACGCTGCTCGCCTGCGATACGCTGATCGCCTATCGCATCCGCTGGAAGCAAGCGCGCGCCGGGGCGCCGGCAGCCTCCGCGGCGCCGGCGAAGGTCGAGCAGGCGCCGCTCGATCCGGTCGTCGCGACGACGACGCTGCCGGCGGGGGAGAACGCGTGATGGACCAGGTCGCCTTGCTCATCGCCGCCACGCTCAACTCGGGCACCGTGCTCGCGTTCGCCGCGCTCGGCCTGCTCATCAACGAGCGCGCCGGCATCGTCAACCTCGGCGCCGAGGGCATGATGCTGGTCGCCGCAGTCGCCGGCTTCGCCATCGCCGTGCACACCGGCAACGAGTGGCTGGCCTTCGGTGCCGGTGCGATCGCCGGTGCCGTGCTCGCGGCGGCGTTCGGCGTGCTCGTCATCTGGCTCAACACCAACCAGTACGCGACCGGTCTGGCGCTGAGCCTGTTCGGCACGGGCTTCTCGGCCTTCGCCGGCATCGGCTACACGCAGGAAAAGCTCGGCGAGCGCACCGATTTCCAGATCCCCTTCCTCGCCGACCTGCCCTTCGTCGGCCCGGCCTTCTTTCGCCAGCATCCGATGGTCTACATCGCCATCGCGCTGACGGTCGCCATCGCCTGGTTCCTCTACCGCTCGCGCGCCGGTCTGGTGCTGCGCGCCGTCGGCGAGTCGCCCGAGTCGGCGCATGCGCTCGGCTATCCGGTGCGCCGCATCCGTTTGCTCGCCGTGATCTTCGGCGGCGCGCTTTGCGGCGTTGCCGGCGCCTACATCTCGGTCGTCTACACGCATCTGTGGGTCGAGGGCATGATCGCCGGCAAGGGCTGGATCGCGCTGGCGCTCACGACATTCGCGACCTGGCGGCCGGCGCGCGTGCTGCTCGGCGCCTACCTGTTCGGCGGCGTCACCATGCTGCAGTTCCAGCTGCAGGGCGAGGGCGTGCAGATCTCGAGCCAGTTCCTGACCATGCTGCCCTACCTGGCGACGATTCTCGTGCTCGTCCTCATCTCGAGGAACGCCTCCTTCATCCGCGTCAACATGCCGGCGTCGATCGGCAAGCCGTTCTTTCCCGGCTGAGGCGGCATTTCCGTTCCTTGATAATTCCCGCTTCGCCTTCGCGCGGAGCTTCTTCGTCACCGGCCACTCATCCACTGGAGCCACCATGAATCGACTCTCGAAAAGATCGCTCGTCAAACTCGCCGGCTGGGGCTCGCTCGCCGTGCTCGCCACGCTGGCCGGCTGCAGCAAGGAAGAAAAGACGACGACGACGGCGACGCCTGCCGCCACGACAACGACCACCACGACGACGACGACCGCGCCGATGGCCTCGGCCGCGTCGGCCGTCGGCACCGCGGCGAGCGGCCCGCTGAACATCGCCTTTGCCTACGTCGGCCCGGTCGGCGACGGCGGCTGGACCTTCGCCCACGACAACGCGCGCAAGGCGCTCGAGAAGGAGCTCGGCGACAAGATCAAGACCTCGTTCGTCGAGAAGGTGCCCGAGGCCGCCGACGCCGAACGGGTGTTCCGCGACATGGCGAGCCAGGGCAACACGCTGATCTTCGGCACGACCTTCGGCTACATGGAGCCGATGCTCAAGGTCGCGACCGACCTGAAGGACGTGAAGTTCGAGCACGCCACCGGCTACAAGACCGCCGGCAACATGAGCGTGTACGACAGTCGCACCTACGAAGGCGCGTACATGGCCGGCGTCATCGCCGGCGGCATGACGAAGACGAACACGCTCGGCGTCGTCGGCTCGATCCCGATCCCCGAGGTGATCCGCAACATCAACAGCTTCACGATGGGCGCGCAGTCGGTCAATCCGAAGATCAAGACCAAGGTGGTCTGGGTCAACGAGTGGTTCAACCCGCCCAAGGAAACCGAGGCCGCGCAGTCGCTCATCAACGGTGGCGCCGACGTGCTGATGCAGAACACCGACTCGTCGGCGGTGCTGCAGACGGCGGGCAAGGCCGGCAAGTACGCGTTCGGCTGGGACAGCGACATGACCGCCTACGCGCCGAACGCACACCTCGCCTCGTCGATCATCAACTGGGCGCCGTACTACATCAAGACCACGAAAGACGTGCTGGCCGGCACGTGGAAGGGCGACCAGCATTCGTGGTGGGGCGTCAAGGAAGGCGCGATCGACATCGTCTCGATCTCCGACAAGGTGCCGGCCGACATCAAGGCTAAGGTCGAGAGCGTCAAGGCCGGCCTGAAGGACGGCAGCTTCGTCATCTGGAAGGGCCCGATCACGAGCAACGACGGCAAGGAAGTCGTGGCCGCCGGTACGAACGCCGACGACAAGTTCATGGGTGGCATCAACTTCTTCGTCAAGGGC
>JANXXS010000010.1 GCA_025350505.1 Burkholderiales bacterium
GTCGGCCAGAGGACTAAACCGCTCGCGCGGTAGCCGGTTCGACTAAGGCGTGGTTGTTCGTGGCACTGGCAATTCTGCGATGTTGACGAGCGAGGTAATCCGCCTCGTTCATCGACAGGAGCAGGACCATGAACCCATCGATACCAGGCGTCACGCCGCTGCGCCAACGCATGCTCGACGACATGCGCATGAGGAAGCTCGAACCCAAGACCCAGGCCGGCTATCTGCGCGCGGTGCGCCACCTCGCCATCTTCCTCAAGGCTGCGCCCGATACAGCCACGGTTGAAGACCTGCGCCGCTTTCAGCTGCAGATGGTCGATCGAGGCACCTCGCCGATCACGCTCAACGCGACGATCACCGGCTTGAAGTTCTTCTTCGATGTCACGCTCGGCCGCATCGACTTGATGGCCAAGATGCAGCCGGTACGCGTTCCGCAGAAGTTGCCGGTGGTTTTGAGCCGTCCCGAGGTCGCGCGCCTGATCGCTGCAGCGCCGAACCTGAAGAGCCAGACGGCGCTGTCGATCGCCTACGGCGCAGGGCTGCGCGCCAGCGAAGTCATCGCGCTCAAGGTCGGCGACATCGACAGCCAGCGCATGACGCTGCGCATCGAGCAGGGCAAGGGCCGCAAGGACCGTTACGCCATGCTCTCGCCGTTGCTCCTCGAGCGGCTGCGCGCCTGGTGGCGGGTCGCCCATGCCCAGGGCCGGATGTTGCCGGGCGGATGGCTCTTCCCCGGGCTCAACCCGATGGACCCGGTCACCACGCGCCAGCTCAACCGCGCCATCCACGCCGCCGCCGAAGCCGCAAGGATCGACAAGCGCGTCTCGATGCACACGCTGCGTCACAGCTTTGCAACCCATCTGCTCGAGCAGAAGGTCGACATCCGCGTGATCCAGGTCTTGCTCGGGCACAAGAAGCTCGAGACCACGTCGCTCTACACGCACGTGGCCACCGAGATCCTGCGCGAGGTGGTCAGTCCGTTGGAGACCCTGCACCCGGCATAAGGCGCCTCCGTGGGGCACGTCGCCCTGGAGGTCGCCGACATCTTCCGAACGCACGGCTCTGCCTGGCGCAAGGCCCAGCGCGGCCACCTGAGCCTGGGCCAGCTCAAGGTCATGTCGGCCATCGAACAGTGCCGCAGCGCGGCGCTGGGTGGACACGTGTTGCGTTGCGAAGGCTGCCGGCAAGTCGAGATCGCCTACAACTCGTGCCGGAACCGCCACTGCCCGAAGTGTCAGGCCGGCGCCGCACGACGCTGGCTTCAGGCGCGCCAGGCCGATCTGCTGCCGGTGGAGTACTACCACGTGGTCTTCACGCTGCCGGCGCCGATCGCCGACATCGCCTATCAGAACAAGGCCGTGATCTATGGCCTGCTGTTCGACATGGCCGCCCAGGTGCTACTGACCATCGCTGGCGACCCGAAGCACTTGGGTGCAAGCATCGGCGCGACGATGGTGCTGCACACCTGGGGCTCGGCGCTGACGCATCACCCACACGTGCACGGGATCGTTCCTGGCGGCGGGCTGTCGCCGGATGGCAAGAGCTGGGTCTCGTGCAAGCCCGGCTTCTTTCTCTCCGTGCGGGTGCTGTCGAGGCTGTTCCGACGGCGCTTCCTCGAAGAGCTCCAGGCGGCCCATCGGCGCGGGCGGCTGCAGTTCTTCGGCGAGCACGCCACCCTGGCCGACGCCAGCGTCTTCGCCCGCTGGCTCGCACCGCTTCGCCAGTGCGAGTGGGTCGTCTATGCGAAGCGCCCCTTCGCCGGACCCCAAGCCGTGCTGGCGTACCTGTCGCGCTACACGCACCGCGTGGCAATCGCCAACAGCCGGCTCGTCGCCATGGACGAGCGCGGCGTCACCTTCGGCTGGAAGGACTACCGGGCCAAGGGCAGGACGCGGCACAAGACGATGACGCTCGGCGCCGACGAGTTCATGCGCCGCTTCCTGCTGCACGTCTTGCCCGGCGGCTTGCATCGCATCCGGCACTACGGACTGCTCGCCAACGGCAGCCGCAAGACCAACCTGGCGCGCGTGCGCGAGTTGCTCCACGCAGTGCCCGCGGACACGTCACAAGCTCGGGACAGCGGCGCCGAGATCGAGCACGCCAAGCCGTGCTTCGTCTGTTTGCACTGCGGCGCTGCGATGCTCGTCCTTCAGACCTTCACGCGCGGGCAGACGATCCGCGCGCCACCTCCAGAGCCACACGCAGCATGAGTGCAATGGTCCTTCCGCCCATCGACCGGCTCTTCTCCACCCTGAGCCGGCACGGCGTGACTTCGTCTTGCGGGGAACTCCTGCGTTCCATTGCTCGAGAGAGCGGCAGCCAGCACGCCCAGGCGGATGCCGCGCCAGGCACGACACGTCCGCCGACGGTCGATGCGCAAGGCCGATCGCTGTCGTCATCACAAGCGCGACCGCCCAATTCGCCATAGCGCCGTAGCCCCATCGGACCACCGGGGCACATGCCGCGGTTTCCTCCCTTGAGGTTTATCCAACACCTGCCCTCAGATCGGGGTCACGCGCGGCGTCGTCTCGCGCGACGGGCAGATGTCGGACAAACCTAAACAG
>JANXXS010000024.1 GCA_025350505.1 Burkholderiales bacterium
GCTCGTCGCCTTCACGATCTCCCGCACTGACTTCTTGTCGCGGCGGTGCATCCGCAGCACTTTGCCAATCATGGCCATGGTGATCACTCCTGATACCCCGCTGCTCAAATAAGCAGCAGGGTAGGCTGAACACCCGGGTCAATTTGAGATCGGCACAACCCTCACAAGTGGATCAATTCGCGGTCGGCGCCTACGGCCACGAGCACTCAAGCAAGTGGTCTCGGGGCTGCGCGCATTCCTGCGCTTCGCCGAGTACCGAGGCGATGTTGCCCCAACGCTTATCGACGCGGTCCCCGCAGTAGCCGGTTGGGCCACTACGCCGCAACTCCCACGAGCGATCTCTGTTGAGCATGCGAGCCGAGCGATCGAGAGCTGCAATCGAAGCAGCGACGTCGGGCGTCGCGACCGGGCGATCCTGCTGTTGCTCGCCAGGCTGGGCCTCCGATCCGGCGAGGTCATCAAGCTGCAGCTCGACGACCTGGACTGGGTGGGCGGCCATCTGCGCATTCGTGGCAAGAACAGGCACGAGTGCCTGATGCCGCTGCCGGTCGACGTCGGTGAAGCCATCGCAGGCTACTTGAAGCAAGGCCGCCCAATCACAGAGGATCGCCACCTATTTGTTCGAGCGCGCGCGCCCTTCACGGGCTTGATGCACGACTCAGACGGCGTAGGGTCGATCGTTCGCCACTCGTTGCGTCGCGCCGGCATCGATGCGCCGCACAAGGGGTCGCATCAGTTCCGCCACGCCCTGGCCGTTCGCATGTTGCAGGAGGGTGCGTCCTTGCCAGAGATCGGCGAACTGCTTCGTCATCGCAGTCCTATGGCAACCTCCATCTACGCCAAGGTGGATCTTGTGGCTTTGCGCGCCTTGGCGTTGCCGTGGCCGGGGAGCGCGTCATGAACGCACTGCGCGAAGCGCTGCCACGCTACATCCAACTCCGCCGCGACCTCGGGTTCAAGCTCGTCGACGCGGGCTTGCAACTTCCGCGGTTTGTCGACTTTCTCGAGCAGCGCGGTGTGGATCACATCACGACGCCGTTGGCGTTGTCCTGGGCTCAGGAACCGGCTTCGGTGCTGCCCGCCGAGTGGGCGCGCCGACTCGGCTACGTCCGGGGCTTCGCCCGGTACCGAAGTGCTACCGACGGCCGCACAGAGATCCCGCCCCCTTGGCTGTTGCCGCACCGGTCCACCCGAGCTCGACCGTACATCTACTCGGAGGCCGAAGTGCAGCAGCTCTTGGCGGCCGCACTGCAGCTTCCGACCTCGTGGCACGGCACGCCACTGCGCCCGCGAGTCTTTCACTGCCTACTTGGTTTGCTCTGTACGACCGGTTTGCGGATGTCGGAGGCACTTGGCTTGCACGTCATCGACGTAGACGTCGATCAGGCAGTATTGACGATCCGCGGATCCAAGTTTGGCCGTATTCGGCTCGTGCCACTGCACGCCTCTACGGTTGAGGTCTTGCTCGACTACCTTCGTCGACGCAACGAGTGCTACGGCGCGATCTCGCCCTACCTGTTCGTATCGAACCGCGGCAACCGACTCGACCAAGCCCAGCTACACCGAACGTTCTACGCGTTGTCACGCAGCATCGGCCTGCGTGGCGCCACGGCGAGTCGTGGGCCGAGGCTGCACGACTTCCGCCATCGCTTCGCCTTGCACGTGCTGACGCGCTGGTACGAAACAGGCGAGGATGCTGCGCGGCGCTTACCGGTGCTGTCTGCCTATCTGGGTCACGTGAACGTTGCTGACACCTACTGGTACTTGAGTGCCTGGCCGGAGCTGATGGGTCACGCGATGTCGCGCCTGGAACGGCGCTGGGGAGCAGCGTCATGATGGCCCGGGGCAGCTTCGCCGGGTTGCTCGAGCGCTTCTTCACCGAGCGACTGATGCGACAGCGCCAGGCCAGCGGGCACACGATCGCCTCCTATCGCGACACGTTCAAGATGCTGCTGCAGTTCGTCCAGAAGAGGCTGAAGAAGGCGCCCTCCGCGCTGTCGTTTGAGGACATCGATGCGCCGTTAGTCGCAGCCTTTCTGGACGATCTCGAGGCGTCCCGAGGGATCACGGCGAGGACGCGCAACCTCCGGCTGACGGCTATCCATTCGTTCTTCCGCTTCGCGTCGTTCGAAGCTCCGACGCACGCAGCGCAGATCGCCCGCGTATTGGCCGTTCCAGCCAAGAAGTTCTCCCGGAGGCTGGTGCCGTTCTTGAGCCGGCTAGAAGTCGATGCGTTGCTCGCTGCGCCGGACCAGCGCAGCTGGTTCGGCCGTCGGGACCACGCCTTGATGCTCTTGGCGGTGCAAACTGGCTTGCGCTTATCGGAGCTGACTTCGCTGCAGACCGACGACATCCTTCTGGGAACCGGTGCGCACGTGCGGGTCATGGGTAAGGGGCGCAAGGAGCGCTGCACTCCGCTCAGCAAGAACACGCGAGCCGTCTTGGCCGCTTGGATGAAGGAGCCGGCGCGCGCGCAAGGCCAGCCTCTTTTTCCGAACGCGCGCGGCGGCCGGTTGAGCGCCCATGGTGTGCACTACCTTATGGCTAAGCACGTGGCGGTCGGAGCTGCCACGTGCCCCTCCATGAAGGCCAAGCGGATCTCGCCTCACGTCCTTCGCCACACGACCGCGATGGATCTGTTGCAGGCCGGCGTCGAGCAGTCCGTTATCGCACTGTGGCTCGGTCACGAGTCGATCGAGACGACGCAGATGTACCTGGAGGCCAACCTCGCTTTGAAAGAGCAGATGCTCGACAAGACGATGCCGCTGCACGGAACGCCCGGACGGTATCGCCCAGACGATCGACTCCTTGAGTTTTTGAGGGCGCTATGACCATCATTCACCTTGATTACAAGGGCCTTTCGATCACAGCGCTGTCTCGGCGCAGTCGCTACTTGACACTGCGCTACCGCTATTGCACGCCGTGGCCAAGTGGATTCACTTGATCGCGATCAAAGTCAGCAATGTGTCGCGCAATGGGCTGTCGCGGGGTCCTTATCTATGGCCCGTGCCGGCCACTTTCGGTCACTCGTGTTCGTCCGCTCTCGGGCTACTCGATTTCGACGGCCTCGCAACCTCCGCGCTGCAGCCATGCCAGCTTGCGCGACGTGACGCCGATGCGCCCAATCATGCGGATCAGTGACGCGCGCACCGCCTCCCCCGCGCCTCCGCCAGAGGGCAGCGCATAGAAAATGAGACCGTAGCGATACGACCATCGCTGCACTTCTTCCGTGAGCGAACGCCTGTCGCGCTCCCACCGTCGAAGCGCATCGGGGACGGTGTCGTTGTCGTCGAGTGCCTTGCCGAGCGCGCTTGCATTGCTGATCGCCATCCCCGCGCCTTGGCCGAGGTTGGGCGGCTGCGCGTGGACGGCGTCGCCGATGATGGCTACCCGACCCTTGCACCAGCCCTTCACCGCGATCATCTGCAGCCCGTCGTAGCGCCCGGCGCCCGCGTCGATCCGCGAAATCACGTCGCGCTCTTCCGGAAAGCGGTCGATCCAGAACTCGCGGTCCACAGGCAGGGCGCTCGCCCGCGGATGATTGGCCGGGCCGATCATGTACAGGTACAGGTGCGTCGTGCTGCAGGGCACGATGCCCAACCGGCAGTCTCCCGACCACTGCTCGGTAGTGAGACCGTCGCGTTCGCCTAGGCGCCGCGGCACGAGGATGCGGATGGCGCCTTCGGGCAAGCTGTGGCTGCCCGCCAGCAAGCCGAGACTGTCCCGCACGGCGGACCGGAAGCCATCGGCGCCGACGACGAGATCGGCTGTCATGGCCTCGCCCGAAGCGAGGGTGAGCAAGCCCTGCGGATGCGCCGACACCGCCTGCGAATTCGTACGGAACTCGACGCCCAGCGATCGCGCGCGCTCGGCGAGAAGGCCGTGCAAGTCGGCGCGCAGCACGACGATCGTTTCTCGCTTGCGGAGCGGCGGTCGCTTTGCGAGCTCGCGGCCGCCGCGACCCGTGATGACGCCCCGCTGGAGCGTCACGCCCGATCGTGCGATCGCGCTCAGAAGGCCGAGCTCCTTCAGGACCACGAGCGAATTGATCTTCAGGTAGATGCCGGCGCCCATTTCACGCAACTCGCTCCCCCGTTCGTGCACGCGGACGCTCCAGCCTCTTTGGGCCAGTACGCAGGCGGTCGTCAGGCCGGCAATGCCGGCGCCGGCGATTTCAGCGTGTCGAGGGGGGCTTGAGGACATTTGCTGATCAGGCACGCGTTGGGCTTGTCGAGACCCGCCGACGCGAGACGTGCCATGGAAGCAGCAGTGTCTCGAACAACTCGATCAGGTAGAACAGGGCCAGCCCCAGCACGGCGAGCAAGAGGATCGCGGCAAACATCTGTGTCGTGTCGAACGTGGCCTGCGATGAAACGACGAGGTAGCCCAACCCATTCTGGGCGGCAATGAATTCACCCACGATCGCGCCGATGAACGCGAGAGAAATGGCCACCTTCAGGCCGGCGAACAGGCTCGGCAGGGCGCACGGCGCGCGGATCTTCCAAAGTACCTGCAGCCTTGACGCGCGCAGCGACCGAGCCAAGTCGAGCATCTCCGGGTCGACAGACCGCAGGCCAAGTACCGTGTCGATCACGATCGGGAACAGCGCGACGAGCGTCGCGACGGCGACCTTCGGGCTCAAGTCCGTCCCGAGCCAGATGATGAACAGCGGCGCAACCGCGATCTTCGGCACTGCGTTCAATGTGACCAGGATGGTGTACAGCGTGCGCTCGACGACTCGGGAATACACGACGCCGACGGCCATGACGACACCCATGACCACGGCGAGCCCAAACCCCAGGAAAGTCTCGAGCAGCGTGTGGAGCGCGTGATACGTGTAGAGGCCAGGCTTTCGCGCAAGGTCTGTGAGCACGACGCTGGGCGCGGGCAGGATGAATGGTTTGATATGCCCGAGCCGCACCGCAAGTTCCCACAGTGCGAGCAGCGCACCGAACAGGAAGATGACGTTGAGCGCGCGGCCCTTGCCGGTGTCCCAGAACGGACTCATGCGGCCGCCTTGCGCATGATGCCGAAGGCTTCGAACATCGAACGCAGTTGGCGCATATACGCTGCAAATTGCGGTGTCTCACGAATTTCGAGGGTCCGCGGGCGAGGCAGATCGATGTCGACGATGCCAGCGACGCGGCCGGGGTTCTTGTCCATGACGATCACCCGGTCCGACAGGAACACGGCTTCTGAAATGCTATGAGTCACGAGGACAACGGTCTTGCGCGTGCGCTCCCAGATGCGCTCGAGCTCCATGTTGAGCTCGTCGCGAGTGATCGCATCCAGTGCGCCGAAAGGTTCATCCATCAGCAGCAGTTGCGGATCGAGCAACAGGCTCCGGCAGATTGCCACGCGCTGCCGCATGCCGCCCGACAATTCCCAGGGGTAGCGCCCGCTGGCGGCACCGATGTCCAGGGTCTCGAGCAGCTCTTGCGCACGCGGGCGCAACTCGCGCAGGTCCATCCGCAGGAACTCGGCCGGCAGCATGACGTTGTCCAGCACGCTGCGCCAGTCCAGTAGCAGGTCACGCTGGAAAACGAACCCGCAATCCGCGGGTGGCTCGACGACAGTCCGTCCGCGCACGGTGATGCGGCCTGCGGTCACCGCTTCGAGACCGCCGATGCATTTGAGCAGCGTGCTCTTGCCGCAGCCCGAAGGCCCGAGGATGCTCACGAACTCTCCGTCGCGAATTTCGAGGTCGACACCAGCAAGCGCCAGGATGTTCCCGCGCGGTGACGCGTAGATCTTCTCGACGCCCGCGGCGGCGATCAGCGCCGGTGGCTGGCTCACGGGTTGAACGAGATCGTGTATGTCTCTTCAGGATTCAGGCCGGCCTCGATGACCTTGATGTCCTTCAAGGTCTTCACCGTTTCGCGCATCTCCTGCGGCACCAGGAATCCAACGGGTTTTCCGACTGTCGCGGGGGACGGGATGTGCAGAGCATGCGACTTGAACATGTTGACGGCCGTCACCGGGTCGATGTTCGCGTTCGGGCGCAACGTGATCATTGCCTTCACCGCTTCGTCGACATTGTTGCCAGTGCGCGTGTAGTCGTATGCCCGTGATACGACCTTGACGAAACTCGCGAGCACCTTCGGCCGCGCCGTAATCGTGCTGTCCTGCGCCACCAGGCCGAAGTCCAGTAGGTGAATGCCCGCGTCGTCAAAGAGAACGGTCTCCACGTGTTCCGGCTTCCCCTCGAGCAGGCCGAGGTAATACGGCACCGGACCGATCGCCACATCGCCCTTGCCACCAAGGACTCCCGCGACCTTCGACGCTGAATCGACCCCCAGCATCTTGACGTCTTCGCGCGTCATGCCGGCCGTTGCGAGGTAGCCATCCAGCAGCTGCGCTTCGATGGTCGTTGTTCCATAGAGCACTGTTTTGCCACGCATCTGCTGCGGAGTGCGGATCCCGGTGCCCGGCTTCATGATGAGTCCGTTGGTCCCTTTGTGAAGAATGCTGGCGATCGCCTTGACGGGCACACCTTTTGATCGGGCGATCACTGCACCGGAGAGGTTCACGAACCCGACCTCCACCTGGCCCGCACCGACCAGGTTGATCGTCGCCGCGGTGCCGCGGCCGTCCTTGAGGTCCAGGTCGATGCCGGCCTCCTTGAACCAGCCGTTCTGAATCGCCAGGTAGAACGGCGCGTGGAACCCGTGCGGGGCGAACTCCGTCATGAACTGCAGCTTCTCGAGCGTCTGCGCCCGTGCGGGAAGCGAAGCCGCCGCGGCGAGGCCCGCCGCAGCCGTGAGTACCTGGCGGCGCGAAAGATCGAACGAAGCTGGTGTCATGAGGACTCTCCGAAGTTGGGATCTGTTTTGGATTGCCTGCGCGCCCGTCTCACTGCCCTTGGCGCATTGCACCCTCGGCCGAGGCATAGGCAACCGCTTCCACCTCGATGAGAAAGTCCTCCTTCACCAGGCGGTCGACCATCAGCAGCGTGTTGGGCGGGAACGCGTTTCCCCCGAAAAGCTGCGGGAACAGTTCT
Source organism: Burkholderiales bacterium (assembly GCA_025350505.1). Lineage (GTDB taxonomy): Bacteria > Pseudomonadota > Gammaproteobacteria > Burkholderiales > Burkholderiaceae_C > Schlegelella_A. Next base: position 7,001 of record JANXXS010000024.1, read on the forward strand.
GCGCGGACCCGCATGAAGATCTCGACGTCCTGCGAATGGACGAGATAGGTCGTGAACTTGATGACGTTGTTGTAGCCCAGCCCCAGCCCCTTGAGGACGTCGCCGAGGTTGGAGAACACCTGCCGCATCTGCTTGTCGAAGTCATGCCTGCCAACGACCTCGCCGGCGCTGCCGACGGCGAGCTGGCCGGCGATGTGGGCTGTCGGGCCGGACGGGACCAGCGTGACGTTCGAGTACAGACCCTGCGCAGGACCAGCACCGGGCGGATTGAAATATCGGATGGAATCTTTCATGTCGTGTGGCGATGGTTGCGATCAGGCGTCGCGTTGGTGGAATTCGATGACGAAGCCGTCCGGATCGACCACCCGGAGCTCGTCTCCGTGCGCGTTCGCCGTGACCCCGGCCGCGGCAAGTGTCGAAGCAACCGCACCGGGGTCGAGCGACTCGTTCAGACGCATGCGGAACGCACGCAGGCCGGTCGGCTCGCTGTCACCGGCTTCGCGCAGCGTCATGTCGACGCGGCCGGTGGCGCCGGCGAGCCGAGCCTGTCGCTGCGGCCCCGCCGATTCGGCGACGACGCGCAGGCCTGCGATGCCCGTGAAGAACCGCAGCATGTCGTCGAAGCGCCGGGTCGAGAAGCGCACGCCAGTCAGGTGGCTGGGATGGAGCGGGGCGCGGTCCACACGGCGAACCGGAGGGTCGACGTTGTAGTTGGCCTGGGTACGCGGCGCGGCGACCAGCGGGTCCCAGAGGCCGGTCACTTCCTCCTCGCGCTCGAGGTTGTAGATGCTGCGCCAGTCCTGCAATTCGTCTGCGTAGAACTCGTGCCCGTTGCCGTCGGGGTCGCTCACATAGACGCTGTGCGAGATCAGGTGATCGACGGCGCGCTGCAGCGGGTAGCCGCACTCCTTCGCGCGCCGGTACGCAGCCACGAGCTCGGACTCGTTTTCCATCTCCCAACCGAGGTGGTTCAGGCCGGGCGCGATGCCGCGCGTCTTCGGGATTTGCAGGGTGCCGTCACGGCCGTAGCGGTCGCGGCCCCGCGACACCTCGATGATCCCGATGTCGTGGTGGGTGTTGCCGTTCGAGTGAAAGGCGATCAGCAGCGCCCGCTCCCGGCGCACGAGCTCGATGCCGCAGACCGACTCGTAGAAGTCGATCGACCGTTCGAGGTCGTCCACCCAGAGGTTCACGTGCCCGAGCCGTCGCGGCCGGAAACTCACGTCGCTGCCGGCGCGGGGTTCTGTCGTAGTGCTTTCCATGGTCAGTTTCGCTCCTTGGTCAGGTCTGGTCCGCGTCGCTCGCGGGCTGCAGTGAGCGCGATCGCAGCCCCCTGAGGAGGCGCCGCGCGGTGCTTTCGACGTGCTGCCTACTCAGCTCGGCGAGGCCATCCGAATCGCCCGCGCGCAAGGCTTCAAGCATCTCGCGGTGCTGACGGCCGGCGTCGACCGCATCACCGGTAAGGTCGATCTCCACCCGCACGTAAGGCTCGGTCGTGCTACGCAGCGTGGCGGCGATCTTGGCGAGCCGCTTGCGCCGGCTTGACGCGATGATGCGGTTGTGGAACTCATAGTTCAGCAGCGTCCAGCGGTTGCGGAACTCGGGGTCGCTGGTGTCGAGGGTGTCCATCGTGAGGACGATCTTCTCGACCTCTTCGATGTCCTGGGGCGTTCGTGAACGGGCGGCCACCCGGCCGGCGTGCTCTTCAACCACCGTGCGCAGCTCGAACAGCTCGACGATTTCGTCGGCCTCGAGCAGCGTGACCGCGTAGCCGCGGCGTGGCCTCGCCTCGATGAGCCCGTCGGCCTCGAGCTGGCTGAGCGCCTCGCGCAGCGGAACGCGGCTGACGTTGAACGCCGCGCGAGCTCCTCCTGGCGCAGCACCTGGCCGGTCTTGAGCGTGCCGAGCAGCATGTTGGCGCGCAGCCGCTCATAGCGGATTTTCGGAAGGGAGGCCTCGATCGACGGGATGTCACCCAGCGCCAGCTCTGCGAAATCCTCCTTCGGCTTCTGCTTGACGCCAGCGGCCGTCTCAGCGGCGTTGGTCCTGTGATCGCTCATGCTTGCAGAAACCGGGCGGCAGTGCGGTTGAAAAGATCCGCGTGCTCGAGGTACGGAAGGTGTCCGCAGTCCTCGACGATCAGCAACTCCGAGCGGGGGATCCGCCTGGCGCCGCTCTCGTGCACGCGCCAGTCGGCGCGGATGTCGTTGCGGCCGACCAGGACCAGCACCGGCATGCCCAGTTGCTGCAGCCGGTCATGCACGCGCTCGCCAGGCGCATGGGCCGACGCGATGAGGGCCTCGATGGTGTTGACGAACGCGGGAAGCCGGTCTGGCCGCGCGTAGCAGGTCATCTGAACGATCGCGATTTCGTCGCGCACGCACGACGCATCGTGGCAGATGTTGCCCAGGCGTCGTCGACACGCATCGAGGGTGGGCGACTTCATCGCCGTCGACGCGTTCGCCATCACCGCGCGCAAGGTCTCCTCCTGCTTGTCGTTTGCGGCGAAGGTCGAGGCGCTGCCGACGATCCCGAGCCGCGCCACGCGCGCCGGAGACTGCAGCGCCATGCGTGCCGCGACCAGCCCGCCGTAGGACGAGCCGATCAGCGAAAAGCGTTCGAAACCGAGCGCGTCCATCAGGGCGAACAGCCCGTCCGCCGTGACCGACTGGGGTGAAAGCCCGCCGAAGCCGACGGCGTCGGAAAAGCCGTGACCGGGCAGGTCGGGCGCGATCACGGTGTGCGTCCGGGCCAGCGCATCGATGTTGCACATGAAGAGCTCGGCGCAGTGGCCAACCGGATGCAGGAGTAACAGGGGCGGGCCATCACCCTCGCGGAGCAAGCGCACAGAGCGGCCGGCGACATCGACGAATTGAGCTCGCATTTTGTATTCAAAAGCCGACGACGGTGATAATACTTGGAACCCGGACCGTGCATTGCCCACCCAGACGATCGAATGTATTCTTTATTCAAACTTCGATGCATGCCAGGATCATTCGATGCCGCGCGACCTGGACCGAGCCCTGACCCCGCGCCCGACGCACGCGCCTGACGCCGGAGTGCGACGACAGGGACCTCCGCGATGAACATTGCGGTCGCGGTCACCGCGGCGGCCGATCCGGGCCGACGCCCGAGCCGCCTTCGCGTCGCGACCCTCGCCATCGGCCTCTGCCTGCTCGTCGCCGCGCCATGGCTGGCGACGCCTTACCAGCTGTCGGTCCTGCTGCTGGTCTGCATGTACGTCGCCCTCGCGGCGAGCTGGAACCTGATCGGCGGCTACACCGGCTACTTCAGCTTCGGCCACGTCGCCTACTTCGGGATCGGCGCCTACGTCGGGGCCCTCTCGATCGTGCGCCTGGAGATGCACTGGCTCGCTGCGGCGGGGCTCGCCTCGCTCGCTGCCGCCGCGGCGGCCCTCGTCGTCGGCTATCCGTCGCTGCGGGTGCGCGGGCCGGCGTTCGTGATCGTCACCCTGGCCTTCAGCCAGGCGCTGCGCGTGGCGGTCTACATCTTCGACCGCTGGACCGGAGGCGGCCAAGGCATCTCCCTGCCGCCCGTGCAGTCGCTGACACAGGTGTACTTCGCCTTCGCGTCGGTGGCCGTGCTGGCCGTCCTTGCCACGTTGGCCCTCGAACGCTCCGCGTTCGGGACGCGGCTGAAGGCGATTCGCGACGACGAGTTCGCGGCGGAAGCGATCGGCATCGACACGCAGCGCGAGAAGCTCAAGGCGTTCGTGCTGAGCGCGCTGCTGCCCGGGTTCTGCGGCGCCGTGTACGCCTGGTACCTCAGCTACATCAACCCGGAGGAGTCGTTTTCGCTGCGCATCAACGTCAGCATGATCGTCATGGTCCTGCTGGGCGGTGCAGGCACGGTGTTCGGCCCGCTCCTCGGGGCCGTGCTCGTGTTCGGCGTCTCGGAGCTGCTCTGGGCGCGATTCCCGTCAATGCATCAGCTGGCGTTCGGCCTCGCGCTGATGGCGCTCGTCCTGTTTGCTCCGGGCGGTCTGATGGGGCTGCTCCGGCAGCGCCGCACGGCGGCCGGAAGGAGCGGCTGAATGAACCTTCGCGTCGTCGGTCTGCGCAAGACGTTCGGCGGCCTGGTCGCAGTCGATGGCTGCTCGTTCGACTGCGCGCCCGGAACGATCACCGGCCTGGTCGGCCCCAACGGCTCCGGCAAATCGACGCTCTTCAACATCGTCACCGGCATCGCGGCTGCCGACGCGGGCGACGTCTTCCTGGGCGACCGGCGGCTCACCGGCTTGCGCCCGCACAGGGTCGCTCGCGCCGGCATCGGGCGGACGTTCCAGACGACGCGGCTCTTTCCGAGCCTCACCGTCCTGCAGAACGTTCTCCTCGGCCGGAGCTCGACCTCACCTAGCGCATCGGCCGAGGACGCGCAAGCCTTGCTCGATCGATTCGGCGTCGGTGCGTTCGCGGCGAGGAACGGGAGCGCCCTGTCGTTCGGGCAGCAACGGCTCGTCGAGCTGGCACGCGCCACCATCGCCAAGCCGAGCTTCATTCTTCTGGACGAGCCGTTCGCCGGCCTGTCGCCGCCGATGGCCGCCGATCTCGAGCGCCACATCGCGGGGCTGGTGGCTTCGGGTGTCGGCGTGCTGCTGATCGAGCACGACCTGGTGAGGGTCATGGACATGTGCCCGCGCATCCTCGTCATGCACGGCGGCCGCAAGATCGCCGACGGACCCGCCGACGAGGTGCAACGCGACGCGGCGGTGATTGCCTCCTACCTGGGCGAAGCGCATGTTGACGCTTGAGGGCGTGCGCTCGGGCTACGGCGCGATGGACGTGCTGCAAGGCCTCGACCTGCATATCGCCACCGGAGAGTCCGTCGCCATCCTCGGCCCCAACGGCTCCGGCAAGAGCGTGCTGCTGAAGACGATGGCCGGGCTGCTCGCGGTCCGGGCCGGCCGCATCACGTTCGGCGGCGAGGACGTGACCGTGCTCGGCGCCGCCGACCGGGCCCGCCGCGGCCTCGCCCTGCTGCCTCAGTCGGAGGTCGTCTTCCCGGGCATGAGTGTCGAGGAGAACCTGCGCATGGGGGTGTACACCGAGCCCGATCGACAAAAGCGGAAGGCGGCGCTCGAGCGGACCTACTCTCTCTACCCGGCCGTCGCCGAGCTGCGACGCCGAGCCGCCGGTGCGCTGTCGGGAGGTCAGCAGAAGCGGGTGGGCCTGGCCCGCGCCATGATGACCGAGCCGCGCGCCCTGCTGCTCGACGAGCCGTCGATCGGCCTCGACCCGCGCTCGCTCGCCTTCTTCGCCGACGAGCTGGCCATGCTGAATGCGCGAGGCGTGACGCTGATCCTGGTCGAGCAGAACATCCGTTTCGCTTTGCGGGTCGCGCGCCGCGCCTGCCTTCTCGGCCTCGGCCGCATCGAGCGCGACGGGCCGGCCGACGCGCTGGCTCTCGATGGGCAGATCCTTTCCCTCTATTTCGGCAAGCGCGTTGCCGAAGCCATTCCTTAATAGGCAACTGGAGAACAGCATGGCGTTGATGCGTTTCGATCGTGTGATTTCGGCCGATTCGCACGTTCGCGAGCCGGTCGATCTCTGGCAGAAGGCCATGGGATCGCGCTTCGGCGATCGCACCCCGCGGCCGCTCGCCGAGCACGAGGGCCGAAAGGGAAGCTTCTTCTTCACCGGCAAGCGGGTCAGCAAATACGGCGTCGCCGTATCCGCTGTCGATCAGAGGACGGAGGAAGAAGATCTCATCCTGCGCTGCGGGTACGACCCGGTCGTGCGGATCGATTTCCAGAAGCGCGCCGGCATCGCCACCGAAGTCATCTATCCCAGCCTAACGGCGCAGATCATCGCCATCGACGATGCCGAAGTCGCTCAAGCCGCATGCCGCGTCTACAACGACTGGATCATCGAGTTCTGCTCGCGCGATCCGAGCCGGCTGGTCGGTGCGGCGGTGATTCCGGTGCACGACGTCGCCTGGGCGGTGGCCGAGACCAGGCGAACCGCCGCGGCGGGGCTTCGCGCCGACGTCGTCAACCTCGTGCCCCCGCAGGGCAGGCCTTCGTACGTGGACCGCGTCTACGACCCGCTCTGGGCCGCCTGCCAGGAGCTCGACCTGCCCGTGGTTCTGCACATCATCACCGGCCAGCAGATCGACCCGCTCGTGTACTTCCACGACGAAAAGCAGTATGCGCAGGCGACCCGCGCGATGTTCGCCGTCTGGAACGAGATCCAGGAGACGCTGGCAAACGACTTCATCTTCGGCGGCATCCTCGATCGCTTCCCGACGCTGAAGGTGCTCTGCGGCGAATACGAACTGTCGTGGCTGCCGCACTTCATGTTCCGGATGGACCAGATGCAGGACGACTTCAGCGACTACATCAAGCTGCCGCCGCTGAAGATGAAGGCCAGCGACTACATGCGCAGCCGCGTCTTCCACGGAATGATCGACGACCCGCACGCCGCGATCGGCTTTGATCAGGTCGGCTACGGGCAGGTGCTATGGGGCTCCGACTTTCCGCACGTCCGCTCCATCGGGATTGAGACACAGACCCGGCTCGCGGAAATGCTCGAGGGCATCGCACCGGAAACGCAGCGGCAACTGGTCGGCGGCAACGCCGCCCGCCTTTTCAATCTTTGAAGGAGCTCCCATGAACGGCACTCGCAATCACTCGCGCCGCAAGGTCGTCCTCGCTTCCGGCCTGGGCGCCGCGGCGGCCTTCCTGGGAATCGGGAAGCCTGTTCATGCCCAGCCGCGCCCGTTGAAGATCGGCGCTTCGCTGTCGCTGACCGGAACACTGGCGCAATCGGGAGAGAAGAACAAGCGCGGCTATGAGCTATGGGCCGAGGACGTGAACAGTCGTGGCGGGCTGCTCGGCCGCAAGGTCGAGTTCCTCATCTTCGACGATCGCAGCGATGCCGGCACCAGCGCCCGCCTCTACGAGAAGCTGATCACCGAGGACAAGGTCGATCTGGTGATCGGGCCCTACGGCAGCGCCGCCAGCTTCGCCGCGACCGCCGTCACCGAAAAGTACGGCTATCCGATGCTCCTGCCTTCGGCCGCGAGCGAAGCGATCTTCAGCCGCGGGTACAAGAACATCTTCCAGCTATTTCCACCGATCGCGACGATCTTCGAGCCCCTGCTCGGCGAGGTCGGCACGCAGGCGGGCTATCGGCGGGTGGCGATCATCCATTCGACCGATCTCTACACCAAGAGCGCTGCCTCGGCAGTCGAGGCGCTCGCCAGGAAGAACAGCCGCGAGATCGTGCTGAACGAGGAGTTTCCCCTCGACGCCAGCGATCTCTCGAGCCTGATGCTGAAGCTGCGCGCGGCACGCCCCGACATCGTCATCGGCGGCGCCCATCTTCCCGACTCGATGCTCATGCTGCGCCAGATGAAGGAGGCGCAGGTGCTGCCGAAGGCGATCGCGCTCACGCCCGGCCCGCTGAAGAACGACTTCTGGCAGGCCCTGCAGGTAGATGCCCAGGGCGTCATGGCCGACTACCTCTGGGAGCCGGTCGATCAGAAGCCGGCGAGCAAGGCCTTCGTCGCGAAGTGGAAGGCCGCCTACAAGGACGAGCCGGACGTGCAGTCGGCGTTCGGCTGGGTGGGCGGACAGTTGCTCGAAGCTGCCGTCAAGGCTGCCGGCGCGATCGACAACGCGAAGATCCGCGATGCCTTCCTAGGATTGCAGACGCCGACGCTGCTGCCCGGCACCTTCAAGCTCGATCCTGCCACCGGCCGACAGATCGGGCAGACGCTCGGCGTCGTGCAATGGCAGGCGGGCAAGCGGCAGATCGTGGCGCCGGCAAGCCTCGCGACGGCGCCGATGATCACCACCCTGCCGCCGTGGGACAAGCGCTAGGGCATTCGACAGCCACGCCGCGAGCCACGCCGTGACCGACCCTTCGCTGCTGGCGCAGCTGGCCGTGAACGGAATCCTGCTTGCCGGCGTGTACGCGCTGATGGCGATCGGCCTGAACGTCATCTTCGGTGTGATACGCGTGCTCAACATGGCGCACGGCGAGATGCTCATGATCGGCGCGTTCGCGGCGTTCTGGGTGTGGCGCCTCTCGGGCGCCAACCCCTTCGTCGCCTTCCTGGCGATGGGACCGGTCTTCTTCGCCTTCGGCTATGCGTTCCAGTATCTCGTCGTGCAGCGGATCGCCCGCTCGACTATGCCACTCGAGGACAGCTCGCTGCTGCTCACCTACGGGCTTTCGCTCACGCTGGTGGCGCTCGCGCGATTCGCCTGGTCCGCCGACTACCGATCGGTGCCGTTCGCACGCGGCGCACTGCAGATGGCCGACATCAGCCTGCCGTACTCGCGGCTGGCGGCCTTCGGTGCAGCGATCACGATCACCGCGGCCCTGATCGGGCTGCTCCGCTTCACCCGCATCGGCATGGGCATTCGCGCGACCGCGCAAAGCCGCGATCTCGCCGCGGCCTGTGGCGTGCGGCCCCGCCACGTCCATGCCGTCGCCTTCGGCTTGGGAGCGGCGCTCGCCGGCGCAGCCGGGATGATGCTGTCGACCCTCTACGCGGTGTATCCCGACATGGGCGTGGACTACTCGGTCCGCGCCTTCGTGATCGTGATCCTCGGCGGTCTGGGAAGCATGTCGGGCGCATTTCTCGGGGCGGCCGTCTTGGGCATCACCGAGACGTTTGGATCCTTCTACTTCGGTGCGCTTCCTGCAACGATCATTCCGTTCTTGGTGATCCTCGTCGTCCTCCTGATACGGCCCGTTGGATTGCTCGGTTCGCGAAAGCGAGAGGGATGAGGACGGCCCTCCTGCAAGGTTTCACCCCCCGCTGACATCAAGTGCCTGCAAAGTGAGGGCCGCTCCGGAATCTTGAGGTTCCCCCTCGCGGTCGATAGCGTTAGTCAGGACTGGGGCCGACTGCTTTTCGGCGTCGCATTCGACGATTGGAAAGTCGTCTATGGGTCGAGAGTGGGTCGTCAATCTCGGCGCCTGAACTGCAACTTCGCGTCATAAACCTGACGTTCCCTGAAACGTCCTCTGACCCCGTACCAGCCCATCCCTGAGTGGCCTAGCGGCCAGATGTTGTGGCGGACCTTGATCGGATCGGTGGCGGGTTTGGAACTGCAATCGCTGGCGGCCAGGGTGCGGGAGTCGCAAATGAACTGCGCTCCAATCAATCTATGTCGCGCTCGCACGTTGCGAATGCCGCTACTGCACCTGTGCGAGCCAAGTACGGGACATAGTACGCCGCAGGCAATAGTTCCGCCTATGACCAGCAGGACATAGCCGATAGACGCCGGCGAGCATCTGGTACGAGCTGGCGCCGTCGTGGCTGTTGATCAGGATGATCTCGTTCGCTTCTGGCTTCGCGGTCACGTGCTCTGCGTGGCGCATGCGGATCATGTGTTTCGTGTACTCGGTCTTGCCCTCGATGCGGCTCTTGCTCTGCGCGACCATGAA
>JANXXS010000026.1 GCA_025350505.1 Burkholderiales bacterium
GTGCCCGAGTTCTCGGCGGCGATGGTCAAGCTGAAGAAGGGCGAATACACCGACGTCCCGGTGAAGAGCCAGTTCGGCTATCACATCATCAAGCTCGAGGACACGCGCGACGCCAAGTTCCCGCCGCTTGCCGACGTCAAGGCGCAGATCCAGCAGCGCCTTTCGCAGCAGAAGGCCGCCGCGTTTCGCGACGAGTTGAGGGCGAAAGCGAAGACCGACTACAAGTTCTCGAACTGACCGCAGGTCGGTTCGAGAATCCCGAGCGCAGCGAAGGATCCCTGCCGAAAGCGCTCAGGCCGATTCGATGCGCCCCGCCTCGATGCGCAGCTGCTCGTCGCAGCGCACCGCGATGGTGTCGTCGTGGGTGACGAGCACGAGCGTCGTGCCGGCTTCCCGGTTCAGCTCGAACATCAGCGCCATGACCGTCTCGCCGGTCGCGAAGTCGAGGCTGCCGGTCGGCTCGTCGGCAAGCAGCAAGGCGGGTTTGACGACGAAGGCGCGCGCCAGCGCGACGCGTTGCTGCTCACCGCCGGAGAGCACGCGCGGGTAGTGGCGCAGCCGCTCGCCCAGGCCCACCCGCCTGAGCATCTCGGTGGCGAGCGCGCGCGCGTCGGAGCGGCTCTGCAGCTCGAGCGGCAACATCACGTTCTCGAGCGCGTTCAGGTTGCCGAGCAGCTGGAAGCTCTGGAACACGAAGCCGAGTTTTTCGGCGCGGACCGCGGCGCGCGCGTCCTCGTCGATGGCGAACAGGTCGATGCCGGCCAGGCGGACCGTGCCTTCGCTCGGCGTGTCGAGCCCGGCAATGATTGACAGCAGCGTGCTCTTGCCCGACCCCGAAGCGCCGACGATTGCCACCGAGCGTTGCGGCATCAGGGTGAATTCGATGTCGTGGAGAATCGTTAGGGTGCCGGTCGAATCCTGCACGCGCTTGGTCAGGTGCTCGACGGCGATGATGGGTTGGGACATGGATGAGGCGGCTGGTCTTCTCGTGATTTCGCGTCGGCGCTGGCTGCTGCACTGTAGCGCGGGCCTCGCCGCCGTCGCTGCGTCGGTGGCGATGCCCTCATACGGCGCTGTCGCCGCGAAGGCACAGACGATCCTCGTCGTCGGCGACAGCCTTTCGGCCGAGTACGGCCTGCAGCGCGGCAGCGGCTGGGTCGCGCTGATGAGCGAGCGCATTTCTCGCGAGCATCCGGGCGCTGTCGTCGTCAACGCCAGCATCAGCGGCGACACGACTGCCGGTGGCCTGGCGCGCCTGCCGGCGCTGCTTCGCCAGCATCGGCCGAGCCTCGTCGTGCTCGAGCTCGGCGGCAACGACGCGCTGCGCGGACTGCCGATCGACACGACGCAAAACAACCTCGCCGAAACGGCCCGCCTGGCCAAGGCCGCCGGAGCCAGGGTGCTGATCCTCGGCATGCAGCTGCCGCCCAACTACGGGCGCAGCTATGGCGAGCGCTTCGCGGCGCTGTTCGCCGAGGTCGCGAGGAGCCAGGGTACGGCGCTCGTGCCCTTCATGCTGAAGGGCGTGGCCGACATCCCGGAAGCCGAGGCGATGTTCCAGGCCGACCGCATCCACCCGGTGGCCAGCGCGCATCCGATCATCCTCGGCAACGTCTGGCCGGTACTCGAGCCGCTCCTCAGGTAGTCGGAGCGCGGCGCCGGCGCGGCCCGCAACCGGTCAACGCTGCCGTTCGTTCGGGTCGCGCTTGTCCTTGTCATCGCGTTTTTCGTCGCGCTTGTCTTCGCGACGCGGCGGCTCGGGCTTGCCGATCTTCTGCTCGGGTGCGACACGCGCGGGCTCGGGACGCGGCGGCTCGACCGGCTTCGGCGGCGCCACGACCAGCGGCGCAACGGCGCGCGGCGGCTGCTCAACCGGACGCGGCGGCGGCGCCCCCACGTTACGCGGCGCTTCGACCGCGCGCGGCGCTTCGACCGCGCGCGGTGCTTCGATCGCCCGCGGCGGTGCCTCGCGCCGCGGCGACTCGATGGCGCGCGGCTCGACCGGACGAACCGGCGGCGCGACGTTGACCGGCGGCGTTGGCGCGGTTGCGGGCGGCGCCCCCGCCGGCCGCACCGGCTCGACGGCTTGCGGCGCGCGCTGCATCGGGGGAGAGGCCATGCCGGGGCGCAAGCCGGGCGCTTCGGCACCCGGCTCGCGAGCGACTCCACCACGCACCGGCGGACGCTCGATTGCCGCGGGAGCCGGCTCGGCGACCTGTCCGGGCCGGGCCGGGTCGGAACGATTGCCCTCCGGGCGCGCGGCGCCCGGAACGGTCACTGGCGCCGTGGCCTGGCCGGTCGGCATAGGCGCGACCGGTCGGCCCGGGGCAGCGCCAGCGGGCGGTGTGCCGCGCGGCGGACCGCCAGCGACGGAGGGCGAGCCGAGGGGCGAGCCGGGAGCCGGCCGCCCGGCGAACGCGCCCGGAGCGCGACCTTCGAACGGCGGCCGGACAAGCGCCCGCGCTTCGGTCGCCGGCTTCGGCAGCGCCGGCGGCGTGGCCACCGGTGCGGCCGTCATGACCGGGGCGGGTCGCGGATCGGTGACCAGCGCACGGATCTCCGCGTTGCCGCGGATCTGCGCTGCCGCCGGCCCGACTGCCTGGCGGCTGGTCAGCACGCTCGCCGGCACCACGGTCACGGCGTTCGGGAACTTGCGGTTCGCGAAGTCGCGGCGGTCGGCCGCGCCGTTGGTGTTGTTGACGATCGTCGTGATGTTCGTGACGTTGGTGACGTGCGTGATGTTGATCTCGCGCACGTACCTCGGGCTGGTGCGGTAGCTGGGCACGTAGACCTCGCGCGGCGCGAGCGGGAACCAGCCGACCGGCGGGCCGCCGCCGCCGATGTTGATCGAGACGCTGACGCGCGGGCCGCCCATCCACGCCACCAGTGCCGGCGCGTAGACCGGGCGGGCAACGTAGGTGCCGGGCGCCCATCCCCAGACGTTGTGGTGATAGACCCAGCGGCCGTAGTGGAACGGCGCGAAACCCCAAGGCGCCTCGTCGACCCAGGTCCATCCCCAGGGCCTGACCCAGGCCCAGTGGCCGGTGCTGTAGGGCGCCCAGCCCACGGCGACGGTGCGCGGCGTCCAGATCGGGCCGTACTCCGGCGTCTGCTCCCAGGCGCCGTAGCGGTCGAGGTCTTCGGCGCCGGTCATCTCGGGCGAGACGTAGCGGACGGCGACAGGACGCTCGACGGTGCGATCACGGTCGTCGTTCCAGGCGGCGAACGCATCGCGCACGGGCTCGACCATGTTGTATTGCGGTGCGCCGCCGGCATCGAGCCAGAACTGGGCGTGCTGGCCGGTGGTCAGCGGCAAGGCACTGTTGCGACCTTCGAAGATCGCCTGTCCACTGTTGACGGTGAGGTCGCTCGCCTGCTCGAAACGGTCGAAGCGATAGCGGCCGACGGTCTGGACGCGAAAGCTCCCCTCGTCGGTCTCGAGCGTGAACTCGGCGACCGAAGGGGCGTTGCGCAGGCGTGCCGCGACGCTGCCCGAATGCAGATGCACGAGATAGCGGCTGTCGTCGAGCTGCACGATCTCGAGCTCGGTCGCCGAGTCGAGGCGCAGCGTCGTCGAGCCGAGGGCGATCTCGGCGCGCGCGCCGTTGTCGGTGGCGACGCGATCGCCGGTGGTGAGCGGCCGGTTGCGGTCGACGCTCACCCATTCGTTGGTTTCCGGCGCGAACAGCCAGACCTGGCCGCTCGCCTCGCTGAGACGGGCGACGCGGCCGGGCGGATCGACCTCCGCACCCTGCGCCCGCGCGTGCATGACGACGCCGAGGCAGACCAGGGCGGCGAGGGCGGCGGCGACGAGGCGGGCCCAGGACCGTCGGGGGTCCACGATGGCACGGGTTGTTCTGTTCATCTTGTGAGCTCCGTGGTGCCGGCCCACGCCCGACCATCCGGGCGCCGGTGCGGCACATGACGATTCAACGCGCGATCGGCATGGCGCGCCGACCGAGGCCAGGTCCGACACCTTCCTTTACACGTCGACAAGAGGGCGCCGCCTGCGCCGCAAAGGCGATACCCGGCGGTCAATCGTCGCTCTCCGGATCGGTGGCGGGAAAGAGGACGCTGGTGAAGCCGAAGCGGCTGAAGTCGCGGATGCGCATCGGATAGAGCTTGCCGACCAGGTGATCGCACTCGTGCTGCACGACGCGTGCGTGAAAGCCCTCGGCCTCGCGCTCGATCGGCGCGCCGTCGAGATCGAAGCCCCGATAGACGATGCGGGCAAAGCGCGGCACGACGCCGCGCATTCCCGGCACCGACAAACATCCTTCCCAGCCCTCTTCTTCCGCCGTGCCGATCGGCTCGATGCCCGGATTGACCAGCACCGTCTCGGGCACCGGCGGCGCCTCGGGATAGCGTTCGTTGTGGCGGAATCCGAAGATGACGAGCGCGAGGTCGACACCGATCTGCGGTGCCGCCAGGCCGGCGCCGCTCACCGAACGCATCGTCTCGAACATGTCCTCGACGAGCAGGCGCAACTCCGGCGTGCCGAAGCGCTCGACCGGCTTGGCGACGCGCAGGAGGCGCGGATCGCCCATCTTCAGGATCGTGTGGATCGTCATCGTCGCTTCGTCGGCCGGCAAACGGCGTACATTCTCGCCGCTCAGGCCACTGCCGCCGTTCTCAGCGCGGCAATGACTTCGGACGGCGCCTGCACCAGCTCGATGAGCACGCCTTCGCCGGCGATCGGGAATTCGTCGTTCGCCTTCGGATGCAGGAAGCACACGTCGTATCCCGCCGCGCCGGCGCGAATGCCGCCCGGCGCAAAGCGGACGCCGCGCGCCGTGAGCCAGGCGACCGCGGCCGGCAGGTCGTCGATCCACAGGCCGACGTGGTTGAGCGGCGTCGCGTGCACCGCCGGCTTGCCCTCCGGGTCGATCGGCTCCATCAGGTCGACCTCGACCCGCGTCGCGCCGCTGCCAAGGGTGCAGACGTCTTCGTCGACGTTCTCGCGCTCGCTGCGAAAGTGGCCGGTGAGATCGAGACCGAGCATGTCGACCCACAGCGTGCGCAGCTTGGTCTTGCTGCGCCCGCCGATCGCCACCTGCTGGATGCCGAGCACGACGAATGGCCGGGTCGTATCCGGCGCCGTCACTTCGCCGCTCCAGCGCGTTCGAACTCGAGGATCACGTCGTCGACGGCGAGGCTCGCTCCCTTCTCGGCAACGACCTTCGCGACGACGCCGGCGTTCGCGGCGACCAGAATGTTTTCCATCTTCATGGCCTCGATGACGGCGAGCCGCTCGCCGGCGCGCACCGACTGGCCCACACTGACGGCGACCTCGACGAGCAGGCCCGGCATCGGCGAAAGCAGGAAGCGAGACAGGTCCGGCGGCGGCTTGAAGGGCATGAGCGCGTGCAGCTCGGCGGCGCGCGGCGAGAGCACGCGCACCTCGACCTGCGCGCCGCCGTGCGCGACGCGATACGGCAGGCCGGTACGATCGATCTGGGCATGGAATGGCCGACCATCGGCGACACCGTGTGTAGCGATGTCGCGCACCGGACTGGCGAACGAGAGCCGGCGCGTCCTGCCGGCGATCGTGACGAGGTGATCGCGACCGTCGATGCGCACGCTGGCGGGTGTCTCGACGCGGTGCCCGGCGGCATCGACCTGAACGACGACGAACTCTTCGCCGATCTGCAGCTCGTGGCCGGGCAGCTGGCCGGAGATGCCGGCCGATCGCGACAGCAGGCGACGATTGGTGGCGACCGCGAGCGCGAGCAGGAACCCGGGATCGTCGTGCGGTGTCTTCGCCGGATCGAAGCCGTGCGCGAACTCCTGGGCGATGAAGCCGGTGTCGAAGTCGCCTGCGGCGAAGCGCGGATGCGCGAGCAGCGCCGACTGGAACGCGATGTTGCTCGCCACGCCGCGCACGACGAAGCCGCCGAGCGCTTCCTTCATGGTCGCGATCGCCGCGCCGCGGTCGGCACCGATGGCGATGAGCTTGCAGATCATCGAGTCGTAGTGGATCGGAATCTCGCCGCCTTCCTCGACGCCGGTGTCGACGCGGACGCCGGTCGCACCGAGGACCGGGCTGCCGGCGAAGATCGTCTGCTCGGGCGGCCTGAACGCGACCAGCCGCCCGGTGCTCGGCAGGAACCCGCGCTGCGGGTCCTCGGCGTTGATGCGGCACTCGATCGCCCAGCCCCGCCGTGCAATCTCGGCCTGCGTGAAGGCGAGCTTCTCGCCAGCGGCGACACGGATCATTTGCTCGACCAGGTCGAGCCCGGTGATCGCCTCGGTGACCGGATGCTCGACCTGCAGCCGGGTGTTCATCTCGAGAAAGAAGAAGCTCTTGTCCTTGCCGACGACGAACTCGACCGTTCCCGCGGATTGGTAGTTCACGGCCTTGGCGAGCGCGACCGCCTGCTCGCCCATCGCCTTGCGGGTCGCGTCGTCGAGGAAGGCACTCGGCGCTTCTTCGATCACCTTCTGGTGCCGGCGCTGGATCGAACACTCGCGCTCCCAGAGATAGACGCAGTTCCCGTGCGCGTCGCCGAGCACCTGGATCTCGATGTGGCGCGGCTGCTCGACGAACTTCTCGATGAAAACCCGGTCGTCGCCGAAGCTGGCCTTGGCCTCGTTGCGGCAGGAGACAAAGCCGGTCTTCGTTTCCTCGTCGTCCCAGGCGACGCGCAGCCCCTTGCCGCCACCGCCGGCCGAGGCCTTGATCATCACCGGGTAGCCGATCTTCCTCGCGATCCCGACCGCTTCGTCGGCGCTTTCTATCGCCGCGTTGTGACCGGGAATGGTCGATACCCTGGCCGCAGCGGCGAGCTTCTTCGACGCGATCTTGTCGCCCATCGCCGCGATCGAAGCATGCTTGGGGCCGATGAAAACGATGCCCTCTTCCTCGACACGGCGGGCGAAGGTCTCGTTCTCGGAGAGGAAGCCGTAGCCGGGGTGGACCGCTTCGGCGCCCGTCGACTTGCAGGCGGCGATGATCTTGTCGATCGACAGATACGAGTCGCGGCTCGCCGGCGGGCCGATCAGCACCGCTTCATCGGCGAGCTCCACATGCAACGCATCGCGATCCGCTTCGGAATAGACCGCCACCGTGGCGATGCCCATGCGCCGCGCCGTCTTGATGACGCGGCAGGCGATCTCGCCGCGGTTTGCGATGAGGATTTTCCTGAACATGCCGGTGCCCATCAGAGCGGGATGTTGCCGTGCTTGCGCCACGGGTCGTCGACCTTCTTGCTCGCCAGCATGACCAGCGAGCGACAGATGCGCCGCCGCGTCTCGTGCGGCTGGATCACGTCGTCGACGTAGCCGCGGGCGCTGGCGATGAAAGGGTTGGCGAACTTGGCCTTGTACTCGGCCTCGCGCGCGGCGAGTTTGGCCGGGTCGCCCTTCTCCTCGCGAAAGATGATCTCGACCGCGCCCTTCGCGCCCATCACCGCGATCTCGGCGTTCGGCCAGGCCAGGTTGACGTCGCCGCGCAGGTGCTTGGAACTCATCACGTCGTAGGCGCCGCCGTAGGCCTTGCGCGTGATGACGGTGATCTTCGGCACCGTGCACTCGGCATAGGCGAACAGCAGCTTGGCGCCGTGCTTGATGATGCCGCCGTACTCTTGGGCCGTGCCCGGCATGAAGCCCGGCACGTCGACGAAGGTGACTACGGGTATGTTGAAGGCGTCGCAGAAGCGCACGAAGCGCGCCGCCTTGATCGAGCTCTTGATGTCGAGACAGCCGGCCAGCACCAGCGGCTGGTTGGCGACGATGCCGACGACCTGCGAGTCCATCCGGCCGAAGCCGATGACGATGTTCTTCGCATGCTCGGGCTGCAGCTCGAAGAAGTCGCCGTCGTCGACGGTCTTGGTGATGAGCTCCTTGATGTCGTAGGGCTTGTTCGGGTTGTCCGGCACCAGCGTGTCGAGCGAGAGGTCGATGCGCTCGGGCGGGTCGTCGGAGGGACGCGACGGCGCCTTCTCGCGGTTGTTGAGCGGCAGGTAGTTGAAGAATCGGCGCAGCATGGCCAGGGCATCGACGTCGTTGTCGAAGGCCAGGTCGGCGACGCCGCTCTTGGTCGTGTGCGCGAGCGCGCCGCCCAGGTCCTCGGCGCTCACCTCCTCGTGCGTCACCGTCTTCACCACCTCGGGGCCGGTCACGAACATGTAGGAGCTGTCCTTGACCATGAAGATGAAGTCGGTCATCGCCGGAGAGTAGACGGCACCGCCGGCGCACGGACCCATGATCAGGCTGATCTGCGGCACGACGCCCGAGGCGATGACGTTCCTCTGGAACACCTCGGCATAACCGCCGAGCGAAGCGACGCCTTCCTGGATGCGCGCACCACCCGAATCGTTGAGGCCGATCACGGGCGCGCCGACCTTCATCGCCTGGTCCATCACCTTGCAGATCTTCTCGGCATGCGCTTCGGAGAGCGCGCCGCCGAAGACGGTGAAGTCCTGGCTGAAGACGAAGACGAGGCGACCGTTGATCATGCCGTAGCCGGTGACGACGCCGTCGCCGGGCGGCCGGTTGTCCTGCATGCCGAAGTCATGGCTGCGGTGCTCGACGAACATGTCCCATTCCTCGAAGGTGCCTTCGTCGAGGAGCAGCTCGATGCGCTCACGCGCCGTCAGCTTGCCCTTGGCATGCTGGGCGGCGATGCGCTTCTCGCCGCCGCCGAGTCGGGCGCGGGCGCGCTTGGCTTCGAGCTGCTGGATGATGTCGTGCATGGAAATTCCCGTTCAGGATCCGTCATCTTGCATCTTCGCGCCCACCTCGCCCGCGAAGACGCGGAGCAGGCGGCGCGCCGCCACGGACACGGGCACACGCCCCGCGTCGACCGCGTCGAGCCGGTCGGGCCGCAAGCGCCGCACCTCGGCATGGTCGCGAAAACGTTCGCGCAGACCGGCATCGATGCGCTCCCACAGCCAGGCGCGCGCCTGGGTCTCACGCCGGCGTGCGAGCGCGCCGCTCGACCGCTGCGAGGCCGCGAAGGCCTCGGCGGCACGCCAGACCTCGCGCACCCGGGCCGGATCGATGGCACTGCTGGCGAGCACGCGCGGTCGGGGCGTCGCCGCTGACCGGGCGCCGACGAGATGCATCGCGGACTCGATCTGGCCGGCCGCCCGCGCCGCGGCCGACACGTCGAGATCGGCCTTGTTGACGACCACGATATCGGCCAGCTCGAGCACGCCCTTCTTGATCGCCTGCAGGTCGTCGCCGGCGTTGGGCAGTTGCATCAGGATGAACAGGTCGGTCATGCCGGCGACCGCCGCCTCGCTCTGGCCGATGCCCACCGTCTCGACGATGACGACGTCGTAGCCGGCCGCCTCGACGACCCGGATCGCCTCGCGCGTGGCCGCGGCGACGCCGCCTAGAGTGCCACCGCTCGGACTGGGCCGCACGAACGCCTGTTCGTGAACCGAGAGCTGTTCCATGCGCGTCTGGTCGCCGAGGATCGAGCCGCCCGAGAGGCTCGAGCTCGGGTCGACGGCGAGCACGGCGACGCGGTGTCCCTGCTCGATCAGCAGGAGGCCGAGCGTCTCGATGAAGGTCGACTTGCCGACGCCGGGAACGCCGGAGATGCCGATGCGCAGCGCCGGCTCGGCCGGCACCGGCAAGGCGCCCAGCAGCGCGTCGGCGCGGTCGCGGTGGTCGGCGCGCGTCGATTCGAGCAGGGTGATGGCGCGCGCCACGGCGCGGCGCCGCGCCGCGCCGGCGGGGAGCGCGATATCGCGCAGCAAGGCCGCGTCGTCGATCGCTGCGTCGTGCCCGGTTGGCGAGGCCGCCGGTGTCGTCATCAGAGCAGCTCGAAGGAGCGGCCGTCGGGCAGCCGGTAGCGCGAAAAGTCGCGCACGTCCATGGTCATCACGCGAGTGACGCCGCTGTCGGCGGCGAGCCAGACCAGGGAGGCATCGGCCAGGTCCATCTCCGTCCGTGGTGACTCCGCATGGCGGCGCATCAGGGCGACCATGTCGTCCAGATCGTCCTGAGCGAAAGGGAACACCGTGATGCCCGATGCGGCGACCCAGCGCAGCAAGGTGTAGCGCTCCGGCGTGCCGAGCAGGCAGCTGGCCTCGGCCACGCAGGGCCAGGTCGTCGCCAGCGACCAGAGCTCGGCGCCCGCCTGCTGCAGGAGCTTGCGATAGTGCGGCGCGCGCGGCTGGTTGACACCGAACAGCGCGACCATCGGGCCGGCGTCAACGAGCGCTGCCGGCACCGTGTTTGGTCTTGAGTTTGTCGCGCATCGCGGCCTTGGCCGCCGACGCCTCGTAAGGCTTGTCGCGCGTCGCCGTCCGCTTGCCGGCGCGATACG
This sequence comes from Burkholderiales bacterium, assembly GCA_025350505.1. Taxonomy (GTDB): domain Bacteria; phylum Pseudomonadota; class Gammaproteobacteria; order Burkholderiales; family Burkholderiaceae_C; genus Schlegelella_A. The sequence continues at coordinate 10,280 of JANXXS010000026.1, forward strand.
GCTTGCCCCGCTCCTCGGCCTTGAGCGCCAGCATCAACTCGTACGGATTCTTTCGCCCCAACGCGCGCTCCACCGCGGCGATGATGAACTGCGACTTGGTGACGCCTTGGCGCTGCGCCGCCTGCTCGAGCTCGCCCTCGAGAAGCGGGTCCATTCGTACCGACACGGCCATGAAGACACCTTGCCCCTTGTAAAACGGTATTACAGTATCACAGCAACGGCACCGTCGTCAAACTTCGCGCCCGTCGGATCTGCTCGAGGACGTCTTTCGCGCTCACCGGGATCGGCGTGCCGGGACCGTAGATGCCCTTGACGCCGGCGTCGTAGAGAAATTGATAGTCTTGCTGCGGGATCACGCCGCCGACGAAGACGACGATGTCGCCACCGCCCTGCGCCTTCAGCGACGAGATGATCGCCGGCACCAGCGTCATGTGGCCGGCGGCCAGCGTCGAGACGCCGACCGCGTGCACGTCGTTCTCGATCGCCTGTCGGGCGCACTCCTCGGCAGTCTGGAACAGCGGGCCGATGTCGACGTCGAAGCCGAGGTCGGCGAAGGCGCTGGCGACAACCTTGGCGCCGCGGTCGTGGCCGTCCTGGCCGAGCTTGGCGATCATGACGCGCGGCCTGCGACCCTCGTCGCGGGCGAAGGCGGCGATCTCGACCTTCAGCTTGTCCCAGCCCTCGGCACTGTCATAGGCGGCGGCATAGACGCCCGAGACCTTCTGCGTGTCGGCGCGATGCCTACCCCACGCCGCCTCGAGCGCGTCGCTCACCTCGCCAACGCTGGCGCGCAGACGCACCGCCTTGATCGACAGGTCGAGCAGGTTGCCCTCGCCGCTCTTCGCCGATTCGGTCAGCGCGGCGAGGGCCGCCTGAACGGCCGCGTCGTCGCGGGCCGCGCGCACCGCCTTCAATCGCGCGACCTGGCTCTCGCGGACCGCGTGGTTGTCGATCGAGCGGGCGTCGATCGCCGCCTCTTGCTCGAGCCTGTACTTGTTGACGCCGACGATCGTGTCCTGGCCCGAGTCGATGCGCGCCTGCTTTTCGGCGGCGCTGGCCTCGATCTTCAGCTTGGCCCAGCCGCTCTGCACCGCCTTGGTCATGCCGCCCATCGCCTCGACCTCTTCGATGAGGGTCCAGGCCGCGTCGGCCATCTGCTGGGTCAGGGCCTCCATCGCATAGCTGCCGGCCCAGGGGTCGACGATCGAGCTGATGTGCGTCTCTTCCTGGATCACGAGCTGGGTGTTGCGGGCGATGCGGGCGCTGAACTCGGTCGGCAGGGCGATCGCCTCGTCGAGCGCATTGGTGTGCAGGCTCTGCGTACCGCCGAATACCGCCGCCATCGCCTCGATGGTCGTGCGCACGACGTTGTTGTAGGGGTCCTGCGCGGTCAGCGACCAGCCCGAGGTCTGGCAATGGGTGCGCAGCATCGAGCTCTTCGCTTCCTTCGGGGAGAACTCCTTCATGATCCGGTGCCAGAGGCCGCGCGCCGCGCGCATCTTGGCGATCTCGAGATAGAAGTTCATGCCGATCGCCCAGAAGAAGCTGAGCCGCCCGGCGAAGGCGTCGACGTCGAGTCCCTTGGCGATGGCGGTGCGCACGTATTCGCGGCCGTCGGCGAGAGTCAACGCCAGCTCGAGTGCCTGGTTCGCGCCCGCTTCCTGGATGTGATAGCCCGAGATCGAGATCGAGTTGAACTTCGGCATCCGCCTGGCCGTGTACTCGATGATGTCGCCGACGATGCGCATGCTCGGGTCCGGCGGATAGATGTAGGTGTTCCTCACCATGAACTCTTTCAGGATGTCGTTCTGGATCGTTCCTGAAAGCCTGTCCTCGGCGACGCCCTGCTCTTCGGCCGCGACGATGTAGCCGGCGAGGATCGGCAGCACCGCGCCGTTCATCGTCATCGAGACGCTGACCTTGTCGAGCGGGATCTGGTCGAACAGGATCTTCATGTCCTCGACCGAATCGATCGCCACGCCGGCCTTGCCGACGTCGCCCGTGACGCGCGGATGGTCGCTGTCGTAGCCGCGGTGCGTCGCCAGGTCGAAGGCGACGCTGATGCCTTGCCCGCCACTGGCCAGCGCCTGGCGGTAGAAGGCGTTCGACTGCTCGGCCGTGGAAAAGCCGGCGTATTGGCGGATCGTCCACGGCCGCACCGCGTACATCGTCGCCTGCGGGCCGCGGATGTAGGGCGGAAAGCCCGGCAAGGTGTCGGTCGCGGGCAGGCCCTTCATGTCGGCGGCGGTGTAGAGCGGCTTGACGACGATGCCTTCGGGCGTCTTCCAGCTCAGCGCGGCGACGTCGCCGCCAGGCGCAGATCGCACGGCGGCCATTTGCCATGCCGCGAGCGCGGGTGTGTCGTCGTCGGAAGGGGTCGTCATCGATGGCAGGGAGGATGCGGATCAGGGTCGATTATCGCGGCGCGGGCGGCGACAATCGCTGGCCATGGCCAAGCCTCTCGTCTGCCTCATCGCCGCCGTCGCCCGCGATGGCGGCATCGGCCTGCGCGGCGCCTTGCTCGCGCGCATTCCGGACGACCTGCGCCGCCTCAAACGGCTCACCCTCGGCGCGCCGGTCATCATGGGGCGCAAGACCTGGCAATCGATCGGCCGTCCGCTGCCGGGCCGGCAGAACATCGTCGTCACGCGCGACCCGGGCTGGCAGGCCGAAGGCGCCGTGCCGGCTGCTTCGCTCGAGGCGGCGCTCGCACTCGCGTCGGCCGCCGAACGGGCGTTCGTCCTCGGCGGCGCAGAGCTCTACGCACTCGCCCTGTCGGTCGCCGACGAGCTCGAGCTGACAGAAATCGACGCCGAGTTTCCGGCCGACACCTTTTTCCCGGATTGGAAGCAGGGCGATTTCAGGCAGACTGCGCGCGAGGCGCATGAAACCGACACAGGTCTGCGCTACAACTTCGTCAGCTACAGGCGAGTCGTCTAGGGAGATACGAATGTCGGGTCACGGCTTTCACGCGCACGGTCCGCACGACCACGAGCTCGAGCATCAGTCGCAGGAAGAGCCGCACGGCATGGCCGGCCGCCTGGCGGTGGCGACGGCGCTCATCGCCACGGTCGGCGCGATCTTCGCCTACATGGGCGGCCTCGCTCAGCTCAACGCCGGGCTCTACAAGAATGAATCGGCGATCAAGAAGACCGAGGCCGCCAACCAATGGGCGTTCTACCAGGCCAAGAGCAATCGGCAATACCTTTCCGAACTGGCGACGGAGATCGTGCCGGAAGCGCGCCGGCCGTTCTACAAGGCGGAGGCCGAACGCCGCAAGGCGGAGAAGGCCGAGATCCAGAAGAAGGCCGAGGAGCTCGAGAAGGAATCGATCGAGTGGGGCGAGAAGACCGAGCACCAGATCCACGAGGAGCACCGCTGGCAGCAGGCGACGACCGCCTTGCAGATCGCCATCGCGCTGGCGGCGATCGCCCTGCTCACGCGCAGCCGCCGCATGCAGTACGGGGTCTACGGCCTGGCCGCCATCGGCGTTGTACTCGGCGTGCTCGCCTGGATGAGCATCTAGCGCTGCGCGGCCTGCGCAGCGCCGGCTATTTCTCGTCGAGCCCGAGCTCCTGGATCTTGCGTGTGATCGTGTTGCGGCCGATGCCGAGCTTTTGCGCGGCCTCGATGCGCCGGCCCCGCGTGATCTCGAGCGCGGTATGGATGAGTTGCGCCTCGAAACGGCGCGTCAGCGTCTCCCAGACCATCGGCTCGCCGGCGCGCAGCAGCTCGCGCGCTTCGTGCTCGAGCCCGGACAGCCAGCTCGCATCGGCCGCAGGCGTCGCGAGCGTGGACGACCCAAACGGCGCGGGTGACGCGAAGGCGTCGGCGGCCGGGCGCAGCGGCGTCGGAATCGAAAGGTCCGCCGCACGCAGCACGGCATCGGCGCTGCTCTCGACCGGCGCGTGAGACGCCGCAAGCGGCGCGCTCGTCGGGCGCGCCGGCGGCTTCGGCTGGAACTCCGGCGGCAGGTCCTTGGCGTCGACCAATTGCGCCGGCGCCATCACCGTCAGCCAGTGGCAGATGTTCTCGAGCTGGCGCACATTGCCGGGGAACTCGAACTGGGTCAGGCGTGCCAGCGCCGCCTCGGTGATGCGCTTGCCTTCGACGCCGAGTTCGCGCGCGCTCTTCTGCAGGAAGAAGCGCGTCAGCGGCGGGATGTCTTCCTGGCGCTCGCGCAGCGCCGGCAGGCGCAAGCGAATGACGTTGAGGCGATGGAACAGGTCCTCGCGAAACGAACCGGCCTTGACCCGCTCTTCGAGGTCCTGGTGCGTGGCGGCGATGACACGCACGTTGCTGCGCATCGGGTTGTGGCCGCCGACGCGATAGAACTGGCCGTCTGCGAGAACACGCAGAAGCCGCGTCTGCAGGTCGAACGGCATGTCGCCGATCTCGTCGAGAAAGAGCGTGCCGCCGTCGGCCTGCTCGAAACGGCCGCGCCGCGTCGTCTGCGCGCCGGTGAAGGCGCCGCGCTCGTGGCCGAACAGCTCGGACTCGAGCAGGTCCTTCGGGATCGCCGCCGTGTTGATGGCGACGAAAGGGCCGCTGGCGCGCGGGCTGTGCTTGTGCAGCGCGTTTGCCACCAGCTCCTTGCCTGAGCCCGACTCGCCGGTGATGAGCACGGTGACGATGCTCTGGCTGAGCCGGCCGATGGCGCGGAACACGTCCTGCATCGCCGGTGCCTGACCGAGAATCTCGGGCACCTGCGTGACGGCGGCTTCGATCTGGCCTTCATGCAGGCTTTCCTCGACCGCGCGCCTGATCAGGTCGACGGCCCTGGGCACGTCGAAAGGCTTGGGCAGGTAGTCGAAAGCGCCACCCTGGAAAGCGCTGACGGCGCTGTCGAGATCGGAGTACGCCGTCATGATGATGACCGGCAGATCACGATGCTTGGCCTTGATCTTGTTGAGCAGATCGATGCCCGAGCCGCCCGGCATGCGGATGTCGGAGACAAGTACCTGCGGCTGATCGTCGTCGAGCGCGGCCAGCGCGTCGCGCGCGTTGGTGAAGCTGCGCACGACGAACTCTTCGCGCGTCAACGCTTTCTCGAGCACGAACCGGATCGATTGGTCGTCGTCGACGATCCAGATGGGTTTCATGCCAGGGGTATCACGATCTTGAAGACCGTGTGGCCGGGCTCGCTCTCGAATTCAACGGTTCCATGGTGCTGCTGGATGAAGGCCTGCGCGAGCGTGAGGCCGAGTCCCGAGCCCCCTTCGCGGCCCGACACGAGCGGGAAGAACACCCGCTCGCGCAATGCCTCCGGAACGCCCGGCCCGTTGTCTTCGATACGCAATTCCAGTGCCAGACGATAGCGCTGCTTTCCGAGGGTCATCTGGCGTGCCACGCGGGTGCGCAGAACGATCTTCGCGTCGCCGATCTCGATCCGTTCGGCGAGCGCCTCGGCGGCGTTGTGCGTGATGTTCAGCACGGCCTGAATCAGCTGCTCGCGGTCGCCGCGAAACTCGGGAATCGAGGTGTCGTAGTCGCGCTCGGTGGCCAGACCACGCGGAAATTCGGCGTCGATCAGCGCCCGCACCCGTTCGCAGACCTCGTGAATGTTGACGTTGCCGACGACATGCGGCTTCCTGTGCGGCGCAAGCAGGCGATCGACCAGGGATTGCAGGCGATCGGCCTCGTTGATGATGACCTGGGTGTATTCGGTGAGCGCCCGCGACTCGATCTCCATCTCGAGCAATTGCGCCGCGCCGCGTATCCCGCCCAGCGGATTCTTGATCTCGTGGGCAAGGTTCCTGATCAGCTCCTTGGTCGCCTGGGCCTGCTCGAGGGCGCGATCCTCGCGCTCCTGGCGGGTTTGCTGTTCGATTTCGACCACTTCGAAGACGACGTTTCGCGAACCGTCGATCTGGTTGACGGTGACACGCACCGGCACCAGTTCGCCGTGGCTCGCACCCGGGCGCTTCAGTTGCGCGTCGAGCCGGCTGGTCGCGAAAGAATTGCCGCTGACGGCGGCGACCGTGGCATGAAGCAGCTGCGCTTCGGCGAACCAGTCGAACACCGAGCCGCGCGACATGCGCCGGCGCGACAACCCGAGCACATTCTCGAACGACGAATTGGCGAAAAAGCATTCGCCTTCGGGTGTGACGATGGCCACCATCGTCGCCAGCAGGTCCAGCGCCGCATGGCCCGCCTCGTCGTTGGCTCGCAGCGCCGTCGGAACGGGCGGGCCGGGCGCGATCACAGCGGCAGCGGCGGGGCGGCAGGCAGCTTCTGGATCTCGCGACGAATGGCGGCGACGTCGGCTTCCTTGCGGGCGATCGCGGCACTCAGTTGCCCGACACGGTCGACGTAAGTCTGGTAGTTCTTCTCGTTGCCCTGACGCTCCGGCTGGCCGTTGTTGAACTCCTTCTTCAGATCGGCAAGACGGTCTTCTTCGCCTTTCAACTCGGTTTCGAGGATGCGCCGGGCGTCGCTGTCGCGGGCACGCTGCGCCGAGGGATCGACCCGCGCCGTCCCGGTTCCCGACGCCGACGACGGCACCGCCGTCCCGGCCGGACGCGGCTTGGTCATCTGGATCACCGTGACCGGTCCGCCTTCGAGTTTCTTGCAGCCGAGTCTTTCGGCTTCCTTGGCTGAAATCGTGTTCTTGTAGTCGTTGTTCGGACAGCGGTACGTCACCGTGCCTTCGGGCTCGGCGGCGCCGGCGGCGCCGGCGGCGCCGGCAAAGGTGACAAACGTCATCACGACGACGCGCGAAATCGATCGGGGCAACAGTCTCATGGCTTCGTCTCCAGCCTCTTCAACGCGCGCCGGGCGGCCGCGCCTACAGGCCGAGCCCGATTGTCTCGCTTTCCCGCGCGCGACTCGAACGGTCGCCGAAGGCGGCCACAAAAGAGAAGGGG
>JANXXS010000072.1 GCA_025350505.1 Burkholderiales bacterium
ATGGTGATGATTTGCTAATTAAGGAAGTCAATGGCGATCTGATCTTGATCAAGGGCGGCCTCAAACATATGCCCACCCTGCATTTGGGCACAATTGAAATCCCTTCAGCAGCACTCTCAGCCTCATTGACGGCCAATGGCGTGACCCTTCCGGCCGCTGGTGACCAAGGCAATGAGCAAGGCCAAAACAAATCATCGGGCAACCATTTTGGCCCGGACGCAGGCAATATCGGTGACCCGTTCCACGTTCACGGGTTGCTGGCTTTCAGCGAGATTGATCGCCAATTCCAAAATCAACAGCTTCAAGAAGGTTTTGTGAAAAAGAATAACCCAGTTAGCATCATCGGCCTTGAGCTTGGCAGTGAGGTGACTGTTGATGAAGCAAATCTTTCGCAAGGAACCAATCATGATTCTGGCGCTCTGACACAGCTCGGAAAATTTACGATTCTAGCACCAGATGGCATTGGCTCATTGGTGATCGGCACGACAACAATTACGGCTGCCGAATTGGCAAACTCAGGCACGACCCATATTACGGTTCAAGGTGGCCCAGCCTATGGCATATTGCTCATTACAGGTTTTGATAGCAGCACAGGCGTGGTGAGCTATGAATATACTTTAAACAACCCAACCACCCATCCCGATAACCAAGCAATCGGCGCTGGCGACACTGTCGATGCCGATTATGGCGTGACCCTTACCGATACCGACGGCGACAGCGCCACGGCAACTTTGACCGTGACCGTGCTGGATGATGGCCCAACGGCCCATGCGGATACGGATAGTGTTGCGGCTGGTTCATTTGCGGCGGCGACGGGCAATGTGCTGACAGGCACGGAAGTTTTGGTTGCGGAAGATAGCAACGCGACGGACGGTGTTGCGGATACGCAAGGCGCTGATGGTGCTGTGGTTGTGGGCCTTGCAGCAACCGACACGGGCACTGATCTTGACCTTGCTAACACACTTGGCGGGACTGGTGTCCATGGCCTTTATGGTACTTTAATATTGGGCGCAAATGGCGACTATTCTTATGCGCGCGATGTGGGTTCATCCGGTGGTGTGGATGATGTGTTCACCTACACGATTAAAGATGGTGATGGGGATCTCAGCCATACGACTTTGACGATTCATATCGATGACTCCACCCCAACCGACAACATTCCGCTTGCTGGTGGTGAAACAACTACGGTTTATGAACACGGCCTGCCAGCGCGCGGGTCTGAATCTGAGGGTTCTGGCGAAGCTGCGGCGGCTGGTGCCAATGGTGATCCATCGGAGGCGGTGTCAGGCACAATTGGCTTTACTTCTCCGGATGGTTTGAATGCGTCAAACCCAGTGACACTTGGTGGTCATGTGCTGACGACCAGCTCGCAGACTTTCCCGGTTGAGACCTTGGCGAATGGTACTCAAGGCCAGTTGACAGCGTATTATGACTTCGCGTCGGGTACGGGTACAATCCATTATACCTTCACGTTGACCGATAACACATCAGGCGACAACACAACGGCGAGCTTTGCCGTGGTGATCAAGGATGCCGATGGCGATACAGCGCCTGCAGGCAATCTGGTGATCAACATCGTTGATGATGTGCCAACGGCACATGCGGATACGAACACAGTGATTGAGGGCGGAACTGTGATTGTTCCTGCATTGCTGGGTGTGTTGTCGAACGACGTGGCGGGCGCTGACGGTTTTGCCATTGGTGGTGGGGTTGTCGGAGTTCGCATTCCTGGCGTTGGCAATGATACCACGACGGCAGTCACGTCAGGCACTAACACGAATATTACGGGTGCCTATGGTGTGCTGCATCTGAATGCTGATGGCAGCTATACTTACACCTCCACGGCAGGGCTGGTTACCGCCAATGCGGTTGATACATTTGTTTACACAGTGAAGGATGGAGATGGCGATCTTTCGACGACGACGCTGAAGATCAATGTCAACGACGTGACGATTGTTGCGCCGACGGACACAGATGTAACGGTTTATGAAAAGGCCCTTGATACCTTTGGTCTTCCTGATGGGCAAGATCTTGTGGGGAGCACGATAACTGGTTCGCTGCCTGGCAGTCCACTTGAAACAGACGCTACGAACCAACTGACAGCAACGGGCAATGGTGTTGGAACACTGCATTACGCCTTGTCTGGCCTTGCGACGGGCACTTATGGCACGATCGCGATCAATGACGACGGCACCTACACCTATACGCTGAGCAAGAACTACCTCAACCCGACGAATAATGATGGAGTTCGAACCGCGGCCGCGTGCGCATCGCGCTGGCGTGCGCCTGGCCGCGTCGCGGCCACCGCCGCATGCTGCGCTGCCTCGACGATGTCGTAGAGCTCCCGCTGCGCCGGCGTGAAGCGGCCGTCGGCGGGAAAGGTGCGCGTGACGTCGCTGGCGTAGCCGTCGAGCTCGCAGCCGGCGTCGATCAGGCAGAGCTGGCCGGCGCGCAACTCGGTGCGACCCGGCACGTAGTGCAGCACGCAGGCGTTGGCGCCGGCGGCGACGATGGAACCGTAGGCCGGACCGTCGGCGCCGTGGCGGCGAAACTCGTGCAGCAGTTCGGCCTCGACCACGTACTCGGGGATGCCGATGCTCGCATCGCGCCGAAAGGCGTCGGCGCAAAAGCGCATCGCCCGCACATGCGCGCCGGCGCTGATCTCGGCGGCGCGGCGCATCGTCGCCAGCTCGCCGGCATCCTTGACGACACGCATCTCGGCCAGCACCGGCGCCAGGTCGTGCTGGGTGCGCGGCGCTTCGATGCCTTGCCGCTCGCGCGCGCGAATCCGCTCGAGCCAGCCTTCGAGTTGTTGCGCCAATCCGGGCGTCGCCGCAGGCAGCCAGACCGACGGTTGATCGGCGAGCTTGTCGGCCATGACGCGATCGAGCTCGTCGAGGGCGAAGGCGGCGTCGATGCCGAGCACGGCGGGCGCCGCATCGGGCCCGAGCCGGTAGCCATCCCAGATCTCGCGCTCCTCGTTCTTCGGGCGGCAGAGCAGCGTCGTCGTGCCACTGGCCTCGACGACGAGCCAGGCGCCGGGCTCGGCAAAGCCGGTCAGGTAATGAAAGTCGCTGCCGTGGCGATAGGGATGGTCGTTGTCGCCGTTGCGCTGCCGCTCGGGCGCGGTCGGCACGATGGCCACGCCGCCGCCCTGGCCGCGCATCGTCGCGGCGAGGCGGGCCCGCCTCGCGCGGAAGGGTTCGAGGCTGGCGTCCCGGTCCATCCCCGCATGGTAGCGGCCGGCGCAGACCATGGCGTTTTTCGCTAAGCTCGAAGGCTTCGCAGCGCCAGCACTGGAATCGACATGGAATACCGCCGCCTCGGCTCGAGCGGTCTCAAGGTGAGCGAGCTTTCGCTCGGCTCGTGGGTCACGTATCACAACCAGGTCGGCACGCCGGCGGCGCGCGAGATGCTCGCCGCGGCAATAGACGCCGGCATCAACTTCTTCGACAACGCCGAGGTCTATGCGCGCGGCCAGAGCGAGATCGTCATGGGCGAGGCGTTCAAGGCGCTGGCCTGGCCGCGCCTCAACTACGTCGTCTCGACCAAGTTCTTCTGGGGCCTCGACCGCGAGGGCGCGGCGGCCAACCGCAAGGACACGCTGAACCGCAAGTACCTGATGCAGGCGATCGACGGATCGCTGAAGCGGCTCGGCCTCGACTTCGTCGACCTGATCTTCTGCCACCGGCCCGATCCGCAGACGCCGATCGAAGAGACCGTCTGGGCGATGAGCGACATCATCGCCAGCGGCAAGGCGCTCTACTGGGGCACCAGCGAATGGTCGGCCGCCGAGATCAAGGAGGCGTGGGACGTCGCCGAGAAGTACCACCTCAGAAAGCCCGTGATGGAGCAACCGCAGTACCACCTGTTCCATCGGCAGCGCGTGGAGCAGGAGTACGCCGCGCTCTACGACACGATCGGCCTGGGCCTGACGACCTGGAGCCCGCTCGCCAGCGGCCTGCTCACCGGCAAGTACAAGAGCGGCGTGCCCTCGGGCAGCCGCGGTGCCCTCGAAAGCATGTCCTTCCTGGCCAAGGGACTGACCGACCCGACGAAGAATGCGGCGGTGGCCAAGCTGGAGCCGATCGCGGCGGAGCTGGGCGCGACGGTCGCACAGCTGGCGATCGCCTGGGTGGCGAAGAATCCGCGCGTCTCGACCGTCATCACCGGCGCGTCGAACCTGGCGCAGCTGCAGTCCAACCTCGGCGCCGTCGAGCTCCTGCCGAAGCTGACGCCCGAGGTGCTGAAGCGCATCGACGCGGTGACGCTACCGCTGGCCGAGTAACCGGCTCACCCCGGCCCTTGCCCGCTGGCGGGAGAGGGAGTGAAGTCGTTCAGTTCGGCGAGCTGCTCGGGCGTGCCGACGTTGGCCCACGCGCCGCGCCAGACACCGACGCCGATGCGCCGTTCGCGCATGCCGGCGTAGAGCAGGGGCGCGAGCGGCGCCTTGGTGCCTGGCGCGATGGCCGAGAACATCTCGGCGCGCATCAGGGCGACATTGGCGTAGGTCCAGCGCTGCCCGTCGGGGCCGGTCGTGTCGGCCAGGCCGAGGCCGTCGGCGCCGAGGCCGAAGTCGCCGCGCGGATGAAAGTGCGGATTCGGCACGAGCCACAGGCGAGCGAGCCGCCCGCTGGCGACGAAGTCATCGAAGGCGCTCGCGCTGAAGCGAAAGCCCGGCGCATACACGTCGGCCGAGACGACCCAGAACGTGTCGCCGAGCAGGGGCAAGGCCTTGGCGATGCCGCCCGCGGTCTCGAGCGCGCCGCCGTGGTCGCGGCCTTCCATCGAGTAGTGGATGCGAAGGCTGAAGCGCGCGCCGTCGCCGAGCGCATCGACGATCTGCTGCTCGAGCCAGGCGGTGTTGACGACGACCTCGCGCACGCCGCTCGCGGCCAGGGCCTCGAGGTGCCAGACGACGAGCGGCTTGCCGTGCACCACGAGCAGCGGCTTGGGCGTGCGGTCGGAGAGCGGACGCATGCGTTCGCCGCGACCGGCGGCGAGCACGATCGCCTTCATCCGCGAAGCTGCGCGTGGCGCTCGATGCGCGCCGGCGAGAACGCGATGGCGAGCGCCTCCATCAGCACCTCGGCGCGCGCCGAGTTGTCGGTGCCGAGATTGCACACGTAGACGTCGAGCGTCGCCGCCTCGATCTCGGGCCAGGTGTGGACGGCGAGATGAGATTCGGCGAGCAGCACGACGCCGGTGATGCCGCTCGGCGCGTGCGCCTGGCCCGGCGCCGGCACGAAGCGATGGAACAGCTCGCCGACGGCGGTCAGGCCGGCCTGGTCGACGGCGTCGAGACAGAGCTTGCGCAGCGCCGCGGTATCGGTCATCACGGGCCGCCCGGCAGCGCAGCCGCGCAGGTCGGCGGTGAGATGGAGGCCCTGCATCGGGACGATTATCGGGCGCGTGGTCGGGCAAGGGCCGGCCCCTAAAATGGCCGGCTCCCCTGCGCACGGAACCACCATGGCCGCGATCGTTTCCCAGGACACCCCGATCGCCGACGTGGAGGCGCCGCCGGCGGAGCAGACCGCGCGGATGGCCAACGCGATCCGTGCCCTGGCGATGGACGCGGTGCAGCAGGCCAACTCCGGCCACCCCGGCGCGCCGATGGGCATGGCCGAGATCGCGGTCGCGCTGTGGGACCGGCACCTGCGCCACAACCCGGCCAATCCGCACTGGCCCGGCCGCGACCGCTTCGTGCTCTCCAACGGCCACGCCTCGATGCTGCAGTACGCCCTGCTGCATCTGACCGGCTACGACCTGCCGATCGGCGAGCTGCGCAACTTTCGCCAGCTGCACAGCAAGACGCCCGGCCACCCGGAGGTCGATATCACGCCCGGCGTCGAGACGACGACCGGGCCGCTCGGCCAGGGCCTGACCAATGCCGTCGGCATGGCGCTCGCCGAAAAGCTCCTCGCGACCGAATTCAACCGCGATGGCCACGCCATCGTCGACCACCACACCTACGTCTTCTTCGGCGACGGCTGCCTGATGGAAGGCATCAGCCACGAGGCGAGCGCGCTCGCCGGCGCCTGGAAGCTGAACAAGCTGATCGCTCTCTACGACGACAACGGCATCTCGATCGACGGCGCGGTCGCACCCTGGTTCATCGACGACACGCCGAAGCGGTTCGAGGCCTACGGCTGGAACGTCATCGCCGGCGTCGACGGGCACGACGTCGATGCGGTCGATGCGGCGATCGCGAAGGCGCGCCGGTCGACCGACAGGCCGACCCTGATCTGCTGCACGACCGTTATCGGCAAGGGCTCGCCGAATCGCGGCGGCACGGCCAAGGCGCACGGCGAGGCGCTCGGCGCCGACGAGATCGAGCTCACGCGCGCCGCGATCGGCTGGCCGTACGAGGCCTTCGCCGTTCCCCACGAGGTCTATGCGCATTGGGATGCGAAGGTGCGCGGCGCCGCCGCCGAGTCGGCCTGGAATGAGACCTTCGACGCCTACGCAGCGGCGCATCCCGAGCTGGCTGCCGAGTACACGCGGCGCATCGCCGGCACGCTGCCCGCCGGCTGGACGGCGACGCTGCGCGACGCCGCGGTCGCCGCGCACGGCAAGGCCGAGACGGTCGCCAGCCGCAAGGCGAGCCAGCTCGCGCTCGAGGTCTTCACCAAGGCCCTGCCCGAGCTGCTCGGCGGCAGCGCCGACCTGACCGGATCGAACCTCACCAACACCAGCCAGACGCCACCGCTGCGCTTCAACGCCGACGGCTCGCCCAAGCTCGGCGAGAACGGCCACGCCGGCCGCCACGTCAACTACGGCGTGCGCGAGTTCGGCATGGCGGCGGTGATGAACGGCATCGCCCTGCACGGCGGCTTCATTCCCTACGGCGGCACCTTCCTCACCTTCAGCGACTACAGCCGCAACGCCATCCGCATGGCGGCGCTGATGAAGCGGCGCGTCGTGCACGTCTTCACGCACGACTCGATCGGCCTCGGCGAAGACGGGCCGACGCACCAGTCGGTCGAGCATGCGGCGTCGTTGCGGCTGATGCCGAACCTCGACGTCTGGCGGCCGTGCGACACGCTCGAGACGCTCGTCGCCTGGGCCGCGGCGATCGAAAGGCGCGACGGCCCGAGTGCCTTGCTGCTGTCGCGCCAGAACCTACCGTATGCGCCCAAGCCCGGCTTCGATGCTTCGCGGCCGGCCGACGTACTGGCCGCCATCGCGCGCGGCGGCTACGTGCTGGCCGAGCCTTCGGAAGTCGGCCTGTCGAAGAAGCCGCGCGCCGTGCTCATCGCCACCGGCTCCGAGGTGCAGCTCGCGCTCAACGCGCAGCAGCAGCTCGCCAGGCCGGAGAACGGCGCCATCGCCGTGCGCGTCGTGTCGATCCCCTCGACCTCGGTGTTCGACCGGCAGAGCCGCGCCTGGAAGGAAAGTGTGCTGCCCGCCGGCGTGCCGCGCATCGCCGTCGAAATGGGTGTCACCGACGGCTGGTGGAAGTACGGCTGTGCGGCCGTCGTCGGCATCGACCGCTACGGCGAGTCGGCACCGGGGCCGGTGCTGTTCAAGCATTTCGGGTTCACGGCGGACAACGTCGTCGCCACGGTTCAGGCGGCGTTGGCTCGTCATTGAACTCTCATCCGACCTTCAGGAGCGCTTTCCCATGACCATCAAGATCGGCATCAACGGCTTCGGCCGCATCGGACGCATGGTGTTTCGCGCCGCGATCCAGAACTTCGACGACATCGAGGTCGTCGCCATCAACGACCTGCTCGAGCCCGACTACCTCGCCTACATGCTGCAGTACGACTCGGTACACGGCCGCTTCAAGGGCAGCCTCGCCGTCGACGGCAGCACCCTCGTCGTCGACGGCAAGCGGATCCGCCTGACGCAGGAACGCGATCCGGCGAGCCTGAAGTGGGGCGACGTGGGCGCCACGATCGTCGTCGAGTCGACCGGCCTGTTCCTGACCAAGGAGACGGCGCAAAAGCACCTCGACGCCGGCGCGAAGAAGGTGATCCTTTCGGCGCCGTCGAAGGACGACACGCCGATGTTCGTGTTCGGCGTCAACGACACGAGCTACCAGGGCGAGGCGATCATCTCCAACGCCTCGTGCACGACCAACTGCCTGGCCCCGGTGGCCAAGGTGCTCAACGACAAGTGGGGCATCAAGCGCGGCCTGATGACGACGGTGCACGCCACCACGGCGACGCAAAGGACGGTCGACGGCCCGAGCCACAAGGACTGGCGCGGCGGCCGCGGCATCCTCGAGAACATCATCCCGTCGTCGACCGGTGCGGCCAAGGCGGTCGGCGTCGTCATCCCGTCGCTGAACAAGAAGCTCACCGGCATGTCGTTTCGCGTGCCGACCTCCGACGTCTCGGTGATCGACCTCACCGTCGAGCTGGTCAAGGAGGCGAGCTACAAGGAGATCTGCGCCGAGATGAAGGCGCAGTCCGAAGGGCCGATGAAGGGCGTGCTCGGCTACACCGAGGACAAGGTCGTCTCGACCGACTTCCGCGGCGAGGCGATGACCTCGGTGTTCGACGCCGACGCCGGCATCGCCCTCGACAGCACCTTCGTCAAGGTGGTCGCCTGGTACGACAACGAATGGGGCTACTCGAACAAGACGCTCGAGATGGTGCGCGTCGTCGGCAAGGCCGACGCCTGACGCGACCACAGCGCGCCGATATCAACGCAAAGAGCCCCCGGCCGGGAGCTCTTTTCGTTTCGACGGACGGCCGGGCCGCGCGCGCGCTCAGTGCCAGTGGCGGTAGCCGTGATGCCAGCCGTAGCCGCCATAGAAGCCGATGCCGATGACCGGCGGGCCGTAGTAGTACGGCGCCGGCGAGTAGTAGTACGGCGCGGGCTGGTAGTAGGCAGGCGGGGCCTGGACGTAGCTCGGGTCCGAGTAAGCCGGCGCCGTGTAGGCCGGCGCTGCGTAGCTCGGCGGCGGCACCGCGCCATAGGTGGCCGGCGGGCCGACGCGGTCTAGCGGCTGGTCGGCCGGGCGCACGTCGATCGCCAGGCGCGGGCCCGGGTCGCTCGCCATGCGCGTGGTGTAGCGCTGGCCGTGGTACTCGTAGACGACTTCGTAGCCGACGACGCGGTTCTCGTAGGCGCCGACGGTGCGGCATTCGCGCGACGCCACGGTCTGCGGCGGGTTGTTGCTGAGTTCGGCCTGGTTGCCAAGCGCCGATCCGGCGATGATGCCGCCGCCGGTGGCCAAAGCCCTGCCGGCGCCATGGCCGAACTGATTGCCGATGACGCCGCCGATGATCGCGCCGACAAGGGCGCCGCCGCCCGAAGGCTGCGGCTGCACGACCCGCTGCACGTCGGCGCACTGCTGGCGCGGCACGGTGACCGAACTGTTGACCGGCGTGGCGGAGACGACCGTTGCGTACTCGGCGGCGCGGGCCATGCCGGTGGCGCCGAGCAGGGCGGCCGCCGCCGCCGCCAGAGCGGTAGACTTCAGGGGGGTGTTCATTTCGAGTGGCTCCTCGTTACGCCGTGGGGCGGGTTGTCTTCATCGATCCGCGATCTTGGCAAGAGTTCTGTTCCATCTACGCACGATTGCTGCCGAACGCCGACACCTTGACATTACTTTGCATTGCGCACCCAGGCAGCAATGTGTCGATCGGTCGCATTGGCTCCAATCGTCGATCTCTCCATCAACAACGCGAGCCCGGCCCCGGCGTTGACCCGGCGGCGCTCGAGATACAAGGAAGCCAAGTGCGCAATTTCAGGATTCGAGTCGGTTTCGTGGCGGCGTTCGCAGCCGCAGCGCTGGTGGCATGCGGCGGCGGGGGCAGCTCCAGCAGCTCGGCCAACGTGCGTCTCATCAACGCGACCTTGACGCACGCTTCGCTCAGCCTGCTTGCCAACGCCACCTCGGCCATCACCGCCGACCCCGTCGACACGGCGAGTGCCTACGTCGGCGTCTCTGCGGGCAGCCCGACGCTGCAGATCAACGATGCGACCTCCGGCGCCGTGCTCGCGACGACCGCGCCGACCGTCGCCGGGAACCAGCACTTCGCGCTCGTGGCGTACGAAAGCGGCGGCAACGTGCGCACCGCGGTGATCGCCGAAGACACGACCGCGCCGGCCACCGGCACGGCCTCGCTGCGCATCTTCGACACCGCCACCGATGCCGGCGCCATCGACGTCTACGTCACCGATCCGGCGGTCGACATCACGACGCTGTCGTCGCCGACCTTCGCCTTCGTCTCGTCGACCTCGGTGCAGGCGAGCGCCTTCCTGTCGTTCGGCCCCGGCACCTACCGGATCCGAGTCACCGGCTCGGGCAACCCTTCCGACCTTCGCCTCGACATTGCCTCGGTCGTGCTGACGAACCAGGAGGTCGCCACCGCGATCATCACGCCGACCACGGGCGGCACGCTGGCCAACGGCGCCGTGCTCGTGCAGCAAGGCGCCTACACCGCCTCGCGCAATACCAACTCGCGCGTGCGCCTGGCGGTCGCGGTGTCGAGCAACGCCACGGTCACGGCGGCGGCGGGCGGCATCTCGATCGGCACCGGCACCGGCACCGGCGTCGTCGCACCGGCCATCGGTGCCTACACCAACGTGCCGGCCGGCAGCGCCATCAACATCAGCGTCAACGGCAGCTCGATCGGTGCGCCGGCGACGGCGCTCACCGCCGGCAGCGACACGACGCTGCTCGT
This sequence comes from Burkholderiales bacterium, assembly GCA_025350505.1. Lineage (GTDB taxonomy): Bacteria > Pseudomonadota > Gammaproteobacteria > Burkholderiales > Burkholderiaceae_C > Schlegelella_A. The sequence goes on from JANXXS010000072.1 coordinate 10,644, forward strand.
CTACGGCAATGCCGGCAGCGCGGTCGCCAGCCTGATCGCCGACGACAACCACCTGCCCGCCGTCACCACCAACTTCAAGATGCGCCTGCTCAACGGTGTCACCGGCGCCGCGGTGCCGCTGTCGCTCGACATCAACTTCGCCGTCGTCGCCAGCAGCATCGCGCCGGGCGCGGCCTCGAGCTACGCCGTCGTGCCGGCCGGCACCGCCGGCACCTTGACGCACTTCGACGTCACCTCGCCGTCGAGCCTGACGCCGATCTATACCGCCAACATCCCCATCCCGGGCAACTCGGTGTTCACGCTGTTCATGCTCGGCGATGCGTCGGCGCCGATCCCTCTGCTGCGCAAGGATCGCTGACCGCAGCCTGACTCCGGGGGCGCCGCAACGTGAGGTAGTTGGCGGCGCCCGCCAGAGCGGCGTAAGCCTTGGTAAAGCAGGCTGCCGGGCGCTGCGCCGCGTCCTAAACTGGTCCGGATGGCGCCCCGTTTTCCTCGCGCTGCGGGTTCTGCTCGCGCGCTGCTTGCCGCTCCCTTTGCTGCGGCCTTCGCGGCGAGCGCGCTCTCGGCATGCGCTGCGCCCGTTTCCGCGCCGGCGACCGGCGGCGTCGAGTTGCGCGTCGTCGTCAAGCTCGTCAGATCTTCCGAGGACACGCGCGCCATTGCCGACGAGGCGACCCGCCGCGCCGGCGTCCCCGCCAGCTACGCGGCCGCCGTCAGCGCGACCTGGCACGCGCTCGTCCTGCACTGCGCCGACGCTTCGGCGTGCGACGCGGCGATGGCGAAGATGCGACAGGCGAGCGGTGTGTATGAAGCGGTCGATGTCGATGGGCGCAAACACCGCGCCGTCATGTGATCCCATGGAGTGATTCGAATGCGTAGAACGATCCTGAGCGTCGCCGTGCTCGCGGCCACCTTGCTGCTGCCGCTGGCCGCGCACACGCCGCTGGCCCAGGGCATCGCCAGGCCGGCGGTGGTCGGCCCGGCCTTCGCCCGCGTCATCGTCAAGTACCGTGCCGACTCCGATCTGCTGAAGAAGCAGGCGTTGACCGCCACCGGCACGCGCACGCTGCAGGCGCATGCGCTCGGCGATCGCATCGGCGTGGCGCTGACGGCAGGCATCGGCCTCAGCGACCGCTCGCACGTCGTCATGGCGCACGGCCTCAGTTCGGAGAGCCTCGCGGCGCGCATCGCGGCGCAGAAGGACGTCGAGTTCGCCGTCGTCGACGAGCGCAAGCACATCGTCGCGGTGCCGAACGATCCGTTCTACGCGAGCCGCGCGGCCACCGCTTCGGCCGGCGGTCCCACTGTCGGCCAGTGGTACCTTAAGCCGCCGGGACCCGATGGCACGGCCGCCAATACCGCGCCGGCGGCGATCAACGCCGAACAGGCCTGGGACATCACGACCGGCAGCGCGAGCGTCGTCGTCGCCGTGCTCGACACCGGCGTGCGCAAGGACCATCCCGATATCGCGGGCGTCAACCTGCTCCCCGGCTACGACATGATCAGCGCTGATAGTCCTGGCGTCTTCGCCACGGCGAACGATGGTGATGATCGGGACGCCGACGCCAGTGATCCGGGTGACTGGATTACGGTCGCGGAAGCAAATCAGTCGGGTGGCATCTTTTTCCAGTGCGGCGCACGGGACTCGGGCGGCAACTACATCGGCGAGAGCAGTTCGTGGCACGGAACTCAGACGCTCGGCCTGATCGGCGCAGCGACCAACAACGGCGCCGGTATCGCGAGCGTCGGCCGCAATGTGAAGGTGCTGCCGGTACGTGTCCTCGGCAAGTGTGGCGGCAGCGACTCCGATATCGTCGTTGCGATGCAATGGGCTGCGGGCGTCTACTCTGCGAGCGAGCTCGCCATGCTTGGCCTGCCGGCGAATCCGACGCCCGCGAAGGTACTGAGCATGAGTCTTGGCGGCACAAGCGGCAACGCGTGTCCTCAGTTGTATATCGACGCGATGACCCGAATCACCGCGGCTGGAGCGGTCGTCGTTGCTTCAGCAGGCAACAGTGCCGGCCACCTCGTGGGCACGCCGGCCAATTGCCCGGGCGTGATCGCCGTCACCGGCTTGCGCCATGTCGGCGACAAGGTCGGATTTTCCGACCTGGGTCCTGAGGTGACGATCAGCGCACCGGGCGGCAATTGCGTGAACACCGGCAACAGTCAACCTTGTCTCTACCCGATCATGACGACGGCGAATTCGGGCACGACGAACCCGGTGCTCGGCGCCGCGGGCGCGATCTACACCGACAGCTTCAACCCCTCGCTCGGCACCAGCTTCTCTGCGCCGCTCGTCTCCGGCACGGTGGCGCTGATGCTCTCGGTCAAGCCCTCGCTGACGCCGGCCCAGGTCAAGGCGGCACTGCAATCGAGCGCCCGGGCGTTCCCGACCACCGGCGGCACGACGAGTCCGGCTACGCCGCAATGCTTCGCGCCGACGGCGACCAGCATGGATCAGGGTGAGTGCTATTGCATCGTCGGCGTCTGCGGCGCCGGCATGCTCGACGCCCACGCTGCGGTCCTCCGCGCGGCCGGCGTGCAGGCCGCCATCTCGGTGACGACAGCCGCGCCGACGGCAGGCCAGCCGATCTCGATCGCTTCGAGCTCGGTCATCGGCGCGGGCCAGAGCGTGGCGAGCTATCAATGGTCGATCGTCAGCGCCGGCACCACCGGTGCGGCCATCAGCGGCAGCAGCACCGGCTCGACAGTCACCGTGTCGGCGCCGGCGGCCGGTGTCTTCACGATCAGCCTCGCGACGATCGACAACAACGGATTCGGGTCGACCGCCAACAGCATCATCACGGTCGCCGCTCCCGTGCAGGCGGCGATCACCGTGACGACCGCGGCGCCGACCGCCGGGCAGCCGGTGGCCATCGTCTCCAGCTCGGTGATCGGCGCCGGTCAGAGTGCGACCTATCAGTGGGCGATCGTCACTGCCGGCAGCACCGGCGCCGTCATCAGCGGCAGCAGCACGAGCGCGGCAGTGACGGTTCTGCCGAGCGCCGCCGGCAGCTTCACGATCCGCCTGACGACGACCGACAACAACTTCGTCGTCTCGACCGCCAACAGCGTCGTCACGGTCGCTGCCGCGGCGACGTCGTCGGGCGGCGGTGGCGGCGCGCTCGACGCCACTTGGCTGCTGCTGCTGCTGGGCGCCGTGCTGGCACTTGCCGCGGCGGCGCGCTTCGAGCGCCGCCGCGCCGCGCTCAGCGCGCCGGATCGGGCTTTGCGCAGGCGCTGAAGCCCCGCCCGGAGGCGTCGAGCTTCAGCGCGGCCAGGCGAGTCGCCGTGGCCGCGTCGGCGCTGCCGACGCGATAGGTGTGCGTGACGACGATCGTGCCGCCGCTGCTCGTCGATTCGTTGCGCACGTCCACCCAGGCACCGGCGGCCAGCACGGCCTTGAGCGCGGTCTCGGCCGCCGCCGCATCGCCGGCGGCGATCGGGCCGGCCTCGAGGCAGGCGCTGGACGTCGCGGCGGCGCTCGGCGCCGAAGCGACCGGCATGATGACGATGCTCGCTGGGCGCACCTGGTTGGCGAGCCGCTCGGGCTCGCGATCGCCGCGCGAATGCAGGCCGAGCACGCCGTCGAACCAGCCACGCGTGAAGCCGAAGAACAGCAGGTTGGCGGCGACGATCGCCACCAGCGCCGCCTTCAGCACGGCGCCCTCGCCGGCGTGGGCCGCTGCGCCCCCGCCTCGCCCAGGCGCACGCTGACCTCGCCGCTGACGATGCGTTCGATGCCGCCCGCCGTGCGAACGAGCAGCTCGCCCGAAGCCGACACGCCGGCGGCGCTGCCTTCGATGCGCGTGCCGCCGTCGGCGCCGCAGCGGACCGTCTTGCCGCGCAGCAGGTCGCGCGCCGCAAAGCGCGGCAGGAAGGCGGCGAAGCCGCTCTGCTCGAAGGTGTGCAGCGCGTCGACGAGCGCCGGCACGAGCTGTTCGAGCAGACGATCGGGCGTTGCCCCGGAATCGATCTCGCGCAGCCAGGCGACGCCGCTGGCGGCGCCGTCGACGCGCTGCTCCAGCACGTTGATGCCGACACCGACGACGGCGACGCGGCCGCTGCCGAACGGCGCGGTCTCGATCAGCACGCCGCCGAGCTTGCGGCCTGCCTCGTCGTCGCCTACCAGCCAGAGGTCGTTGGGCCACTTCAGGCCGACGTGCAGCGCGCTGGCGGGTCGCGGGTCGATCGCATCGGCCAAGGCCACGCCGACGGCCAGCGAGAGGCCGGACAGGTCGGTGCCGGCCACCGGCCAGGCCAGCGAGAAGGTGAGCGATGCGCCGGGCGCGCCGTGCCAGCTGCGGCCGCGGCGACCGCGTCCGGCGGTCTGCCGGTCGGCGACGAGCAGGCGGGGTTCGAGGGCGGTGCCGGGGGCGGCCTCGCGCGCCCAGGCGAGCAGGTCGGCGTTCGTCGATCCGGTCTCGGCGACGCGCAGCGTCGCGAGGATCGGCGCGCGCCCGGTGTTCACCGCTTCGGCGCGAGCATCGTGCCGCGGCAGCGCGGGCTGCCGCAGCGGCACTCGTATTCCTTCTTGACCTTGGCGGTGTGGCGACCGTCGAGGACCAGGCCGTAGTTGTAGTTCAGCTCTTCGCCGGGCGCGATCTCGCGCAGCGCCTTGATGAAGATGCGGCCCTCGTCCTCGTCGGCTTCGCAGTTCGGGTCGCACGCGTGGTTGATCCATTTGGCCGGGCTGCCGAACATGCCGTCGATCACGCGCTTGTCATCGATGTGGAAGTAGAAGGTGTGGTTCGGGTCGTCCGGGTCGTGCGGGTGGCGGCGCTGCGCCTCTTTCCAGGTGATGACGGGACCGGTGTATTCGATGATGCGATCGCCCTCGGCGATCGCCTTGACGGCGAACACTCCTTTGCCGTGGATGCCCGAGGCTCGAACTTCGATGCGGTTGCGTGGGCCGACGGCCGGAGAAGATTTGCGAGGACTCGGAAGGGTTTTTCGCGCCGAACTTTTTTTTGCGTACATTGAATTCATGGGTGCGCGCGCGTAGGCGTGCGCGCGAGAAGCCCGGATTGTATTGATGCGGCGGAGCCGCACGCGAAAGACATGCCAAGAGAATGACCAAGTCCCTGATCATTGCCGAGAAGCCTTCCGTCGCGCAGGACATCGTCCGCGCGCTCACCTCCAGCGCGGGCAAGTTCGAAAAGCACGACGAGTTCTTCGAGAGCGAGCGCTA
>JANXXS010000093.1 GCA_025350505.1 Burkholderiales bacterium
GCCCTTCATGGCCCTGGCCGCGCTCAGCCTCGGCAAGCGCACGCCGCAGCAGACGATCTACGACCCCGGCTACTTCAACTTCGGCGACCACCGCTTTCGCGACGACAAGGAAGGCGGGCACGGCACGGTCGACATGTACAAGTCGATCGTGGCCTCGTGCGACACCTACTACTACATGCTCGCCAACGACCTCGGCGTCGATGCGATCCACGACTTCATGGCACCGCTCGGGCTCGGCCAGATGACCGGCATCGACCTGCAGGGCGAGCTGCGCGGCACCCTGCCTTCGACCGAGTGGAAGCGTGCCGCCTACAAGAAGAAGGAAGCGCAGAAGTGGTACGCCGGCGAGACCATCTCGCTCGGCATCGGCCAGGGCTACAACGCCTTCACCATGCTGCAGCTGGCGCAGGCCGAGGCGACCATGGCGGCAGGCGGCCAGCGCCACCTGCCGCACCTGGTGCGCGCCGTCGAGCACTACGAGAGCCGGGCGCCGCAGCCGCTCGCCTTCAAGGACCCGCCGCCGCTGCCGTGGAAGCCGGAGCAGGTGGCCGTCATCCACAACGCGCTGTACGGCGTGACGCAGGAGGGCACCTCGCGCGGCTCCTTCGTCGGCGCGCCCTACAAGTCGGCCGGCAAGACCGGCACGGCGCAGGTCGTCGAGATCAAGGCGAACGAGAAGTACAACGCCAACAAGGTCGACGAGCGGCACCGCGACCACGCGCTCTACACGGCGTTCGCGCCGCTGGAGTCGCCGCGCATCGCGGTCGCCCTGGTGGTCGAGAACGCCGGCTTCGGCGCCGGCGCGGCGGCACCGATCGCCCGCCGCATCTTTGACTACGTGCTCTCCGGCCAATACCCGAGCGAGGTCGACATCGCGGCGACGCAGCAGGGCACCTCGACCGTGCCGATCGGCACGCCGCGGCCCATCGAGGCCGTGCCGCTGAAGGGCAGCACGATCGACGGCGTGTCGGGCTCGCGCATCGCCCTGCGCAACGACGCGCCGGCGTCGCCGAAGCCATGATGCGACGCCAGCGCGCCGCGGGCACGAGGGCGCCATGAGCGCGCATGGCCGCTCCAAAGCGCTCATCCCGGAGCGCGCAGCGCGGAGGGTCGTCCAGTGAGCGCGGGGTTCGATCGGCCGTCGGTCTGGCAGCGCTCGCGGCCGCTCTGGACCGGATTCGACGTTCCGCTGGCCTGCGCGACCCTGCTGCTCGCGATGGCCGGCCTCGTCACCATGTACTCGGCCGGCTTCGACCACGGCACCCGCTTCGCCGACCATGGCCGCAACCTGCTCATCGCCGGCTGCGTGCTCTTTATCATCGCCCAGGTGCCGCCCCAGCAACTCATGCGTTTCGCGGTGCCGCTCTACTTCGTCGGCCTCGCCCTCCTGATCGCCACGGCGCTGCCCGGCCTGGGCGTGACGAAGAAGGGCGCGACGCGCTGGCTCAACCTCGGCGTGACGATCCAGCCGAGCGAGATCATGAAGATCGCCATGCCGCTCATGCTGGCGTGGTGGTTCCAGCGTCGCGAAGGCCAGCTGCGCGCGCTCGACTTCCTGATCGCGACGATGCTGCTCGTCGTGCCGGTCGCCTTCATCGTCAAGCAGCCCGACCTGGGCACCGCCATCCTCGTGCTGTCGGCGGGCCTGGCGGTGATCTTCTTCGCCGGACTGTCGTGGAAGCTGATCGTTCCGGTGGCGGTGCTCGGCGCGATGGCGATCACGGCGGTGATCGTGTCCGAGGACCGGATCTGCCAGCCCGAGGTGAAGTGGCCGATGCTGCGCGACTACCAGAAGAACCGCATCTGCACCCTGCTCGACCCGACCACCGATCCGCTCGGCAAGGGCTTTCACATCATCCAGGGCGAGATCGCGATCGGCTCCGGCGGCACCACCGGCAAGGGCTTCATGAAGGGCACGCAGACGCACCTCGAGTTCATCCCCGAGCGCACCACCGACTTCATCTTCGCCGCCTTCTCCGAGGAGTTCGGCCTCGTCGGCTGCGCCGGCCTGGTGCTCGGCTTCGTCTTCCTCATCTTTCGCGGCCTGATGATCGCGGCCGAGGCGCCGACGGTCTTCACGCGGCTGCTCGCCGGCGCCATCACGCTCGGCTTTTTCACCTATGCCTTCGTCAACATGGGCATGGTGAGCGGCATCCTGCCGGTGGTCGGCGTGCCGCTGCCCTTCATCAGCTACGGCGGCACGGCGATGGTCACGCTCGGCCTCGGCCTCGGCATCCTGATGTCGATCTCGAAAAGCCGGCGATTGGTGCAAAGCTGAACCG